>NZ_JANZNP010000020.1:0-42133 GCF_025153065.1 Pantoea sp. XY16 | reverse complement strand
CAGAAGTGAAACGCCGTAGCGCCGATGGTAGTGTGGGGTCTCCCCATGCGAGAGTAGGGAACTGCCAGGCATCAAATAAGAGAGAGCCCTTCGCGTATGCGAAGGGCTTTTTTCGTTGTGGCAATCCGATAATCCGCACTAAAACTCCCTCATATCAGCCCGGTTTTCTGTGCCTTTATCACCGCATCGGCTCATTCAGCTGATTAAAGTGTATAAATGCCATAAAAAACCCGGCACCAGGCCGGGTGGTAAGATAACGGGGTCGGTAATCAGTGAATAACCTGCGATAAAAACGCCCGGGTACGCTCCGATTTTGGATTAGAAAAGAACTCCTGCGGTGGGGCAACTTCGACGATCTCACCCCGATCCATAAAGATCACCCGGTCAGCAACCGTTCGGGCAAAGCCCATTTCGTGGGTGACGCAAAGCATGGTCATCCCATCCTCCGCCAGACCAATCATCGTGTCCAGCACCTCTTTAACCATCTCCGGATCCAGCGCTGAGGTTGGCTCATCAAACAGCATAATTTTTGGTTTCATACAGAGTGAGCGAGCGATAGCGACGCGTTGCTGCTGTCCGCCGGAAAGCTGACCCGGAAACTTATGTGCATGCTCTGCAATGCGCACGCGTTGCAGATAGTGCATGGCCAGTTCATCCGCTTCCTTCTTTGGAATCTTTCTCACCCAGGAAGGTGCCAGCGTGCAGTTTTGCAAAACAGTCAGATGCGGGAAGAGATTGAAGTGCTGAAATACCATCCCCACTTCTGTGCGTACGCGCTCAATGTTACGTACGTCGTCATTAAGATGGATACCGTCAACAATAATGCGTCCCTGCTGATGCTCTTCCAGATGGTTGATGCAGCGGATCGTGGTCGATTTGCCGGAGCCGGAAGGGCCGCACAGCACGATGCGCTCACGGGGTTTAACCTGCAGGTTGATGTCTTTCAGTACGTGAAACTGCCCGTACCATTTATTCACGTTCTCAAGCGAAATCATCAACGCGTCGGAAGAGTGTGTTATAGAGTCAGTCATGTAAAACCTCAGTGCGATGTACGCCCGGTGTGAAAGCGCTTTTCCAGATACTGGCTGTAGCGCGACATGCTAAAACAGAAAATCCAATAGACCAGTGCAGCAAAGACATAACCTTCAGTCGACATGCCCAGCCAGGTTGGATCGACCGTTGCCTGCTGGACGCTGCTGAACAGATCGAAAAGACCAATGATGATGACCAGGCTGGTATCTTTAAACAGCGCGATGATGGTGTTAACCAGGCCAGGGATGGTGAGCTTCAGTGCCTGGGGAAGAATGACCAACATCTGCGTTTTCCAGTAGCCCAGCGCCAGCGATTCTGCAGCCTCATACTGACCCTTCGGTAATGCCTGCAGGCCACCGCGCACCACTTCCGCCACATAAGCAGACTGGAACAGGATCACACCGACCAGCGCACGTACCAGCTTGTCGATAGTCGTACCTTCAGACATAAACAGCGGCAGCATCACCGATGACATAAACAGCACGGTAATCAGCGGAACGCCGCGCCAGAACTCGATAAAGATAATCGACAGCGTACGCACAACCGGCATCCGTGAGCGACGGCCAAGCGCCAGCAGGATGCCCAGCGGCAGCGCACCAGCAATCCCCACCGACGCGATAATCAGCGTCAGCGTTAACCCGCCCCACTGACGTGTTTCCACACGTTCCAGTCCCAGATAGCCGCCATACAGCAGGAACCAGACAATCACCGGATAGATGACGGCCCAGGCCGCAATGTAGCGTCCACGGTAGGGCAGGCTTTTGAGGAACATCGGCACAATCGACAGCAGGCCAATCACCAGCGCCAGGTTAATACGCCAGCGCAGCTCATGTGGATAAAGCCCATACATGAACTGACCGAAACGAGCATGGATAAAGACCCAACAGGCACCTTCTTTAGTGCAATCGGCGCGTGTCGTACCGATCCAGTTAGCCTGAAAGATCAGCCAGTTCAGCGCAGGCGGAATGACGTGCCAGATGACCCAGATGCAAAACAGCGTCAGTAACGTATTAAACCAGCTGGAAAACAGATTCTTACGAGCCCAAAGCCAGGCGCGACTGACAGGCGTCGTCGGGATGGGGGGCGTTTCATGCGTAGTGACAGACATAGTTATCCCGTTCTCTTAACGCTCAACCAGCGCAATTTTGCGGTTGTAGAAGTTCATAAGCAGCGATATCAGCAGACTGATAATCAGGTAAACGCCCATTGTGATAGCAATTGTCTCAATAGCCTGACCGGTCTGATTCAGCACCGATCCCGCGAACAGCGACACCATATCGGGATAACCGATAGCAGCGGCCAGTGAGGAGTTCTTCACGATGTTCAGATACTGGCTGGTGAGCGGCGGAATAATGACGCGCATGGCCTGTGGAATAATCACCTGACGCAGCGTCACCGGATTCGGCAGACCCAGCGATCGTGCAGCTTCGTGCTGACCATGTGGCACCGACTGAATCCCGGATCGGATCACTTCAGCAATAAACGACGAGGTATAGATCGACAGTGCCAGCGTCAGTGCTGCCAGTTCCGGAATCATCACCGAGCCGCCACGGAAATTGAACCCGCGTAGTTGCGGCACATCCCAGTGCGTCGCTGCTCCAAACCCAAGGTGTGCAAGCAAAGGAAAGAGGATGAGCATTGCAACGGCTGCGGGCCATGTACGACGTAACTCACCGGTTTTCAGCTGATGCTGACGGTTAAAGCGGTACAGGCCATAGCTGACAGCCACGGCCAGCAGCAGTGCGATAACAAACGGCCAGCTGCCTGGTGCATAGGTTGGCCACGGGACGTAGAGTCCGCGATTGCTGACATAGGCCAGGTCGAACGCATTCAGCGCCTGACGTGGGCCTGGCAGATTGCGTAATACCGCGAAGTACCAGAAGAAGATTTGCAGCAGAGGGGGGATATTACGGAAGGTTTCGATATAGATATTCGAGAGTTTCCGCAGCAGCCAGTTGTCAGAAAGACGGGCAAGACCGACCGCAAAGCCGAGAATTGACGCAAAAACAATACAGAGTGCAGAAACCAACAGCGTGTTGGTTAATCCGACCAGAAACACGCGTGCGTAGGTATCTCCCTCCGTGTACTCTATCAGATGCTGAACGATGCCGAAGCCGGCAGTGCGCTCAAGAAATCCAAACCCTGATGTAATGCCGCGATTGGCGAGGTTAATGATGGTGTTATGTACCAGATAACCCACCACACCAAGCACCGCGACGACGGCGATGAACTGATAAATCCAGGCGCGAACCGTGGGATTACCAAATGAAAAATCCCTTTTCACGGTTGGGCGTTGTGACATGTTGAAACCTCAGTAACGAAAGCCGGGGTAGGGCACCGCAGAATACGGTGCCCGATTGGTGAGGTCTGTTAACGTACCGGTGGTGCGTATTGAATCCCGCCCTGGTTCCACAACGCATTCTGACCGCGCGCGATCTTCAGTGCACTGTCTTTACCGACGTTGCGGTCAAAGCTTTCCTGATAGTTGCCGACCTGTTTGATGATGTTGTAGGCCCACTTATTATCCAGCTTCAGATCTTTACCAAAATCACCCTCAGCACCCAGCAGATGCGCCATATCTGGCGTGGTCGGCTTAGCTGTCATCTGATCAACGTTCTTCGAGTTGATGCCCATCTCTTCGGCATTCAGCATGGCGTAAAGCGACCATTTGACGATGGTGAACCAGTCATCATCGCCACGACGCACCAGCGGTCCCAGCGGCTCTTTGGAGATCACTTCTGGCAGGACGATAAACTCGTCAGGTTTGCCGAGCTTAATACGCAAGGCATAAAGCTGAGACTGATCGGACGCCAGCGTATCGCAGCGACCGCTGTCCAGCGCCTTAGCAGATTCGTCAGAGCGATCAAAGGTCACCGGCGTATATTGCATTTTGTTGGCTTTGAAGAAGTCTGCCACGTTCAGCTCGGTGTCGGTTCCAGCCTGAATACAGACGGTGGCACCATCCAGCTCTTTCGCACTTTTAAGTCCGGCTTTCTGGTGAGTCAGGAAGCCGATGCCGTCGTAATAGTTCACGCCCGCAAACAGGAAGCCCATGCCGCCATCACGCGATGAGGTCCAGGTGGTGTTACGTGAAAGTACATCCACTTCGCCTGACTGCAGCGCGGTAAAACGCTCTTTCGCGGTCAGCGGGGTGTATTTCACTTTGGTCGCATCGCCGAATACCGCGGCAGCAGCAGCACGACACACATCCACATCGATACCGGTAAACTTGCCGCCAGCATCTGCATAGGAGAAGCCCGGCAGGCCGTCACTGATACCACATTGAACAAAACCTTTTTTCTTAATCGCATCCAGTGTGGTGCCTGCGTGTGCCTGCTGAGCAATGGCAACCAGCGAGGCGGCAGCGATCAGCGTAGAGAGCATCATCTTTTTCATAAAGCATCCTGTGTGGCGGGATCATGTTGTTATGTTTGCGCACTTTAGTGTGCGTTTTTCCTGTCTGTGGCGGTCAGCCATTCACGACTCTGCAAAGCTGATGCCAGGTTTGCAGGATCCTGAATTCGTATGAAAGAACGGTTAATAATCAGAAGCACCTGGAAAGTTTCGCTAATATGGCGCACCAAAAGGAAGCAATGCGAGTCGACCCGATCACATTTAGTGCAAATAGTTTCACTAGATGAGAGCAGTGTGAGCGCTCGCTCAGGCAGAAATGTATGAAAGGAAGGCGTTACTTTTTTATGCGCAGGAAGTCACATGCCCAGCAGTGGCGGGCACAGGCAGCAAGACGGGCGACAGAACATTACTTAAATCAAATCCAGGCGGACAAAAGCGAGAAGGTGAAATATCACACCAGCGATTGCAACTATAGTTACCATACGGCAGGCAACTGTTTCACGCTTCCTGCCGTTACTTTGTGCGATGACGCACAAATAAAAACGCCAGCCCGAAGGCTGGCGTGATTAACAGACAGAACTAAAAATCAGTTCATGCCGTATTTTTTCAATTTCTTACGCAGCGTACCGCGGTTGATACCCATCATCAGGGCAGCACGGGTCTGGTTGCCACGGGTATACTGCATCACCATGTCCAACAGAGGCTGCTCGACTTCAGCCAAAACCAGCTCATACAGGTCGCTCACATCCTGACCATTCAGTTGAGCAAAATAGTTCTTCAGTGCCTGTTTAACCGAATCACGCAAAGGTTTTTGAGTTACCTGATCCTGTGAGTTAACGGTAGAAACGGTCAGTACGTCAGAATTTACGCGTTGTTCGAACATAGTTCTTTCAGCTCTTTATTTCGTTACGCAAGATTTTCGAAGTATGCCTCCAACGCCTCCAGCTGTTCGCTGGCATCCTCTATGGCGTTGAATGTGCGCCGAAACTGGTCATTCGGGGCGTGCTCCTGCAGGTACCAGGAGACGTGCTTTCGCGCTATACGGTATCCCTTGCCTGAACCGTAAAAGTCGTGCAGCTCACGTATATGCGAAACAAGCAAGCGCTTGACCTCTGCCATCGGCAGCGGGGCAAGCAACTCCCCAGTGTCCAGATAATGCTGGATTTCCCGGAAGATCCACGGTCTTCCCTGAGCAGCGCGTCCTATCATCAGAGCATCGGCCCCTGTATAGTCGAGCACCGCTCTGGCTTTATGCGGGTCAGTTATGTCTCCATTCGCGATAATCGGAATGGAGACACTCTGCTTAACTGTCCGAATGCTGTCATACTCAGCTTCTCCGTTGAACAGGCAGGCACGAGTGCGACCATGTATCGTCAGAGCCTGTATACCGCAGCGTTCAGCCAATTGGGCAATCGCGACACAGTTCCTGTTTTCAGGATCCCAGCCAGTACGAATTTTCAGCGTGACCGGCACGTTCACTGCATTAACCACTGCGGAGAGAATGGACTCCACCACGGTGGGATATTGCAATAAGGCTGAACCCGCCATTTTGCGGTTAACCTTCTTGGCAGGGCATCCCATATTAATGTCGATGACCTGTGCACCAGCCTCGACATTAATGCGTGCAGCTTGCGCCATTTCACTGGGATCGCAACCGGCAATTTGCACGGCGCGAATGCCTGGCTCATCACTGTGAACCATACGTAATCGAGATTTGTCGCTAGCCCAGACTTCCGGGTTAGAAGACAGCATCTCAGAAACTGCCATGCCTGCACCCATTTCGTGACACAGCGTCCTGAACGGCCTGTCGGTAATACCGGCCATCGGTGCTGCAATCAGTCGATTTCTCAGCTGGAGGTTTCCAATACGCATGAAGTCAGAATGGCCATACTGTGTCTGCAAGGCGGCGTATATTACGCATTTTTGCAGGAAGATGAAAGGCCAAACTTTGAACAATCAGCAAGAAAGATCAATGAAATCCGGATGATGATCGATGCTATTCATTATTATTATTAAATAACAATGATTTAGCTATTTATGCTGAAATTGTGAGCAAAAGTTTTTCCAGAAAAGTACGTCAATTCGCCAGATAAAAAACGTCACATGCCGTGATTAACGATACAAGCATCCATTTCAAATCGGGAAAGCCCGCAACTTACGCTACGGGTTGGCTGAATATTCTGTTAAGCCGCTTTGTTACGACGACGGCGATATCAGTGCAAACGGACAAACGCAAAAATCAGGATTTAATCCCGGTAATCCGGCACCATTCCTCTTTAACCGCAACCGGGTCGAGCGTGAACGCGCTGACATACGCTTCGCAGACGCTCTCTGCCTGGCTCTCTAACACGCCCGAGAGGCCCAGATGACCGCCAGACTTCGGCAGTACACCGATCAGCGGGGCCAGTTCACGTAGCGGGCCGGCCAGGATATTGGCCACCACCACATCAGCCTGCAGATTTTCGGGTTGCTGGTGGGGCAGATAGAGCGACAGGCGATCGGAGACGCCGTTGCGCTCAGCATTATCCCGGCTGGCCTGAATAGCCTGCGGATCGATATCAATCCCGATCGCCTGAGCCGCGCCCAGCTTCAGTGCGGCGATCGCCAGGATCCCCGAACCACAGCCGAAATCGATCACCGTTTTGCCTTCCAGATCCAGCCCATCGAGCCAGGTCAGGCAGAGCGAGGTGGTGGGATGGGTGCCGGTGCCAAACGCCAGGCCGGGATCCAGCATGACGTTGACGGCATCAGGATCCGGCACATCACGCCAGCTCGGACAGATCCAGAGACGTTCGCCGAAGCGCATCGGGTGGAAGTTCTCCATCCATTCGCGCTCCCAGTCTTTATCCTCGATCTGCTCGATCCGGTGACGAAAACCGTCTCCCAGCAGCGGATGTTGTGTCAGTTCGGTAGTAATCAGGACCATATCCGTTTCTGCATCGAACAGGCCGATAACGTCGGTATCGCCCCACAGGCGCGTTTCGCCTGGCAGCGGCTCATACACCGGCGTGTCGTTGGTATCCTGAAAGGTGACTGAAACCGCACCGATCTCCATCAGCGCATCGCTCAGCGTTTCCGCATGTTCACCTGAGCTGTTAATTTTGATTTGAATCCACGGCATAACGTCTCTCTTTCCGTCAATGTTGCGGCGCGTCCGCCACGTGCGGCGCGCGTCCAAACAGGTTACCCACCAGAAATGCCAGCAGGCTTAAAAGCAGGGAGGGCACGATAGGGTGAAAACCCAGAATCTGCAGGTTAAGGCTCGCCATAAAAGCGTAGCAGCCTCCACCCACTACCATGCCGGTGATGGCGCCTGCGGCATTGGCACGTTCCCAGTAGAGGCCGAGAACCAGCGGCCAGAGGAAAACCGCCTCCAGGCCGCCAAATGCCAGCAGGTTGAGCCAGATAATCATATCGGGCGGATTCCAGGCCGCAATCAGCAGCAGGATACCCAGTGCGAAGGTAATGGTGCCAGATAACAGCCGCAGTCGCGTCTCATTTTCCAGCTGCTGCGGGGCGATACGCAGGTAGAGATCTTTAATCAGCGTGGCTGAAGCCTGTAACAGCTGGGCATTGATGGTCGACATAATTGCGGCCATCGGGGCCGCCAGGAACAGCCCGGCCGCTAACGGTGGCAGAACAGTAATCATCAGTGTCGGAATAACGCTATCCGGCACGGCCAGATTCGGCAGTACCGCGCGGCCCAGCGCACCGGCCAGATGCATGCCCAGCATCAATACCACTACGACAATGGTGCCCAGAATAATGGCCCGATGGACGGCCTTACTGTCTTTATAAGAGATACAGCGCACCGCCGTATGCGGCAGGCCAATCACCCCAAAGCAGACCAGCACGACGAACGAACTGAGGAAGGTTGGCGTAATAATCTCGCCCGGCCCCTGAGGGGACAGCAGAGCCGGATCGATGTCGTGCAGTTTCTGCACCGCCGTACTCAGGCCACCTGCCTGATGAATCACTGCGAATAGCAGCAGAAAGGTGCCAATCAGCATCACAATGCCCTGCATGGCGTCGTTGAGCACGCTGGCACGGAATCCACCGAACGCGGTATAGAGCGCGATTGTGCCACCAAAAATCAGCAGGCCGGTGTCATAAGGAATGCCAGCGGCGGTTTCGAGCAGCCGCGCACCGCCAATAAACTGCACCGTCATGGCACCGATAAAGGCAATCAGCAGACTCAGACTCGCCAGCCAGATCAGCAGCGGGCTTTGATAGCGGGCATAGAGCATATCATTCAGCGTCACCGCATTGTGCTTACGTGCCAGAATGGCAAACTTTTTCCCCAGCACACCCAGCGATAGCCAGACGGCGGGCACCTGCACCATTGCCAGCAATACCCAGCCCAGTCCATATTTGTAGGCGGCACCGGGACCCCCAATAAATGAGCTGGCGCTGATATAGGTGGTAGTGAGCGTCATCGCCAGCACAAACCCGCCCATGGAGCGGCTGCCAAGGAAGTATTCAGTGAGGAAGCTGCCTTCGCGCTTTTTACGGACGGCAAACACCGACAGCGCGGCAATCAACACCAGATAAATCAGTAACGGCAGGATAATTTCATTGTTCACTTTTATCCTCCAGCGGCATGTCGCGGAAAATCACCCGCACCATCATCCAGCACAGAAAAATGAACAACAGGGGAGCAAACAGGCAGGAGAGTTCAAACCAGCGCGGCAGGCCGGTAACACCGATTGCATTGCCACCCAACCAGGCAGAGAGCCCCCAGGCAGCGAGCCAGAGCAGGGTGAGGTAAAGCGACCAGCGCGCCTCTTTATGTGCCTGTATAAAACGAGCATCCATGATTCAACCTTAACGCCAGCGGCAAAAGAAAAAGGCCGGATTAACCGGCCTCAGACTGACTCAGCGTTGCGATTATTTCTCGTGCAAGCCGAGTTTTTTCTCCAGATAGTGGATATTGGTTCCACCGTGCTGGAAGTTTTCGTCGGACATGATTTTCATCTGCAGTTCAACGTTGGTTTTGATACCGTCGATAATCAGTTCCGCCAGCGCATTTTTCATGCGAGCGATAGCCACGTCACGCGTTTCGCCATAGGTGATCAGCTTGCCGATCATGGAGTCGTAATAAGGCGGTACGGTGTAGCCTGAGTAAATATGCGACTCCCAGCGCACGCCAAAACCGCCTGGCGCGTGGAAGCGGGTGATTTTACCCGGGCTTGGCAGGAAGGTGACTGGATCTTCAGCGTTGATACGGCACTCGACCGCATGTCCGCGAATGATCACATCTTCCTGTTTAATTGACAGTGGCTGACCGGCAGCAATACGCAGTTGCTCTTTGATCAGGTCCACACCGGTGATCATCTCGGTTACCGGATGTTCTACCTGAATACGGGTGTTCATCTCAATGAAGTAGAACTCACCGTTTTCGTACAGGAACTCAAAGGTACCTGCGCCGCGATAGCCAATCTCAATACAGGCCTGGGAACAGCGGTTGCCGATAAAGCGACGCTGTTCTTCTGTGATGCCTGGGCCTGGCGCTTCTTCGACAACTTTCTGATGACGACGCTGCATGGAGCAGTCACGTTCGCCCAGATAGATCGCGTTGCCCTGACCGTCAGCCAGTACCTGAATCTCGATGTGGCGCGGGTTCTCCAGATACTTCTCCATGTAAACCATGTCGTTGTTAAAAGCCGCTTTGGCTTCCGCTTTCGTCATGTTGATGGATTCTTCCAGATCTTTGTCGCCGCGCACTACGCGCATACCACGACCGCCGCCGCCGCCAGACGCTTTGATGATGACCGGATAACCGATGCGCTTGGCAAAGGCACGGTTTTTTTCCATATCATCCGTCAGCGAACCGTCAGAACCGGGTACGGTCGGGACGCCGGCTTTCTTCATCGCATTGATTGCAGAAACTTTGTCACCCATCAGGCGAATGGTGTCTGCTTTCGGGCCGATAAAGATAAAGCCGGAGCGCTCAACCTGCTCAGCAAAATCGGCATTCTCAGAGAGGAAGCCGTAGCCGGGGTGAATCGCCACCGCGCCGGTGATCTCTGCTGCAGAGATCAGCGCCGGGATGTTGAGGTAACTTTTGACTGACTGCGCCGGGCCGATGCAGACGGTTTCGTCTGCCAGCAGCACGTGCTTCAGGTCACGATCCGCGCTTGAGTGTACCGCAACAGTCTTGATGCCCAGTTCTTTACAGGCACGCAGAATGCGCAGTGCGATCTCACCACGGTTAGCAATAACAATTTTATCCAGCATGATCTGCCCCGTTACTCGATGATAACCAGTGGCTCGTCAAATTCGACCGGCTGACCGCTTTCAACCAGGATAGCTTTCACCACGCCTGATTTGTCAGCTTCGATCTGGTTCATCATTTTCATAGCTTCGACGATGCACAGGGTATCGCCGGCATTCACTTTCTGGCCAACTTCCACAAAGGCTTTCGCATCCGGGCTCGGCGTACGGTAGAAGGTACCTACCATTGGTGAACGCACGATGTGACCGCTGATTTCAGCCGGTGCCGCTTCGGCAACGGCTGCAACAGGGGCAACGGCTGTCGCCAGAGCAGGCTGTTGAACCGGCGCAGCGTAAGCCTGCTGCATCATCGGGTAACCCACGTTTGCAGGTGCACGACTGATGCGAACGGACTCTTCACCTTCAGAGATTTCCAGCTCAGAAATGCCAGACTCTTCAACCAGTTCGATCAGTTTTTTAATTTTACGAATATCCATGAGTGGGGTTCCGTACTCAGTTTGATTAATTAGTTTGAGACAGGCGTTTTACTGCCGTTTGTAAAGCCCATGTGTAGCCGTCAGCGCCAAGCCCACAGATCACGCCAGCAGAAACATCAGAAAGATAGGAGTGATGACGGAAGGGCTCGCGGGCATGCACATTTGAGAGATGAACCTCGATAAACGGTATTTCTACCGCCAGCAGGGCATCACGCAGTGCGACACTGGTATGGGTAAACGCGGCAGGATTAATGATGATGTAATCCACATTGCCTTTGGCCTCATGAATGCGATCAATCAGCTGAAATTCAGCATTGGTTTGCAGGTGGCTCAACTCCACATTCAACTGGTCTGCCTGACGCGTCAAATCGTCAACGATCTGACTCAGCGTGGTATGACCATACTTCTCAGGTTCACGTGTTCCCAACAGATTCAGGTTGGGCCCGTTTAAAAGCAGAATATGTAATTTATGCGCCATCGTGCTGCCATCTCCCGCAATCATTGAGGCATCGCGTAAAATACCTTGCGAATCTTCATTTGTCACCTTTCAGGCTGAAAAAGAAGACCCGACGAGCAATAAAGCCGGGCATTATATCCGTTTCGTGTCATTTCGCAGCAAAATACTGGTCTTATCTGCGAAGATGATCGGATGTGGCCTGCGGGCCACATCTTTTATCAGAAAACAGCAGAGGAAAACAACGGGTGAAGTGCTAGCGGGGCCACCATTTGAGAAATTTTTTGTAACGCCAGGCTAACAGCAGTGCAGCAATGAGGGCATAGATAAGTGGCTGTGGGGACACGGTTTTCACCGACCAGATATAGTGAATCGGCACCAGAATCGCCACAAGATAGACCGCATTGTGCAGGGTTTGCCAGCGTTTACCGAGCCTGCGCTGAGCGCGCTGAAATGACGTTACCGCCAGGACCAGTAATATCAGCCAGCTGATAATTCCCAGCGTCAGATAGGGACGGGAGATGAGTTCGCTGCCCAGCAGACGCAGATTATCCACGCCCAATTCCAGCAGGTAGTAGCTCAGCAGGTGGAGAGAAGCCCAGACAAATGTCCAGACGCCAAGCAGGCGCCGGGTGCGGATTAACAGCGGCTGCCTGCCGTAGCGTGCCAGGGGTGAAACCAGCAGCGTACCCAGCAGCAGTTTCAGCGCCATGCGGCCGGTAAAATGCTGAATATCTTTTGCCGGGTCCGCACTCAGTCCACCCTGCATCACAGCAAGCACCAGATAAACCAGCGGCAACAGGGCTGCCAGGTGCAGGATCACCTTGAGCCACATGATCTGTTTTATCGACAGGCGGACCACTTAGTAATTCTCCCGTAAATCCATGCCGCGGTAGAGCGACGCCACCTGTTCGGCATAGCCGTTAAACAGCAGCGTTGGCTGACGTTCGACCTTCAGACTGCCGCCCGGGCCAATAAACCGCTCTGTCGCCTGTGACCAGCGTGGATGATTGACGTGGGGGTTCACATTGGCATAAAAACCATACTCGTCGGCGGCAATCTGGTTCCAGGTGGTCGGCGGCTGTTTGTCGGTCAGCGTAATTTTGACGATCGACTTAATGCCTTTAAAGCCATATTTCCACGGCACCGTCAGACGAATCGGCGCGCCATTCTGCGGCGGCAGCGCTTTGCCATAGACGCCAGTGGTCAGTATTGTCAGCGGATGCATCGCTTCATCCAGACGCAAACCTTCGACATAGGGATAATTGAGGCCACCGCCAATAAAGCGATCTTTCTGGCCCGGCATCTGCTCAGGATCGTAGAGCGTCTGAAAGGCAACAAAGCGCGCTTTGCTGGTGGGTTCCGCCAGCGAGAGAAGTTTATTCAGCTCAAAGCCTACCCAGGGCACCACCATCGACCAGGCCTCTACGCAGCGCATGCGATAGATTCGCTGCTCCATAGCAAAGCGTTTGAAGATGTCATCCATATCAAGGGTTAGGGGTTTCGCCACTTCGCCATCAATGGTCAGTTTCCAGGGCTCTGTTTTCAGTGTTCCGGCATTGGCAGCCGGATCGGCCTTATCCAGCCCGAACTCATAGAAATTGTTGTAGCCGGAAACTTTATCCGCAGGCGTCAGCGTCAGATCGGCCTGATATTGCGCCGGTTTGGTGAAGTCGAGCGGTCGGCCTGCTGGAGCAGGTGGGCGATCGTTGCCTTTGAACCAGCTGAGAATATCGGCATTAGCCACGCCCGGCATACCCATCGCCGCAGCGCTTAGTCCCAGCGTTTTCAGCACCTGGCGGCGCTTCATATTAAATATGCTTTCCGGCGTTACGTCGGCTTCGGTCAGACAGGGTATGCGTTTCATGGGGCTTCTCCAGACAGGATGTCATCAACCAGCATGATGACTATCGCTGATATCAGCCAGTTTCGCCCTGAAAATGTGAAATTTCCTGGCTGGCCTGTGCGATGAGAATGCGCTGAAAAGTGTCGGGATCAACGTCAGCAATCCTATCCCGACGATATACTTCGGCTTCATGCGACTCGGCGCTGTCGGCAGCGGCAAATTATGCTATTTTGCTCGCGTTTTCGTCAGGCTGACGGTACAAGGTGGGGTGATCCGGTTATCACCGCAGCAATACAGGCACAGGGATGCGATTAACCACAAAATTATCTGCGTTTATTACCTTTTTAAGCCTGCTGGCGATGTCATTGATGCTGGCAGGCTGCGCATTCAGTGTTTTCTGGTTCAGTCATCAGCGGGTTGAACATCGGGCGCAGGTGCTGGCGACCGAGGTCGATCAGGCGATGTTCTCCGAGACGCCAGAACAGCTTCATAACTGGCTTACGCGCATGATGCCAATAATGAATGCCGAGCAGATTTCCCTTCATAACGGCAGGCAGACTTTCCTCACACTCTCCCGACACGAAAACCAGATGCTGGAAGACGAACCCAATCGTTTTATCCAGGTCGATGTGCCTTTGATGCACCAGACCGGCTTACAGCTGCGGGTTGTGACCCTTGATCCTGCCAAAACCTGGCTGCGCTCCATCACCGGCACCTCTACGCTGGGCATTCTGTTTACGGTCATGCTGGTGATGAGTCTGCTGCTGCTGATGATGCATCGCTGGCTTAGTCGTCAGTGGCGTGGCATGGAGCATCTTGAAGGACGGGCACAGGCGATTATCAACGGCGAACGTGGGGTTGTGCCGAAACGGGATGTGGATGAGTGGCCACCCAGGGCGAGTCGCGCGATGGATATACTGCTGGCGGATCTGCAGGAAGCGGGCGAACAGCGCCTGCGTATCGACACGCTGATCCGCACCTTTGCCGCGCAGGATGGACGCACTGGCCTTAACAACCGACTGTTCTTTGATAACCAGCTCGCGACCCTTCTGGAAGATCAGGAAGCTGTCGGCACCCATGGTGTGGTGATGATGGTGCGCCTGCCCGATCTGGACGCGCTGAAAGATTCACTGGAGCCAGCGCTGGTTGAGGAGTACCTGTTCAATTTCGTCAACATGCTCTCTACCTTTGTGCTGCGCTATCCCGGCGCTTTGCTGGCACGCTATTTTCGCAGTGATTTTGCCGTATTACTGCCGCATCGCAGTCTTAAAGAGGCAAACAGTATTGCCGATCAACTGATCAATGCTGTTGATTCTTTGCCACCGATGCGCCTGGTCAATCGCGATGATCTGATCCACATCGGAATCACCGCCTGGCACAGCGGGCAGACCGTCCTGCAGGTGATAGAAAATGCCGAAATGGCCACGCGACGTGCAGCACTGCTGGGTGGTAATAACTGGATTAATGGTGAAGGAAACCCTCAGGACGCCGGGCGGGGCAGCGTGCGCTGGCGAACCCTGCTGGAGAATACGTTAAGCCGCGGTGGTCCGCGGCTGTACCATAAACCCACCGTTAATATCGAAGGCAAAGTACAGCATCGGGTCATGCTGACCCGTATCTTTGACGGCGATAAAGAGGTACTGGCCGCTGAATATATGCCGCTGGTACAGCAGCTCGGTATGGCTGATGGCTGGGATCGTCAGCTGGTCACGCGCATCGCGGCACTCTCTGAACTGTGGCCGGAAGAGACGCTGGTGATGCCGGTGACGATGACCTCGCTCCTGCAACGTTCATTTGTCCTCTGGCTACAGAATATGCTGCTGCAGTGCCCCAAATCACAAAGAAAACGATTTTTATTTGAACTTGCCGAGGCAGATGTCTGTCAACACATCGACCATTTAACACCAGTATTCCGTGCACTTAAGGCTTTTGGCTGCCGTGTAGCGGTGAATCAGGCGGGTTTAACCGTCGTCAGCAGTGCCTATATACGACAGCTGCCGCTGGAACTGATCAAGCTTGATGCAGGTCTGGTGCGCAACATTGAACGACGGACCGCCAATCAGCTGTTTGTACAGAGTCTGCTGGAGGTCTGTAAGTCCACGGGTATTCAGGTGTTTGCCACCGGTGTCCGCACCAAAGCGGAGTGGCAGACATTAGTGGCGCTGGGTGTGGCAGGCGGGCAGGGCGACTTTTTTGCCCCTTCGCTTCCGGTTAACAGTAACGTGAAGAAGTATTCCCAACGTTACCGTATTTAATGATTTGCTGTCGTAATGACAGAAATTGACGGTTTTTTTTAATGTTAAACCGCATCTGAACCCATAACCATCGTGCCGGAAATGTTAAATTTTATGTCGGGCATGGCAAGCGGAAATCACGTGAAATGCAGCACTGATGGCGTCTGGTCGCCATTCTGCTGCTACGGATCGCGGGTTCAGATGACTTAAACGCAATCAGGCGTCTTTTTTCACCGAAGCAGAACGTTTTTGCGCCTTGTGGCAGCTTCGTGTGGTTGGTAAAGTAAGCGGATTTTATTTTCCGCCCCCAGCTTGCAGGATTATCCCTTAGTATGTTTAAAAAATTTCGTGGCATGTTTTCCAACGACTTGTCCATTGACCTGGGTACCGCGAATACCCTGATTTACGTAAAAGGACAAGGCATCGTGCTGAACGAGCCTTCTGTGGTTGCTATTCGTCAGGACCGTGCCGGTTCACCGAAAAGTGTCGCGGCCGTGGGTCATGACGCCAAACAGATGCTCGGTCGTACGCCAGGCAATATTGCCGCTATCCGTCCGATGAAAGATGGCGTTATCGCTGACTTCTTCGTGACCGAAAAGATGCTGCAACACTTCATCAAGCAGGTTCACAGCAACAGCTTTATGCGTCCCAGCCCACGTGTGCTGGTCTGCGTACCCGTCGGGGCCACGCAGGTAGAACGTCGTGCGATTCGTGAATCCGCTCAGGGCGCCGGCGCGCGTGAAGTCTTTCTGATTGAAGAGCCGATGGCTGCAGCTATTGGTGCAGGTCTGCCCGTTTCTGAAGCGACCGGTTCAATGGTCGTTGATATCGGTGGTGGTACTACCGAAGTGGCGGTGATCTCCCTGAACGGTGTGGTCTACTCCTCATCCGTACGTATTGGTGGCGATCGTTTCGATGAAGCTATTATTAATTATGTGCGTCGTAACTACGGTTCACTGATTGGTGAAGCGACCGCAGAACGCATTAAGCATGAGATTGGTTCAGCTTATCCGGGTGATGAAGTCCGTGAAATTGAAGTTCGTGGCCGTAACCTGGCAGAGGGTGTACCGCGCGGCTTCACGCTGAACTCCAACGAAATTCTGGAAGCGCTGCAGGAGCCGTTAACCGGCATTGTCAGCGCGGTGATGGTTGCTCTTGAGCAGTGTCCGCCTGAGCTGGCCTCCGATATCTCAGAGCGCGGCATGGTGCTGACCGGTGGTGGTGCGTTACTGCGCAACCTGGATCGCCTGCTGATGGAAGAGACGGGTATTCCGGTTGTTGTTGCTGAAGATCCGCTGACCTGTGTGGCTCGCGGTGGCGGCAAGGCGCTGGAAATGATCGACATGCATGGCGGCGATTTGTTCAGCGAAGAATAATTGCCTCAACCGGCTGAGAACGCAATGATCATGCGAGGGAGTGACATGTGAACCGGCGAAATGTGTGCCGGTACAGTGCGTTCAGCCCAGGGAAGCACGGTGTTTGGCCGTCGCTTCCTCTCCTGTTGTCGAGGATCACGCAGATTATATGAAGCCGATTTTTAGCAGGGGACCTTCCCTGCAGTTGCGTCTTTTCCTGGCGGTCATCGTGGCAATTGCCATTATCGTTGCCGACAGCCGTGTGAGCTCTTTCACCCAAATACGCAACTATCTGGATACGTCGGTCAGTCCGTTTTACTTCCTGGCTAATGGACCACGTCAGCTCCTGGATGGCGTGTCAGAGTCGCTGGCGTCGCGTCAGCAGCTGGAGCAGGAAAACAAAGCGTTACGTCGTGAGCTCTTCCTGAAAAACAGTAACCTGCTAATGCTGGGGCAATATAAGCAGGAAAACGCACGCCTGCGTGAACTGCTGGGTTCACCGCTGCGTCAGGATGAGCAAAAGATGGTGACGCAGGTGATCTCTACCGGCACCGATCCTTACACCGACCAGGTGGTGATCGACAAAGGCAGCGTTAACGGTGTCTATGAAGGTCAACCGGTCATCAGTGATAAAGGCGTGGTCGGTCAGGTTATCGCCGTCGGACAGCTCACCAGCCGTGTTCTGCTGATCTGCGATGCGTCACATGCGCTGCCTATTCAGGTGTTGCGTAATGACATTCGTGTGATTGCCGCTGGTAACGGCTGTACTGAAGATCTCCAGCTTGAGCATCTGCCGGGTAATACGGACATTCGGGTCGGCGATGTGCTGGTGACGTCAGGTATCGGTGGTCGTTTCCCTGAGGGGTATCCGGTGGGCGTGGTCTCCTCAGTGAAAGTGGATACGCAGCGCGCTTATACGGTGATTCAGGCGCATCCGACCGCGGGTCTGCAGCGTCTGCGTTATCTGCTGCTGCTGTGGGGCGCGGATCGTAATGGCGATATGCCGCTGCCGCAGGATGAAGTTCATCGCGTTGCGAATGAGCGTCTGATGCAGATGATGCCGCAGGTCTTACCGCCTGCGGGTGAAATGGGCCCGCCTGCGCCTGCCGCACAGATGGGGCCGCCTGCTCCATCAACAGGCAGCAGTGGCAGTAGCGGACAGAACAACTCCTCGCGTTCACGCGGGGGGCAGCCTTGAGTCGATATCGCAGCCAGGGACGTTGGGTCATCTGGCTCTCTTTCCTGGTCGCGTTAGTTCTGCAGATCATGCCATGGCCGGATGAAATTTATATGTTCCGGCCTTCATGGCTGCTGCTCATCCTTATCTACTGGGTTCTTGCACTGCCGCATCGGGTCAACGTCGGCAGCGGATTTATGCTGGGTGCCATCATGGATCTGATTGCCGGGTCCACGCTTGGCGTACGTGCGCTGGCGCTCAGTATCATCGCCTACCTGATAGCCTTTAAGTTCCAGTTATTCCGCAACTTAGCGTTGTGGCAGCAAGCGTTAATGGTTATGGTGCTGTCTCTGGCGATGGATGTGATTGTCTTCTGGGCAGAATTCCTGGTAATCAACGTTTCATTCCGACCTGAAATTTTCTGGAGCAGTGTCGTCGACGGTATTCTCTGGCCCTGGCTATTCTTACTTATGAGAAAAATTCGTCGTCAGTTCGCTGTTCAATAAGGAAATTTATGGTAACCCTCTATCTTGCTTCCGGTTCACCGCGTCGTCGTGAGCTGTTAACTCAACTTGGCCTGACATTCGAGCGCATTGTGACTGACGTTGAAGAACAGCGTCAGCCGAATGAAGCGGCGGAGAGCTATGTCCGCCGTCTGGCCAATGACAAAGCGCAGGCGGGTGTAAAACTGGCCGCGCAGGATCTGCCGGTGCTGGGCGCGGATACGATTGTCGTGCTGAATGGTGACGTGCTGGAAAAACCGCGCGATGCCGCCGATGCCCACGCGATGCTGCGTAGACTCTCCGGTCATACGCATCAGGTCATGACGGCAGTGGCGCTGGCCGACAGCCAGCAGGCGCTGGATTGCATCGTGACGACTGATGTGACATTCCGCACCTTAACGGAGAGCGACATCGACGACTATATCGCTACCGGTGAGCCGATGGATAAAGCGGGTGCATACGGCATTCAGGGCAGGGGAGGAAACTTTGTCCGCAAAATTAACGGAAGTTACCATGCAGTGGTCGGATTACCGTTGGTTGAGACAGCGGAGTTGCTCAGCCATTTTCACTCACTGCGTGCCGTAAGGGGTCAACATGACGGCTGAATTACTGGTTAACGTCACGCCTTCTGAAACACGCGTTGCCTACATTGATGGCGGCATCCTTCAGGAAATCCATATTGAGCGTGAAGCGCGGCGCGGCATTGTTGGCAATATTTATAAAGGACGGGTAAGCCGTGTTCTGCCCGGCATGCAGGCGGCCTTTGTTGATATAGGCCTGGAAAAAGCCGCCTTTTTGCACGCCTCAGATATCATGCCGCATACGGAATGTGTGGCGGGCGACGAAAAGAAAAATTTCATCGTGCGCGATATTGCCGAGCTGGTGCGTCAGGGACAGGATCTGGTGGTTCAGGTGGTCAAGGATCCGCTTGGCACCAAAGGCGCCCGGCTGACCACGGACATTACCCTGCCTTCGCGTTATCTGGTCTTTATGCCAGGCGCATCGCATGTCGGTGTCTCTCAGCGTATCGAGAGTGAGAAAGAGCGCGATCGGCTTAAAGCGGTAGTCGCTGACTACTGTGACGATCTGGGTGGCTTTATTATCCGCACCGCTGCAGAAGGGATTGGCGAAGAGGAGCTGGCGCAGGACGCGGCTTTTCTCAAACGTCTCTGGACCAAAGTTAGCGAGCGTAAAAAGCGCAATCAGACCCGCTGCCTGCTCTACGGTGAGCTGGCTCTGGCCCAGCGTATTCTGCGTGATTTTGCGGGCGCGGCGCTGGATCGCATCCGGGTCGACTCCCGCCTGACCTGCGATATGCTGGTGGAATTTACCGGTGAATATATCCCGGAAATGGCCGGTAAACTGGAGCTCTACAATGGTAAACAGCCTATTTTCGACCTGTTTGACGTCGAAAATGAGATTCAGCGCTCGCTGGATCGCAAAGTTGAACTAAAGTCAGGCGGATATCTGATCATCGATCAGACCGAAGCGATGACGACCATCGATATTAATACCGGTGCATTTGTTGGTCATCGCAATCTCGATGAGACGATATTCAACACCAATGTTGAAGCCACTCAGGCGATTGCGCGTCAGCTGCGCCTGCGGAATCTGGGCGGCATCATCATTATCGACTTCATCGACATGAGCAATGAAGATCATCGACGCCGGGTACTGCATTCACTGGAAAGCGCGCTCAGTAAAGATCGGGTCAAAACCGGGATTAATGGTTTTTCGGCGCTGGGTCTGGTAGAGATGACGCGTAAGCGTACCCGTGAAAGCATTGAGCATGTCCTGTGCCAGGATTGCCCGGTCTGTAAAGGGCGCGGCACCCTGAAAACAGTTGAAACGGTCTGCTATGAAATCATGCGTGAGATTGTGCGGGTTCACCACGCCTATGATTCTGATCGTTTCCTGGTGTATGTTTCACCGACGGTGGGTGAGGCGTTAAAAACCGACGAGTCTCATGCGCTGGCTGAAGTGGAAATCTTTGTCGGTAAGCAGGTTAAAGTTCATGTTGAAGCGCTCTACACTCAGGAGCAGTTCGACGTGGTAATGATGTAACGTCAGCCCGTTATCAGGCTGAATAAACGCCCTTGTTTGGGATAAAATGCGCGTTTTAACGCTTTTATCTGAAGACGGTCGGGTATGAGAACCAACTATCCGTCGTTTACGGAACACAAGGAGAGGCGTGAGTGAGGCAGTTGCCGAGGATTTTGTTACTGCTGGTCGCGGCAATCATCGTGATTGTCGCGCTGCTGGTCAGCGGATTGCGTCTGGTAATGCCGCATCTCGACAGCTATCGCAACAACCTTCTGCAATTCATCTCCGACAAAACGGATGTGCCGGTCAACGCCAGCCAGTTACAGGGTAAATGGGAGAATTTCGGCCCAACCCTGCAGGTTCGTGACCTCAGCGTCGATCTGCATGAAAACGGCAAACTCACGATTAAACGTATCAATCTGGCGCTCGACGTCTGGCAGTCTCTGCTGCACTGGCGCTGGCAGTTTCGCGATCTGACCTTCTGGCAGCTGCATCTCGACACGAATCGCCTCTTACTCGACAACGACAAAGAGAAAAACAGCTTCCGTCCGGCGCAGATTAACGAACTTTTCCTGCGTCAGTTTGACCACTTTGATCTGCGCGACAGCACCATTCGTTTCCGTACCCCTTCCGGCCAGCATGCTGAGCTGGCGATCCCCCGACTCACCTGGGTCAATGAAGATAACCGCCATCGCGCCGAAGGCGAAGTCAGTCTGTCGAGCTTTACCGGTCAGCACGGCGTGGTTCAGGTGCGGCTCGACCTTAACGACAGTAACGGTTTACTTAATGACGGCCGCATCTGGATGCAGGCCGATGACGTCGACATGCGTCCATGGCTGGGCCGCTGGGTGCGCGACAATACCCGGCTGGACAGTGCCCGCTTCAGCCTGGCGGCCTGGGTTAACCTGCGCGATGGTGACATCTATGCTGGCGATCTACTGCTGCGCAAGGGCGGTGCCAGCTGGCAGGGCGAAACCGGACGACACCGCATAGAGGTCGATGGGCTGACCGCGCATCTGTCACGCTTCCAGAATGGCTGGGTGGTCAATGTGCCGCAGACCCGGCTCAGCACTGACGGTCAGGCCTGGCCCGCCGGTCACTTCTCGCTGTTATGGCGTCCTGAAGATAAGCAGTTGCTGGGGCCGGATGGTCAGCAGGAGGTGCGGGTGCGCGCCACACAGCTGGTGCTGAGTCATATTGCGCCGATCGTTCCGTTATTTGCGCCGCTCTCTCCGGCCCTGTTTGAAAACTGGCAGACGCTGCAGCCACAGGGCACCATCGATGGCCTGGCGCTGGATATTCCATTACAGCAGCCTGAAAACACCCGTTTACAGGTGAAGTGGCGTGATTTCAGCTGGCAGCACTGGAAACTGTTGCCGGGCATCAGTCACCTGAGCGGAGAAGCACGCGGCAGCCTGAGCCATGGTCAGGTCAGTGTGGATATGGGCGCGGCAACCGTTCCCTATGGCGATATGTTCCAGGCTCCGTTAGAGATTAAGCGGGTGACCGGGGCACTGCGCTGGCTTAAAGATGAACATGGCCTGACGCTGGCGGGTGAAAAGCTTAACCTCGAAGCGCGCTCACTCTGGGCGCGCGGCGACTTCAGCTACCAGCAGAATAGCGGCGGCGAGCCCCGTCTGGATATTCTGGCGGGTATCCGACTTACTGATGCGGGCGATGCCTGGCGCTACTTCCCGGTGCCGCTGATGGGTAACAGCCTGACGCACTATCTGAGTGGGGCGGTGAAGGGTGGCAGGGTGGACAACGCCACGCTGCTGTTTGCCGGTAATCCGGCGCTGTTCCCGTTCAAGCACAATGATGGCATGTTCCAGGTCTGGGTGCCGCTTCGCCAGGCGACCTATGCGTTTCAGCCCAAATGGCCGGCGTTGAGCAATCTCGATGTCGACCTCAACTTCCTGAACGATGGTCTGTGGATGAAAGCGCCAATGGCGCACCTGGGCGAAGTAGACGCTCGCAACGTCACGGCGGTGATCCCTGACTACCTGAAAGAAAAACTGATCATCGACGGGGATATCAGTGGTGAAGGCCAGCAGATCGCTGACTATTTCGATCAGACGCCGCTTAAACCGTCACTGGGTGCCGCACTGGAGCAGCTGAAAATTAAAGGCCGTGTCGGTGGCCATCTGAATCTGGACATCCCACTGGATGGAGAGCAGGTGCACGCCCGCGGTAATGTCGATCTGAACAACAACGCGCTGTTTATCAAACCGTTAAAAACCACCATCAACAATCTTTCTGGTCGCTTCCGTTATGACAACGGCAATCTGGCCAGTGAGGATCTGCGGGCGAACTGGTTCGGGCAGCCGATGGGCGTTCGTTTCAGCACCCACGAGAACCCGGATGACTTTGGCGTTAACGTCAAACTTCAGGGCGACTGGCAACCCGCGAAAATCAGCCAGGTTCCGGCAGCCGTCAGCAAGCAGCTCGGCGGGCATCTGCCGTGGCAGGGCGACGTCAATATTACGTTACCGCATCATGGCGGGGCGCGTTATGACGTGAGGCTGAACGGTAATGCTAAAGAAGTAAGTAGTCACTTACCTGCGCCGCTCAATAAGAAAGCCGGTGAGGCGATGCCAGTTGCCATTCAGGCCAGTGGTGACCTGAACCATTTCGATCTCAGCGGCAGCGTCAATGCAAACCATCGTTTTAACAGCCGCTGGTTGCTGGAACCGACGCTGCGCGTCGATCGTGGCATCTGGCTGAATGATGCACAGAAAACGCCTGCGCTACCCGACCATAAGGGCATGGTACTGAATCTGCCCGTGCTGGATGGCGAGGCCTGGGTAGCGATGATGGCTGCCGGCGGTTCTGCAGGTGCGGGGACGACAGGCGGCGGCAGCGACTTCCAGACGGGTGGCGTCACGCTGCCGGGTAACATCACGCTACGCAGTCCGGCGGTCACGCTGGCGGGGCAGCAATGGCATGACGTTGAAGCGACACTGGCACAGCGTTCAGGCGGCAATGGCCAGGTCAGCGTCAGTGCGAAAGAGCTGCGCGGTGAACTGGCGATGGCCCCCAAAGCGCCATTGCAGGTGAACCTGGATTACCTCTACTACAATCCGCAATGGGAAAACGAGACAGGCAAGGGCGGCAAAGCGCCTTCTCAGCAAACCACAAACATTAACTTCAGCCAGTGGCCCGCCTTACAGCTGCGCTGTAAAGAGTGCTGGGTACTGGGCCAGAAATATGGCCAGGTCTCCGCGGTGCTGCAGCCTAAAGGAGATACGTTAGCGCTTACTAACGGAAAAGTGGATACCGGCAGCTCCCAACTTAAAATTAACGGTGAGTGGGTTAATCGCCCGGACGACCAGCGCACCTCGCTGAAGGGCACGCTTAAGGGACCGAATATTAATAACGCGACCAACTGGTTTGGCGTCAACACGCCGCTGCGCGATGCGCCCTTTGATATTGCTTACGACCTGCACTGGCGCTCTGCACCCTGGCAGCCCTCTGCAGAGACACTGAGTGGCACCCTGAAGACCCACTTTGGCAAAGGCCAGATTGCAGATGTGAATACCGGCACGGCGGGAAAAATCCTGCGTCTGGTGAGCTTCGATGCGCTGCTGCGCAAGCTGCGCTTCGACTTCAGCGACACCTTCACCAACGCGTTCTATTTCGATTCGATTAACGGCACGGCCTGGATCGAAAACGGCGTCATGCGCACCGATAACCTGCTGGTAGATGGACTGGAAGCAGACATCGCCATGCAGGGCAATCTCGACCTGGTGAAACGTCAGATCGATATGGAAGCGGTGGTTGCGCCTGAGATTTCTGCCTCTGTCGGAGTAGCGACCGCCTTTGCGATTAATCCGGTGATTGGCGCGGCGGTATTTGCTGCCAGTAAAGTCCTGGGCCCCCTGTGGAACAAGATATCGCTGCTGCGTTATCACATCAGTGGCCCACTGGATAAACCGGAAATCAATGAAGTACTGCGTAAACCGCGTGAAACAGACAACAAGTGAATTTGACGCCGTACCGGAATTACCGCAGGCTATGATTATCTGAGCACATAATGAGTGAGAAACGATGACTCTGAACCTGGTAAGTGAGCAGTTACTGACTGCTAACGGCATTAATCAGCAGGACCTATTTTCCCTGTTAGGGCAGCTTTCAGAACGTCGTCTGGATTATGCCGATCTCTATTTTCAGTCCAGCTTTCACGAATCCTGGGTGCTGGAAGACAAAATCATTAAAGATGGCTCATACCATATCGATCAGGGCGTCGGCGTGCGCGCGGTCAGCGGTGAGAAAACCGGCTTTGCCTATGCCGACCAGATTACGCTGAATGCGCTGCGTCTCTCCTCTGAAGCGGCTCGCAGCATTGTACGCGAACAGGGAAACGGCAAGGCCCATACGCTTTCTGCCGTGATGAACCGTTCACTCTATTCGGCGGTCGATCCGCTGAGCAGCCTGACGCGTGAAGACAAAATTGCCCTTCTGCATCGCGTCGATAAAGTCGCCCGCGCGGCTGACCCACGTGTGCAGGAAGTCAATGCCAGCCTGACCGGTGTTTACGAGCAGGTGCTGGTGGCGGCCACTGATGGCACGCTGGCGGCAGACGTTCGTCCGCTGGTTCGCCTCTCTATCAGCGTTCAGGTTGAAGACCAGGGCAAGCGTGAGCGCGGCGCAAGCGGCGGCGGTGCACGCACCGGTTATGCGTTCTTCCTTGAAGATGAAAATGGCGACGTGCGCGCTGACGCCTGGGCGCGTGAAGCGGTGCGCATGGCGCTGGTTAATCTCTCTGCGGTGGCGGCTCCTGCTGGCGCATTGCCGGTAGTGCTGGGTGCGGGCTGGCCGGGCGTGCTGCTGCATGAGGCGGTCGGTCACGGTCTGGAAGGTGACTTCAACCGCCGTGGCACCTCGGTGTTCAGCGGTAAAATCGGTCAGCAGGTCGCGTCTGAGCTGTGTACCGTGGTGGATGACGGCACCCTTGAAGGGCTGCGCGGCTCACTTGCGGTGGATGATGAAGGCGTTCCCGGTCAGTACAACATGCTGATTGAGAACGGGGTGCTGAAAGGCTACATGCAGGACAAGCTGAATGCGCGACTGATGGGCGTCAGCCCGACCGGGAATGGGCGTCGTGAATCTTATGCACATCTGCCGATGCCGCGCATGACTAACACCTATATGCTGGCAGGCAAATCATCGCCGCAGGATATTATTGAAAGCGTTGAGTACGGCATCTATGCGCCGAACTTTGGTGGCGGTCAGGTGGATATCACCTCCGGCAAATTTGTCTTCTCAACCTCAGAGGCTTATCTGATTGAAAACGGAAAAATCACCAAACCGGTCAAAGGTGCCACGCTGATTGGCTCCGGCATTGAAGCGATGCAGCAAATCTCGATGGTAGGTAATGACCTGGCGCTGGATAAAGGCGTGGGCGTCTGCGGTAAAGAGGGCCAGAGCCTGCCGGTCGGTGTCGGTCAGCCCACCCTGAAGCTGGATAAACTGACCATCGGCGGCACCGCCTGATGTGACCTCAACAACCCGCCGCCCGGCGGGTTGTCAGCTTTTACGGTGTTGCTGATACTGTTCAGCCACCTGTTCAAAATAGCCGGTCAGATAATCGATGCAGACCTGCACCTTCAGCGGCAGTTTATCCTTCTCGGTATAGAGCGCATACACCGGACGCGGATCGGACTGATAGTGCGGAAACAGAATATCGATCTCGCCTGCGGTGATCTCATCAATCACCCACATCATTGGCACATAAGCGATACCATTGCCCGACTTCAGCCAGCGGATCAGCGTCAGCGAATCATTTGTTACGAAACGTCCCTGTGGTGCCAGGCGGGTCACCAGGCCTTCCGGCGCAATCAGCTCAAAATTGTTGTCGGGCCGTACGCTATATTCCAGCCAGGAAAAATTATCGATATCGCCCGGCTTCTCCGGCGTGCCGTGCTGGGCAAGATAGCTTTTTGCGGCACACACCACCATCGGCATCGCGCCAAGGCGACGCGAAAAGAGACTGGAGTCTTTTAATGCGCCCACCCGAATCACCAGATCCAGACCATCCGCAATCAAATCCGGGGCCGGAACGCCAGTAACCAGATTCACACTCAGCCCCGGATACTCCCGCAGCATATCGCTGGTCATACCGGCTAACACATTCTGCGCCATGGTCGAGGAACTGCCGATCCGCAACACGCCAATCGGCGTATTGTTAAACGCGTAAAGCTGTTCATGCACCTGCGTCGCCTCCGCCAGCATACGGCGGCAGCCCTGATAATAGATTTTACCCGCTTCGGTCAGTCCGATACTGCGGGTACTGCGATTCAGCAACTTAACCTGCAATGCATCCTCCAGTTTCGCGACGATCTGGCTGATGGATGAGACGCTCAGATGGAGCTGACGAGCCGCCGCGGTAAACGAACCGAGTTCGACCACTCTGGCGAAGACAGACATACCTTTCAGTCGTTCCATTATTTACTCTGGCTTAAAAGTGATTTAGATCACATTCAGTAGAAAACGTATAGTCAGGCGCGTTATTATAAGCGCGCCGGGGTATTTCCCGGTGATTCTTCATTGCCTGATACCCTTCGATGATACGCTATTATTAAGCCAGCTGCGGTTCGGATAACGCTGCCAGAGGGGTTTCCTGCGACATCTGAAAAGGCAACGAAGTATCCCGGCAAGGTCGAACTAAGGATTTGTGATGAGTGTGCTTCCGGTATTTGTCATGTTTGGGCTTTCTTTTCCGCCCGTTTTCATCGAATTGATTATTTCACTGATGCTGTTCTGGTTAGTGAAACGCGTGCTGACGCCGAGCGGCATCTACGATCTTGTCTGGCATCCGGCACTTTTTAATACAGCGCTTTACTGCTGTGTGTTTTACCTTGTCTCCCGTTTATTAGTCTGAGGTTGAAGTGAAAGCACTCATAAGAAAAATCGCGCGCTACGCGATCACTATTCTGCTGGTCATCATCGCAGTGGTTATCATCTTCCGCGCCTGGGTGTTCTATACCGAATCACCCTGGACCCGTGATGCACGTTTTGCGGCTGACGTGGTGGCGATTTCGCCTGACGTCACTGGCCTGATTACTGAGGTTCCGGTACATGACAACCAGCTGGTGAAGAAGGGCGATACGCTGTTTGTGGTTGACCGCCCTCGCTATCAGAAGGCACTCGATCAGGCACAGGCAGATGTTGAATATTACCAGGCCCTGGTGAGTGAAAAACGTCGCGAAGCCGGCCGCCGCAACCAGCTTGGCACCTCTGCGATGTCGCGCGAGGCGATCGAGCAATCCAATAACGATCTGCAAACCAGTGAGCATCAGCTGGCAAAATCGGTGGCGACGCGCGATCTGGCGAAGATCGATCTTGAGCGCACCACCGTGAAAGCACCCTCCGATGGCTGGGTCACCAACCTCAACGTCTACCAGGGCGAATTTATTACCCGTGGTTCTGTGGCGGTGGCGCTGGTTCAGCAGCACTCTTTCTATGTGCTGGCTTACCTGGAAGAGACCAAACTTCACGGCGTGGAGAAGGGCTTCCGCGCGGAAGTGACTCCACTTGGCAGCAACATCGTGTTGCGTGGCACCGTGGACAGCGTCGCGGCGGGTGTCACCAACAGCAGCAGCTCGGTCGACAGTAAAGGCATGGCAACGGTAGATTCCAATCTGGAGTGGGTCCGTCTGGCGCAGCGTGTGCCGGTGCGCATCCGGCTTGATCAGCAGCCCGGCAATCGCTTCCCGGCGGGCACAACAGCGACAGTGGTGATCACCGGTCAGGCCGATCGTCAGCCTGAACAGGTTTCACCGATGGTCCGACTGTTTAATCGCCTGCGTGAGTTTGGTTAAGAGGGCGATATGATCGAGTTCCTGCGGTTCCCGGTAAAGCTCACCTTTGCGCTGGTGTTAGCGCTGATGGTGGGTTTTCACTTTAACCTTGAAACGCCGCGCTGGGCGGTGATGACCGCCGGGATCGTGGCAGGTGGTACGGCATTTGCGGCAGGCGGCGATCCCTATTCCGGGGCACTACGCTATCGCGGTGTTTTGCGTATTATCGGGACATTTATTGGCTGTATCGCCGCGCTGACCATCATGATTGCCACCGTGCGTGCACCGGTCGTGATGCTGCTGCTGTGCTGCATCTGGGCAGGACTCTGCGTCTGGCTCTCTTCGCTAATTAAAGTCGAGAACTCCTACGCACTGGGTCTGGCCGGCTACACCGCGCTGATTATTGTAGTAACGGCGAACGCCAGCGGCGGTCTGACGCTGGTGCCGCAATATGCGGTTGAGCGCTGCAGTGAAATCGTACTCGGTATTCTTTGCGCTATTCTGGCCGACATGATTTTCTCACCCCGTTCGATTAAAAAAGTGATCGACGCGGAAGTTGATTCGCTGCTGGTGGCCCACTACCAGCTGCTGCAACTCTGCGTCGCACACGGTGATAAGGAAGAGGTCGACAAAGCCTGGAGCGCGCTGGTGCGGCGCACCACGGCGCTGAATAGCATGCGCAGCCAGCTGATGATGGAGTCATCACGCTGGAAGAACAGCAACCGCCGCTTGCAGATGCTCAATACCCTGTCACTGACGCTGATAACGCAGGCTGCCGAAACCTTCCTCATTCAGAATTCCCGCCCGGACTACATTCCGCCCCAGTATCGGTTGATGGTTGAAAAACCGGCCTCGACGGTTGAAGAGGTGCATAAGCGGATGAAAGTGATGCGCCGGGTGATTGGTGCCAGCGGCAAATCAACGCCGGTCACGCTGGCCAGCTGGGTAGGCACTGCTACCGAATATCTGTTGCTGCTGAAAGGAATCAAAAGTAATAGCCGGATCACCTCGCTGGAAGAGGAGATTCTGCAGCGCGAAGTGGTGATTCAGGCGCGTTCGGCTGAAACACATCATGCGATGATTAACGGCATCCGCACCTTCGTTGCAACCGCATTGGGTTCACTGTTCTGGCTCTATACGGGCTGGACCTCTGGCAGTGGCTGTATGGTAATGCTGGCCGTAATTACCGCGCTGGCGATGCGTATGCCTAACCCGCTGATGATGGCCAAGGATTTTCTCTACGGCATGACGGTCGCGGTTCCGCTGGGGGCGCTCTATTTTATGTATGTTCTGCCCGCGACACAGCAGAGCGCACTACTGCTTTGCATCGCTATCGGCATACTGGGTTTTATCGGCGGCATCTTTATTCAGCGGCGTCAGCTCGGCACGCTGGGCGCGTTGATTGGTACGCTCAACGTGCTGGTTCTCGATAATCCGATGGAATTTCACATTAACGTCTTCCTCGATAATGTGCTCGGTCAGGTTATCGGCTGCTTTGTCGCGATGATGGTCATTCTGCTGATTCGGGATAAATCGAAGGCGCGCACCGGCCGCAAACTGCTGAACCGCTTTATGTATGCAGCGGTCTCGGCCATGACCACCAATCAGGCGCGTCGGCGTGAAAATCATCTGCCAGCGCTCTATCAGCAACTGTTTTTGCTGCTGAACCTGTTTCCGGGTGATATCAATAAATATCGCATCGCTCTGACGCTGATCATCGGTCATCAGCGATTACGCGACGCAGAAGTGCCAGTTAATGCCGATCTCTCTGCGTATCACCGACAGCTGCGTTACACCGCCGATCGGGTGATCTCCGCCAGCAGCGACGACAAGCGCCGTTACTACTTTGAACGTCTGCTTAAAGAGCTGGATGTCTATCAGGAAAAACTGGTCCATTACGAGGCACCCGTCAGCGTAACGGAACCGGTCAAACGACTGGCGACGATGCTGGATAAGTACCAGAACACACTCATCCAAATCTGAATCTGGCCGCTGCGACCTGCAGCGGCCTGTGCAATCCCCACCCATCACAAAATCTGTCGCTTTTGCCAACTATACTCTCCAGACGGAAGAGCAAAACTGACAGGAGCGAATCAATGAAATCACTGCAAGAGAGCGAACTGTTCCGGACCGGCTATTTAGCGGACGGTCAGTGGCATCAGGCGGCGTCCACGTTTGACGTGACTAATCCGGCAACCGGCGAGGTGATTGCGCAGGTGGCAAAAGCCGGTAAGGCGGAAACGGAACAGGCTATTGCCGCAGCGGAACGTGCCTTTCCCGCCTGGCGGGCGCAGACCGCAAAAGCGCGCGCTGAAATTCTCAATCGCTGGTACCAGCTGATCATTGAGAACAAGCGCTGGCTGGGGCAACTGATGACCACTGAACAGGGCAAACCCCTGAAAGAGGCCGAAGGGGAAGTGGAGTACGCCGCCAGCTTTATTCAGTGGTTCGCCGAGCAGGCGAAACGGGCGAACGGCGAGATTATTCCGCCCGCAAAACCCGGATCCCGCATTCTGGCGACTCGCGAACCGATTGGCGTAGTGGCTGCCATTACGCCGTGGAATTTCCCGATGGCGATGCTGACCCGCAAACTGGGGCCCGCGCTTGCTGCGGGCTGCACCGGCATCATTAAACCTGCTAATAACACGCCACTCTCTGCTTTTGCCCTGCTGGTACTGGCGAAGCAGGCGGGCGTGCCGGATGGCGTGCTGAATGCGGTGGCGGGTGATACCCATGCTATCAGCGATGCGATCATGGCCAGCAAAGCGGTGCGTAAAATCTCGTTCACCGGCTCAACGCAGGTGGGCAAGCTGCTGATGCGTAATGCCGCCGAAACCATGAAGAAAGTGTCGATGGAACTGGGAGGCAATGCGCCGTACATCGTATTCGACGATGCCGACCTTGATGCCGCCATACAGGGTGCCATTGCCAACAAATTCCGTAATGCGGGTCAGGTGTGCGTCAGTGTTAACCGCTTCTATATTCATAACGCTGTCTATGATGCGTTTACTGAGCAGCTGGCAGCCGAAGTCAGCAAGCTCAAAGTCGGTAATGGCATGGACGAAGGCGTGATTGTCGGACCATTGATTGAAGCGTCGGCGGTGGAAAAAGTTGAGCAGCACGTTAAAGACGCGGTAGCAAAAGGCGGCAAACTACTGGCAGGTGGTGAGCGCCATGCGCTGGGTGGCAACTTCTGGCAGCCTACGGTCATTACCGAGGCGCATGAAGGCATGCAGCTTGCGCAGGAAGAGACCTTTGGTCCGGTGGCTGCCTGTTTCCGCTTTGATGATGAAGATGACGTCATCCGCCGCGCCAATGATACGCCATTCGGCCTTGCTGCTTACTTTTATACCCAGAATCTGCAACGGGTGTTTCGCGTTTCAGCGGCGCTGGAAAGCGGCATGATCGGCATTAACGAATGTGCCGTTTCCACCGAGCTGGCGCCGTTTGGTGGGGTGAAAGAGTCGGGTCTGGGCCGCGAAGGTTCGGTACTGGGTATGGAAGAGTATCTGGAGGTCAAAGCGCTGCACCTGGGCGGTTTGAGCTAACGGTCATGAACGGGCGGCAGAGGTCGCCCGCAGACGGAGCATGGGAGCCGTCAGCATGAAAATCGAGCGTTTTGATTTTAATGAAATAGTCGACCAGGCCCATTTCTTTCGCCAGTTCAGCGAGCGATTTGCGCTGGAGGAGCGCCGCATCTGCGATCTGGATGGATTGTGGGATGTTGTGACAGGGGATCTGTTACCGATGCCGCTGGAGATTGAGTTTGTCAATCTGGGTAGAGGACAGCGACGGCGTTATGGCGCGCTGATTCTGTTATTTGATGAAGCGGAAGAGGAGCTGGAAGGCCGGCTGCACTTTAATGTCAGATAATACATCAGATGAAAAAAGGCCCCGGCGAGCGGGGCCAAAGGGTTCGTCATTAATCTGACGAGGAATTACTTATAAAGCTGCGCGGTGATGTGATAGTTATCACCGGTACGCGCCTCGATCACTTTATAGGCGCTGGCACCCTGCTCATCCGCTTTCTGTGAAAGCTCTGCGCGGTAATCCATCGGTGATCCCGCGGTTCCACTGATGGTCACGGTACCCGCAGGCTGCAGATTCTGCGCCTGATCGCCGGTTACCAGCTGTGCGGCAGAAGCGCCGAACGCAATAACGGAAAGCAGACTGACTGTAGCAATGGTTGTTTTGATATTCATGATTATCTCCTCATTACATTCAACAACCTGCGGTTACTCGTAAGGGCGGGTCGTCGATATTTGTTATGCGCCTTCAGACGTCATCACAGTTAATTATTTATAAAGCTCAGCGGTGACATGCCAGGTGTTGTCCTGGTTGTTTTCAATGATGCGATAGTGGCTTGCGCCCTGTGCATCTGCTTTCTCTGACAGCACCTGACGGATATGCGTCTGGTCGCCGTTACGTCCACCGATGCTGATGGTCTGATTCATGGGCTGCAAACCCTGCGCCTGTTCATTCGATACCAGGCTGGCGGCGCTGGCACCCACTGAGAACAGGGACGCCAGACTAAGAGCAGCAATTGCTAATTTAGTTTTCATGGTCAACTCTCCTGAAGATTTTGCTTCAGCTCTCCGGAGCGCAAAAAGGCGCGTCAGACAGAAAGCTGCTGGCATTATTGGGTTTAGTTATACAACGCGGCGGTAGCGTGATAATTGCCGTTGTTGTAAGCCTCGATCACGCGATAGGCTTTTGCGCCCTGCTGATCCGCTTTGTCACTGAGCTTCTGTTTGATATCCATCGGTGAACCCGCGACGCCGCTGACACTGATGGTGCCGACAGCCTGCAGATCCTGTGCCTGCGCGGCATCAATAGATTCTGCTGCTACTGCACCAAATGAGAGTGCAGAGAGAATGCTCAGGGTAGCGATGGTAGTTTTTACGTTCATAGATATTTCCTCGTCGTCTATTTTTATCTTTCTAGTTAGTGTGATTTGCATCACGAAAAGAAGTATAGAACTAATAACGATAGAAATTAATACCCGGCTAATAATGTTTTTTTGTGATTCTTTATCCTTATGCCTACTTTTAATAACTTAACGTTATAAAAACAGCATAAAAAATAGCCTTTACGACGATTTTAATTACAAAAACAGTGAGATAGATCACTTTAGCGTTTAGTGCGAAACTATGAAGCGTATTGGGCTGGAGTTTGATCTGGATCCGGGCAATGGTGCCGGATCAGTGATGTAAAGCAGTGTAAAATAGCGCAGAAGGTTAAGCAGAGTAAACGAACTGACCAGGAGTCAGGTGTATTGAATCAGGCTTATCAGTATTAAACAGCGGAGCAGTGTGACGCAAAACTATGGGCAGAGAGAACAAACTGACGACCTGGGGCAGGATAGCAGGCCGTCAGTCAGCGGTCAGAGTTCCTGTTCAAACAGGTTGAGGATCGCGCTGTGCAGCTGCTTAACCGTAAAGTCGCGCGCACGGGTAATAAAGATTGTGTCATCGCCAGCGATCGTGCCAAGAATCCCATGCGCTTTGCCCAGCGAATCCAGCATACGTGCAATCAGCTGTGCTGCGCCCGGACTGGTATGAATCACCACCAGCGCATCGTTGTAGTCGATATCCAGTACCAGGTTTTTTAACGGGCTGGTGGTGGTCGGCACGCCCAGTTCAGCGGGCAGGCAATAGACCATTTCCATCCTGGCATTACGGGTGCGTACTGCACCAAACTTGGTCAGCATCCGCGAGACTTTGGACTGATTGATATTTTCAAAGCCCTCATCCTGAAGCGCCTGAACAATTTCGCCCTGGGAACTGAATTTTTCTTCTTTTAATAAGGCCTTGAAAGCCTTGATCAGATCGTCTTGTTTCGATGGGTTTCGCATAGGTTACCAATAAATAGAGAGAATAACCGCGCATCCGCCCGCGGCAGAGTGGTGATTATGCATTTAAATGCATTTTTATGCAATCGGTCGATTGATGAGCAGAGTTCGGGCGGCTAGCGGGCGGCGATAATAGCAAATAAATTCGCTCAGACCAAAACCCCCGTCACAGCCCCGAAAGGCGAAGGTTGCAAAGTTGTTATATTATTGGTGGTGTAGTATCAGAAGTAGTAACAGAAAACGCACACAGCCGTTCTCTGTCTGACGACGGCAAAGTTGTCGGTCATTCAGGCGCAATGATAAGTAACTTTTGAATCCGGCGAGCAAGTGTGAAAACACGTAGAATTAACAGCGGATATTTATCATCGCCTGAGCAGTTGATTAAGGTCTGACACAGATAGAATTTCGGCCCATCTCTGCCCCACCTTAATAAGGAGTTAAGAATGAAAGTTGCCGTTCTCGGTGCCGCTGGCGGCATAGGCCAGGCGCTCGCACTTCTGCTCAAAACCCAGCTTCCCGCAGGTTCAGAACTCTCACTGTATGACATTGCGCCGGTTACGCCTGGCGTTGCCGTTGATCTCAGCCATATTCCTACTGCTGTAGCTATTGAAGGTTTTAGTGGAGAAGACGCCACGCCTGCCTTACAGGGTGCCGATGTGGTACTGATTTCTGCTGGCGTCGCACGTAAACCCGGTATGGATCGCGCGGACCTGTTTAATGTAAACGCAGGCATTGTTCGTAACCTGATTGAGCAGGTTGCCACCACGGCCCCTAAAGCGCTGATTGGCGTGATTACCAATCCGGTCAATACCACTGTTGCTATCGCGGCAGAAGTGCTGAAAAAGCACGGCGTTTACGACAAAAACCGTCTGTTCGGTGTAACCACGCTGGACATTATTCGTGCTAACACCTTTGTGGCCGCGCTGAAAGGTAAGCAGCCGGATCAGGTGGAAGTGCCGGTGATTGGCGGCCACTCTGGCGTAACCATTCTGCCGCTGCTGTCACAGGTCAAAGGCGTCAGCTTCAGCGATCAGGAAGTGGCTGATTTAACCAAACGCATTCAGAACGCCGGCACAGAAGTGGTGGAAGCTAAAGCGGGTGGCGGATCGGCCACGCTGTCGATGGGCCAGGCGGCTGCACGTTTCGGTTTATCACTGGTACGTGCGCTGAAGGGCGAGGCGAATGTTATAGAGTGTGCTTACGTGGAAGGCGAGGGCGAATATGCCCGCTTCTTCTCTCAGCCGCTGCTGCTCGGTAAAAACGGGATTGCTGAACGCAGACCAATTGGCACACTCAGCGCTTTCGAACAACAGGCGCTGTCAGGCATGCTCGATACGCTGAAGAAAGATATTGCTCAGGGTGAAGAGTTCGTTAAGCCGTAACTGACGGATCAGACTTGCAATAACGCCCGGCTTTGCCGGGCGTTTTCATTACAGGCCGCCAGATTTGAAGGCGCGGGCTGCGGGCGTACCGTTGCTGGCAGGGAGCTTCTTGCCCAGGGTTTCCATGCGCATCTGGAATGGTGGGAACGGCATTTCAATACCGTGTTGTTCAAATCCGAGCAGAATCAGCTGGTGCAGTTCATGACGCAGCGGCATACGGTGCCCCATCTCTGCAGCATGTACCCTGATCTCAAACAACTGAATCCCCTGCTGCAAATCGACGAGGAAGGCTTCCGGCTGTGGCGTATCAAGCACATAACTGCAGCGCTCAGCCGCCTGAACCAGAATGGTGGTTACCTGTTCACTGCTGACTTTGGCCGGGGCCGGGATGGTGAGCACCACACGCGTTACGGAATCGGACAGCGACCAGTTAATAAACTGCTCGGTGATAAAGGCCTTGTTTGGCACGATGATCTCTTTGCGGTCCCAGTCGGTAATGGTGGTAGCACGCGTATTAATACGAGTGATGCTGCCGGTCAGGTCGCGGATCGTCACAGTATCGCCGATACGAATGGGCTTTTCGAACAGGATAATCAGACCGGAGATAAAGTTGGCAAAAATCTCCTGCAAACCAAACCCGAGTCCCACACCCAGTGCGGCAACCAGCCACTGTAGCTTCGACCATTCAATACCAATCATGGAGAAACCAATCAGCCCGCCAATCAACAGCAGCAGATATTTGGTCAGTGTGGTAATGGCGTAACCGGTACCCGGCGTCAGATTAAGATGCTGCAACAGTGCCAGCTCAAGCAGCGCGGGCATATTGCGCACCAGCTGAGTGGTGATGATAAACACCAGAATAGCAATCAGTACTGAACCAAGGGTGATGGGCTGAATCGACTCCACGCCCTGTACGGACGTACTGACATCCCACAGCTGAATATTCTCCAGGAAGCCGAAAGCCGAGTGAATTTCTGACCACAGCACGATCACCGAGACCAGGGCAATCAGCGTCAGGATAGAACGCACCAGCCGCAGCGACTGCGCACTGATCGCATCGAGATCAATCACCGGTTCTTCGATTTCAATCGCGTCGGTATTCAGCGCGCTTTGCTCTTTCTCTTCTTCACTACGCGCCCGGTTAGCCAGCATATCGGCACGGCGCTGACGGGCGCGGTCAAAACCAAGACGGCGACGCTGAATCAGCATCCAGCGCCGGATAATGTGATAGATAACCAGCAGCAGGAACCAGATGGCGACTGAGGTTTCCAGTCGCGCCAGCAGCGCCTGCGCGGTCGCCAGATATCCCACTGCGGAGGCGAGGGCAGCCATCAGCGGCATGGCGATCATCAGGTTCCACAGCATCCGGTTCACCATATTCTCGCCATTCCCCTCTTTATCGAGATAGAGCGGAATACCGGATCGCTTCAGGCTTACCGTAACAATGCTGATTGCTCCGCAGATCAGGATGAAACAGAGGCGACCCAGCGACGAGGAGAACTGCCGATCTTCCAGGTTGCCAAAGGCGATCAGCAGCATAATCAGCGGCACAATCAGGCCGATGCTCAGCGAGTAGTAGCGCATGGCGCGCGCTACCCGGTTCTGCGGCCAGCGGAAATGCACAATGAACAGACCATTCGGGCGGGCAAAGGCGGCACTGATCATAAATGCCCACAGCAGCGGCAGCGTGGCGGTAATGCCATCGCCAATCGCCACGGCGATAGGGTAGGGCCAGGCGTTCTGCAAGCCGTAACCCAGTGCGCCCCATAACACCGGCAGCGGCAGCGCCACCAGAATCGACCAGAACACGGTACGAATAGTCAGGCGGAAACGATCCTGGGTGACCTTGCCGACTTTGCTGGCAGAACGTTCAAGAAAGGCATTGAAGTGGCGGCGCGAACTGATGCTGAAACCGACCAGCAGCAGGGCACCAATAATCGGCAGCACCGAGTTGCGGCTGGTAAACATCATCGCCATGGCTTTGCCAAGCTGGCCCAGCGTATCCAGCGACAGCAGGCGGGAAAGATCTTTAGCCAGATCCAGCGGATAACTCAGACCGATCGGACTGACGTCAGCGGTCCAGAACAGATAGCGGTGCGTCGCGTCTTTGACTTCCGTCAGCGCATCCTGCAGCTGGGTGTTGCCGACCTTGAGCTTAGTGATCTCCAGGATCAGGGTGTCACAGCCGGAGATCAGGGAGTTGAGCAGTTCACGCTGGGTGCGTAGCTGCGCATCAAGAATACGCTTCTGTTCTGCAGTGAAGGGCTGACCATCTGCCTGCCGTCCTTTGCGCAGCGTCTCCTGACGCTCCAGCAGATCTTCGTAATAGAGACGCTGTACGCGAAGCTGTGCCATCTCATTATCAATCTGCTGAGACTTAGGCATCTCCGGCAGACGCGCGACCTGCGCCCGAAGCGCTTCGCCCAACAGATTAGAGGCGCCCAGCCACTGCGACTGTTCTCTCAACGTAGAGAGCGCCTGACGGACCTGAATAATCTGGTTGGTGGCCAGCCGCTGCTGCGATGCCACCAGATCCATACGCTGCGCCTGCTGATTCAGCGCAACTGAGAGTTCGCGGTTAACCCGAAACTGATCGCTAATCGCCGGCGGCAGATCGCCGCTATTTTCCGCCAGTTGCTCGGTGCGGGCGAGAGCGACTTCCGCTTCACGTTGCCGCTGATCATTGAGCTGGTTGCGCAGTGCCTGCAGATAGTTATCAAGCTGCGTCGCTTTACGCTGGTGAACTTCAGCCCGCATCCGCGCCAGTTCCTGACGGTTATTGGCGGAGAGCTGGGCCAGCTCAAGTTCATCAACGAGCGCTTTATTTGCGGCGCTTTCCGCCTGGCGAGCGGCCAGTTGCAGCTGGCCCTGTGGTGAACTGGTGCTGACGCCCTGCAGCCGGCGTTCACTCTCCGTCATCGCCCGGCGCGCTTCAGTCTGCTGCTGCGGCAATTGCGACAACGAATCGCTGATTTCCCGCGCCCGATCCTGCTCCTGGCGTGCCTGACGACCCTCTTCCAGCAACTGGCTGCTGACCTGCAGAATCTCCTGATCCAGCTCGGCGCTGCTCATGTTGCTGCGTACGGTTTTTCCGCTGTCGCTTAGTGTGGCGATCTGCTGACGCAGTTCGCGCGCCAGACGCGGAAAGTCATCAATCACCTGCTGATATTGCGCCGCGCGCTCCAGCGAGTCATCGCGTTCGGAGAGGAAGTTTAAGGCAGCTTCAATCGTCTGGATCTGTTCCGCCTGGGATGGAGAACTTTTGGCCGATTTTATCTCTTCCAGCTGCTGTTTGAGCTGGCTGGCATCAGGAAGGCTGGCCGCGAAGGCCGGGCTGCTGAGCCACAGGCTCAGCAGCAGGAGGAGAATCGAACGCACAGAGGACACTCAATTTAGTCGATGATGACGTCGGAAATGTCTGTTGCAACCGGCAGCACAATCGCCAGCGGTTGACCCAGACGGGTTTTGCTTTCTGCTTCCAGACTTTCAGCCAGTTTGACGCGACCAGGCGCGAACAGGTTGATGACCGTCGAACCGAGTTTAAAGCGACCCATTTCCTGTCCTTTCAGCAGTACTACCGCACCTTCATCATCCGCTGCCGGATAGTGCCAGCGTTTGATCACACCTTCACGCGGTGGGGTGATGGTGCCCGCCCAGACGGTTTCAATGCTGCCGACAATCGTCGCCCCCACCAGAATCTGCACCATCGGTCCGATATCCGTTTCGAAATAGCAGATGACGCGCTCGTTACGGGCAAACAGATTGGGAATATTACGCGCGGTCAGCGGGTTGACTGAATAGAGATCGCCAGGCACATAAATCATCTCCCGCAGGATACCGTTGCACGGCATATGCACGCGGTGATAATCGCGCGGAGCCAGATAGGTGGTGACGAACTCACCATCCACAAATTGAGCGGCCATCCGCTCATCTCCCGCCAGCAGAGCATCGATGGTGTAGTGATGACCTTTAGCCTGGAAAATCTGATCGCCATGAATATGGCCGAGCTGGCTGATAGCACCATCTGCGGGCAGGGCGATCAGGCTGGCATCGGCATCCACCGGACGCGCATCGTCTTTCAGCGGACGGACGAAAAAGTCATTAAATGTCCGATAACTGGCGGTATCGGGCTTGCGCGCCTCCGCCATGTCGACTTTGTAAAACCAGACAAAGATGTCAATGACCAGTTTGGTCAACCAACCACCGCGGCGACTGGCGCCCCAACCGGCAAGTTCAGTCAGCCATTTCTTCGGGAGAATATGATTCAAGCCGAGTTTTAAACGATCAAACACCTTAGCCTCCTGGCTATTTCAGGACATGGTAAAAAGGGGGCGGATTGTAGCAGTGCCCCGTTCAGATGGCGACTATACCTGATTTCCGGCACGCTGCACGGTCCGGACGCATGATCGGAATCTGCTTCGCAAAATGCAGCGACTTATCCGCTCAGACGCGGTTATACCGATTAACTTTCACCCTCAGGGAAATTTTTACGCGTTTTTACCTGTGCCATGCTCTCCAGAATACGGTGGTAGTTATCGAAACGGGATCGGTTGATTTTTCCCTGTTCGACCGCTTCACGAATCGCACAGCCGGGATCGCTGCCATGTTTACAGTCACGGAATTTGCAAGAGCCCAGGAAAGGGCGGAATTCAACAAATCCTCGGGTAACCTGTTCCGGTTCCAGATGCCATAAACCAAACTCACGCACACCAGGAGAATCAATCACGTCGCCGCCGTGCGGGAAATGATACAGGCGCGATGCGGTTGTAGTGTGCTGGCCTAAGCCTGAGCCATCCGACACTTCTTTAGTGAGAATCGCGACCTGCTCTTCTTTATCGAAGCCGAGCAGGGCGTTCAGCAGGCTCGATTTGCCGACGCCAGACTGACCGGCAAAGATACTCACGCGGTCGGTTAAGGCCGCTTTCAGATCGTCCAGGCCATTTTTCGCCCGGCTGGAGACCATCACCACGCGATAGCCAATATCACGATAGATATCCATCTGCTGATCGACTAAGACGCGCGCTTCGTCATCCAGCAAATCGGTTTTGTTCAGGACCAGTAAGGGTTCAATGTCCAGCGTTTCGCTGGCCACCAGATAGCGATCGATGATGTTCAGTGACAGTTCCGGCAGGATTGCAGAGACGATGATGATCTGGTCGATATTCGCCGCCATCGGCTTCACGCCGTCATAAAAATCGGGGCGGGTTAATACGCTGGTGCGTTCGTGCACTGCTTCAACTATGCCTTTGCCGCCGCTGGTCGCCGGACGCCACAGCACGCGATCGCCCGTGACCAGCGAACGGATAGTCCGGCGGATATTGCAGCGGTGGGCGACGCCTGCACTATCTTCAACATCAGCATGCATGCCAAAACGACTGACAACGACCCCATCTGCAGCTTCACCAAACAGGTTGTCATCCGCTTCCGGACGCTCTTTGCGCTGGTTGAGACGGCGATCGTGGTTAGCGCTTACGCGGCGTTGTTGGCCCTTCGACAGTTTATTTTTACTCACTCACCCTCACAGCGTTAGCCAGATTTCGCCCGGCTGGGCAAAACGTCTATGATACACCTTATTCATCGTGAATGACGACTACCGCAACCGCAGGAAACAGCATGGCTACTGGAAATGAACAGAATCTGATCTGGATTGATCTTGAGATGACCGGACTGGATCCGACGCACGATCGTATTATTGAGATTGCGACCCTGGTGACGGACGCCAACCTGAACATTCTGGCGGAAGGGCCGGTCATGGCCGTCCATCAGTCCGATGCGCAGCTGGCGCTGATGGATGAGTGGAATGTCCGCACCCACACCAACAGTGGTCTGGTTGCGCGAGTGAAGGAAAGTCAGATTGACGATCGCGCAGCCGAACTGGCGACCATTGAATTCCTGAAACAGTGGGTGCCGGCTAACACGTCGCCAATCTGTGGCAACAGTATCGGGCAGGATCGCCGCTTCCTGTTTAAGTATATGCCTGAGCTGGAAGCGTACTTCCACTATCGTTATCTGGATGTCAGTACCCTGAAAGAGCTGGCTCGCCGCTGGAAACCGGAGATCCTGCCTGGCTTCAAAAAAGGCGGAACGCACCAGGCGCTGGATGATATCCGCGAGTCGGTGGCGGAGCTGGCCTACTACCGCGAACACTTTTTGCAGCTTTAATCGACGACGGGTGCGCATGAAATCACCAGGTTGCTGATTTAATCAGCAAACGCGCTGAAAGCGAAAAATTTTGCTTTCAGACGCTTGCAGCAGCAACGATTTCTCGTATAATGCGCACCCCGTACCGGTGAAGAATTTAGTATCGGTACAAGGCGCGGGAATAGCTCAGTTGGTAGAGCACGACCTTGCCAAGGTCGGGGTCGCGAGTTCGAGTCTCGTTTCCCGCTCCAG
>NZ_JANZNP010000019.1:0-77797 GCF_025153065.1 Pantoea sp. XY16 | reverse complement strand
GCTTTCCTCCTGCAGAGTCAACCTCTATTTCAGAAGTTTTTCTCCGGCGGCGCAGTCTCCTGTGCCTCTCAACCCGTCATCCCGTTGCCGGTGTTCCGTGTCGATGGAGGCGCATTATAGGGAGTTCGCGCGGGCTGACAAGTGTTTATTGCGAAAAGATTATCGTTCGCAGTAATTTTCATCAAATCGCGCTATTTCGCTACGATTTGCCTGGTAACTGTGCAAAATCATTGGCAAAAGTGCGTACCTGCTGCCAGTCCGTGTATTCCACTTCTTTCGTTGAATCTGTCTCACCACCGGTCATACGCATAATCAGCTGAATCATGACGCGATCGAACCAGCGATAGCGGGGATAATAAAGTGCGCCTGCGAACACGGCACAGCAATCGGGCTGCCACGGAGAGTTAGCCAGGAACTTCTGCGTATAGGCGTTGGTTTCAGGCAAACGCTTTTCAGGTTTACGCGCCGTCAGGTTCACCGAAAAGAAACCGCTGGTACGCTGCTGCAACGCCTGAAGGTGAAGCTTTACGAACTTATCGACGACTGGCTGGAAATGGCCGTAGCGGATCGAGGCACCAATCAGCACGCGATCATACTGTGCCCAGTCAGGCAGAGTGGCATCCTGGATGTCCAGTACATCACATGGCTGCTGCTGACGGATCACCTCAGCAATAGAAGAGGCAATCTTCTTTGTTTGTCCGTCGCGAGTGGAATAGAGAATCAGCGCTTTCATGTCAGCATCCTTATTAATTATTCACGCCAGAAAGTAGGCGTGAACAGCACCAGCAAGGTAAATACCTCGAGACGCCCGAACAACATGGTAGAAATAAGAATCCATTTTGCCACGTCATTCATTGAAGTGAAGTTATCAGCCACTACCCCCAGGCCCGGCCCGAGGTTGTTGAGCGTCGCGGCAACGGCAGCAAAAGCCGAGAAGTCATCGACGCCGGTGGCGATGATCGCCAGCATGCTGACCAGGAACACCAGTGCATAAGCCGAGAAGAATCCCCAGACGGCTTCAAGGATACGTTCCGGTAGCGCCCGATTGCCCAGCTTGATGGTATAGACCGCATTGGGATGAACCAGACGTTTAAGCTCACGGTTACCCTGCTTGCACAACAGCAGGATGCGAATCACCTTCAGGCCACCGCCGGTTGAACCGGCACAGCCGCCAATAAAGGCGGAGCACAACAGCAGTACCGGCAGGAACAATGGCCAGCGTGCGATGCTGTCGGTCGTGAATCCCGCCGTTGTCGCCATGGAAACGACCTGGAAGAAGGCCTGATTCAGCGTCTGCCAGCCACTTTCATAGACATTGTGGAACCAGAGAACCAGTGTGCAGATCAATACCAGCGTCAGCTGAACGCCAATAAACATGCGGAATTCCGGGTCGCGCCAGTACACGCGTAAATTACGTCCGCTTAACATGGCAAAGTGCAGGCCATAGTTACAGCCTGAGATCAGCAGAAACACTGCCACGATGGTATTGATAGTGCCACTATGGAAATAGCCGATGCTGGCGTCATGGGTAGAGAAGCCGCCAATGGCGATGGTTGAGAAGCTGTGACCGATAGCATCAAACGCGGGCATGCCCGCCAGCCACAGCGCCAGTGCACAGGCCACCGTCAGCAGGACGTAGATCAGCCAGAGTGTTTTGGCCGTCTCGGCGATACGTGGCCGCATCTTGTTATCTTTTAGCGGACCCGGCATCTCAGCGCGATAGAGCTGCATACCCCCGACGCCGAGAATCGGCAGTATCGCCACCGCTAACACGATGATCCCCATACCGCCCAGCCACTGCAGCATCTGCCGATAGAAGAGGATCGCCTTGGGCAGCGAGTCCAGTCCCACTAGTGTGGTGGCACCGGTCGTTGTCAGGCCAGAGAAAGATTCAAAAAACGCATCCGTTACCGAAAGATGCGGCTGCTCGGCAAAGATAAAGGGCATCGCCCCTACGCTGCCCAGCACCGTCCAGAACAGGACGACAATCAGAAACCCTTCCCGCGGTTTGAGTTCGGTTTTCTTTTTGCGATTCGGCCACCACAGCAGCGAGCCGATCACCAGCGCCATCATAAAGGTCTGGCTAAATGCCCGCCCCGCGCCATCGCGATAAATCAATGCGACCAGGCCGGGCAAAATCATCGTCACTGAAAAGAGGATCACCAGCAGACCGACTATGCGGGTAATGGCGCGAAAGTGCATTCAGCCGTTCCTTTAAATAATAGAGATGAATATCAGGGTGTGAGCGGGATCAGCGATAACGCGCCCCGACTAAAGTCTGACAGATTTTGTTTAAATCCGTCGATCTGTCCGTAAGGGACAGCCAGCGTCAATGCAATGCGATCCTGAAACTGACTGTCGGTCACCTTACCGTCGAAACGCTGAACCAGCCGTTCTATGTCGCTGAGCTGTGAATAGTCACACTGCAGTGTGAACAGCTTCATCGGCACTTTGCGCTGCCGTGACAGCAGCTTAAGCCCCTGCTGGACCCCACCGCCATAGGCTTTCACTAAGCCGCCGGTTCCCAGCATGATGCCGCCATAATAACGCACCACCACGGCGGTAATCTCGCCAATATCTGCGCCCATCAGCTGCGCCAGCATCGGTTTGCCGGCCGTGCCCGAAGGTTCACCATCATCAGAGAAGCCAAGCTGCTGAGAATCATTCGGCGCACCCGCGACCCACGCCCAGCAGTGATGCCGGGCAGTGGGATGCTCGCTTTTAACCTGCTGGACAAACGCGCGCGCCGCTTCTGCACCCTCGGTGTGCGCCAGTAGTGTAATGAAGCGGCTCTTTTTGATCGTCTCCTCACTGCTGCTCAGGGGCACAGCGGGAATATCAAAGGCCTCCATCAGGCCAGATGCAGATCGCGGGTCATGTTCTCAACGCGATGCGCATGGATCATCACGTTGTCTTCGATACGAATCCCGCCATAAGGCCGAAGCGCATCAATGGCCTGCCAGTTAAAGTACTGACTAAAACGGCCTGCACGCAACGGCGCCAGTAATGAGTCAATAATATAGAAGCCCGGCTCGATGGTTAAGACCATGCCCGGTTGCAGCACGCGGGTGCAGCGAAGATAAGGATATTGCGCAGGCGCGGCCAGATGCGTGCCCTGATCATCCTGCATAAAGCCAGCCACGTCATGCACCTGCAGACCCAGCGGATGCCCCAGGCCATGAGGCATAAACGGACCGGTCAGATCTTCAGCCACCAGCGCTTCTTCGCTGATCCCCTGCACCAGCTCAAACTTCAGCAACATCTTCGCAATACGCTGGTGCATCTGAAGATGATAATCGGTGTAGCGCACGCCCGCTTTCAGCGTAGCGATCAGCGCCAGCTCTTCCGCGTTCATTGCCTCAATCATTCTGGCATAGAGCGAACCACTCTGCGCCGCATAGCTGCGGGTCAAATCGGCGGCATAGCCAAGATACTCAGCACCGGCATCAATCAAAAAGCTGTGGCGTTTCGCCGGTGGCTGATGATCCAGCCGGGTATAGTGCAACACGGCAGCGTGTTCATTCAGCGCGATGATATTGCCGTAAGGCACATCGGTGTCGCGATGACCGGTTGCGGTCAGATACGCCTGATTGATATCGAACTCGCTTAAGCCCGCTGCGAACGCCTCTTTCGCTGCGCGATGGCCAGCTACTGCCAGCTTCTGTGCCTGACGCAGACAGGCGAGTTCATAATCGGTTTTGATGCTGCGATGGAAATGCAGAAAGTCGATCACCGCTTTGGGATTGATATTGCCAGAGGCGATACCGAGCTGAGCCGCGCGCGCGTTGACCGGGCCGATATAAGCGACGTTATCGCGCTGTGCGGGCAGCAGTTGCGCAATCTCATCAGCATTTTTCAGGCCAATGACCTCAACATCCGCGGTCCAGAAACTATCCGGCAGCGGTTCGACGTTATGCCAGTAATCCACCGGAGAGTAGAACCACAGTTTCGGTTTGTTCACCCCGTCAATCCACAGCCAGCAGTTAGGCACCTGCGTCACCGGCACCCAGGCCTTGAACTGTGGATTCACCTTGAACGGATAGGTGTGATCATCCAGAAACACCGTCAATAACTCACCGGAATGGATCAGCATCGCATCCAGTTTGTTGCGTGCCAGCACCTGCTGCGCCCGTTGTTGCAAAGTGGCGATATGCGCGTGATACAAGGTCTTCAGTGAATCCATTGACGTCTCTCCAGTGTCGCGAAATGGCCGCAAGTTTAGCATACCCCTTGCGCAGATGCCGATGTCAGCACTGCTGTGATCTTGTTAGCAAATAAGCAAAGAGCCGTTTGCAATTAATTAACATCGCTCCCACACTCACGATCATCTGGTATGACCAGATCACCTTTCGCGGTTTCAGGAGACGCACATGCTCTACCAAGGCGCTAACCTTACTCTTCACTGGCTGGACGATGGCATCGCCGAGCTGGTTTTTGACGCTACAGGCTCGGTCAATAAGCTCGATACGCAAACGGTCGCCAGTCTGGGCGAGGCGATTGCGGTACTGGAACAGCAGCCAGAACTGCGCGGCCTGCTGCTGAGCTCCGCTAAACCTGCTTTTATTGTGGGCGCGGATATCACCGAGTTTCTTTCTCTGTTTGATGCACCCACCGAAAAGCTGAGTCAGTGGTTGAGCTACGCCAACAGCATCTTCAACCGTTTGGAAGATTTACCGGTGCCGACTCTGGCCGCCATTGACGGCTATGCGCTGGGCGGTGGATGTGAATGCGTACTGGCAACCGATCTGCGTATTGCCACTGCGGACGCCCGTATTGGCCTGCCGGAAACAAAACTTGGCATCATGCCCGGCTTTGGGGGCAGCGTGCGACTACCGCGCCTGCTGGGCGCCGACAGTGCGCTGGAAATTATTGCGGCGGGTAAAGATGTTGATGGCAACGCCGCCCTGAAACTCGGCCTGGTCGATGCGGTGGTGTCGCGCGAGAAACTGCGCGAGGCGGGGATCGCGATGCTCAAAGCCGCCGCTACTGATGGCAGCTGGCGGGCGCGCCGGGCACCGAAACTGGCACCGCTGAAACTCAGTCCGATTGAAGCGGCGATGAGCTTCACGATTGCGAAAGCAATGGTGCTGCAGACGGCAGGTAAACACTATCCCGCCCCGCTGATGGCCGTAAAAACGATTGAAGCGGCGGCCAGTCTTGGCCGTGATGATGCGCTGAAACTTGAAACCGCGGCGTTTGTGCCGCTGGCGCAGTCTGATGAAGCCCGCGCCCTGGTCGGCATCTTCCTCAACGACCAGTACGTCAAGAGTCTGGCGAAAAAGCGCGGCAGCGAAAGCGGCGCACCGGCTCAGGCAGCCGTACTGGGCGCGGGCATCATGGGTGGCGGTATCAGCTACCAGTCTGCCTGGAAAGGCGTGCCGGTAAGAATGAAAGACATTAACCCCCAGGCGTTAACCCTGGGGATGAACGAAGCCAGCAAGCTGCTCAATAAGCTGCTGGACCGCGGCAAAATCGACGGCAGTAAACTCGCCAGTGTGATCGCCACTATTCAGCCCACCCTGGATTACGCCGGTTTTGACCAGGCCGATGTGGTGGTGGAAGCCGTAGTAGAGAACCCGCAGATCAAGGCCAAAGTGCTGGCGGAAACCGAACAGCATCTGCGTCAGGATGCGATTCTGGCCTCCAATACCTCAACCATTCCTATCACCCAGCTGGCACAGGCGCTGCAACGCCCGGAAAATTTCTGTGGCATGCACTTCTTCAATCCGGTGCCGCGTATGCCGCTGGTTGAAGTGATTCGTGGCGAGAAAACCAGTGAAGCAACACTGAGTAAAGTCGTGGCATGGGCCAGCAAAATGGGCAAAACACCCATCGTGGTGAATGACTGCCCCGGCTTCTTTGTCAATCGTGTGCTGTTCCCCTACTTCGCGGCTTTCAGCCTGCTGCTGCGCGACGGCGCTGATTTCCGTCAGATTGATAAAGTGATGGAAAAACAGTTCGGCTGGCCGATGGGGCCGTCATGGCTGCTGGATGTGGTGGGCATCGATACCGCACACCACGCGCAAAGCGTCATGGCTGATGGTTTCCCGGATCGTATGAAGCATGACTATCGCGATGCGATCGATCTGCTGTTTGATGCCGGTCGTTTTGGTCAGAAAAATGGCAAAGGCTTCTGGCGCTGGGAAGAGGATAAAAAGGGCAAGCTGAAGAAGGTGCCGGATGCGGAGGTAGATACGCTGCTGCAACAGGTTTGTCAGCCCGCGCGAGCCTTCAGCGATGAAGAGATTCTGAACCGCATGATGCTGCCGATGCTGAATGAGGTGGTGCGCTGCCTGGAAGAGAAGATTATCGCCTCGCCCGCTGAAGCGGACATGGCACTGGTCTATGGCCTCGGTTTCCCACCGTTCCGTGGTGGTGCTTTCCGCTACCTCGATACCCTGGGCAACAGCAATGTGGTCGATCAGGCCCGGCGCTACAGCGCGCTTGGTGGCCTGTATGCCCTGCCTGAGCTGCTGGTGCAGAAAGCCCATCAGCATGAAAGCTGGTATCCCGCCGCCAAACCGATTGATGAAGCCGCGCTGAAAAGCGCCTGAGGGCAAGAAGATGGAAAATGTGGTGATTGTTGATGCGGTGCGCACGCCAATGGGACGTTCAAAAGGCGGCGCCTTTCGGAACGTGCGCGCTGAAGATCTCTCTGCGCACCTGATGCGCGAAATTCTGAGCCGTAACCCGGCGGTGAACCCGACATCCCTCGACGACATTGTCTGGGGCTGCGTACAGCAGACGCTGGAACAGGGATTTAATATCGCACGTAACGCTGCGCTGCTGGCCGAAATCCCGCACTCTGTGCCGGCCACCACCGTTAACCGGCTGTGTGGTTCGTCAATGCAGGCGCTGCACGATGCGGCCCGCGCTATTATGGTCGGCGATGCGCAGTGCTGCCTGATTGGTGGCGTGGAGCATATGGGACACGTGCCGATGAATCACGGCGTGGACTTTCATCCTGGCCTGGGCCGCACCGTTGCCAAAGCCGCAGGCATGATGGGCTTAACTGCCGAGATGCTGGCGCGTATGCATCATATCAGCCGTGAGCAGCAGGATGCGTTTGCCCTGCGTTCGCACCAGCGCGCATGGCAGGCCACCCGACGTGGGGACTTCGCAACGGAGATTGTCGCCACCTGGGGTCACGACAGCGATGGCATTCTTAAGCGCTATGATTGCGATGAGGTGATCCGCGAGGAGACCAGCGCCGAAGGTCTGGCGGCGCTCAAACCGGCCTTCGATCCTGTGAATGGCACCGTCACAGCGGGTACGTCGTCGGCCCTGTCAGATGGCGCGGCCGCCATGCTGATTATGAGTGAATCACGCGCCCGTGAACTGGGGCTGACGCCACGCGCACGTATCCGCAGCATGGCAGTGGTCGGCTGTGATCCGTCGATCATGGGCTACGGACCGGTACCGGCCAGCAAACTGGCATTAAAACGGGCGGGACTGAGCGTCAGTGATATCGACGTGTTTGAGCTGAACGAAGCCTTTGCCGCACAGACCCTGCCCTGCATCAAGGACTTAGGTTTGCTGGAGCAGATGGATGAGAAGGTTAATCTGAATGGCGGCGCGATTGCGTTGGGCCATCCGCTGGGCTGTTCCGGCGCACGCATCAGCACCACATTACTGAACATCATGGAACGCCGCGATGCCCGTTTTGGCCTTGCCACCATGTGCATCGGACTGGGCCAGGGGATCGCAACCGTATTCGAGCGTCTGTAATACGTTGAGTCTTACTTTGTCAGATTTACCCGCCGTTGATCGGCGGGTTTTTTCTGTCTGCTACCAGCTATCAGATAAAGGCAAACGCATCGCCATACATCTGTGATTCCACTGCACCACGCTCGGCACAGAAACGATCGCGGGCAATCTTCGCCATCTCAAAACGTCCGGCGATATAAATCTCATGCTCGCTCAGCGTGCTGAAGTCCTGCATCACTGCGGTCAGTACCGTACCAGAACGACCCTGCCAGCCCGCTTCGGGCTGCTCGACCACCGGGATCACTTTCAGGTTCGGATGCTTGACGGCCAGCGCATCCAGCTCATCCATATCGTACAGGTGCTTAAGCTCACGTCCGCCCCAGTAAATGGCGATGTCGCGCTCTGGCTGTTCCGCCAGCGCGGTGAGCAGAATGGAACGGGCATAGGAGAAACCGGTACCGCCTGCAATCAGGATCAGCGGTTTAGTGCTCTCTTCGCGCAGCCAGGCATCGCCGTGCGGCATATCAACGGTGATCTGGCGATCGTTACGGATGCGATCCATAACGGCCATGGCATAGAGGTTCAGATCGGACGCGCCGATATGCAGCTCGATGATATCTTTTTCCATCGGCGTTGAGGCCAGTGAGAACGGACGCTTGTCGCGCTCATCCATCACTACCATCAGATACTGTCCCGCGCGAAAACTGAATTCCGCTTCAGGGATCAGGCGAACGCGATAGACCGTGTCGGTAATCGCCTCAACTGAAGTTACTTTACAGCTTAACGTTGTCATGCGTTCCCTCTGTCGGGTCGTCTTTATGGTTGTGCTCGCCATCAACGCTGTGGCGGCTGATCAAAAATACCTAGCTCATCCCAGATAGCATCAATGCGCGCGGTGACCGCCGGATCTTTAACGATGGGGGTACCCCATTCGCGCTGCGTTTCACCTGGCCACTTATTGGTCGCATCCATCCCCATTTTCGACCCCAGCCCGGAAACGGGCGAGGCGAAATCGAGATAATCGATCGGGGTATTTTCCACTAATACCGTATCACGGGCCGGATCCATACGCGTGGTAATGGCCCAGATCACGTCGTTCCAGTCACGCGCATTAACATCATCGTCACACACAATAACAAATTTGGTGTACATGAACTGCCGTAAAAACGACCACACGCCAAACATGACACGTTTGGCGTGCCCGGCGTACTGCTTTTTAATCGTTACGACCGCCAGCCGGTATGAGCAACCTTCCGGTGGCAGATAGAAGTCCACGATCTCCGGAAACTGCTTCACCAGGATTGGCACCAGCACTTCATTCAGCGCCACACCCAACACCGCAGGCTCATCCGGCGGACGGCCGGTGTAGGTGGAGTGATAGATAGGCTTATGACGCTGCGTAATATGTGTCACGGTAAACACCGGGAAGCTATCTACTTCATTGTAGTAGCCGGTGTGATCGCCGTAAGGTCCTTCTGGTGCCATATCGCCCGCTTCGATATACCCTTCCAGCACGATTTCAGCACTGGCCGGCACTTCGAGATCGTTCGACAGGCACTTCACCACTTCGGTTTTATTGCCGCGCAGCAACCCGGCAAACGCATATTCTGACAGCGTGTCAGGCACCGGCGTGACGGCACCGAGAATAGTGGCGGGATCGGCACCCAGCGCCACCGAGACCGGAAAACGCTCACCCGGGTGCGCTTTCTTCCACTCCAGATAATCGAGCGCGCCACCACGGTGCGATAGCCAGCGCATAATCAGACGGTTTTTGCCGATCACCTGCTGTCGATAAATGCCCAGATTCTGCCGCTCTTTATGCGGGCCGCGCGTCACGGTCAGTCCCCAGGTAATCAGCGGTGCCGCATCGCCAGGCCAGCACTTCATCACCGGAATGCGGGTCAGATCGACTTCATCGCCGCTGAACACCTCTTCCTGACAGGGTGCATTGCGCAGACGTTTGGTCGGCATGTTCAGGACCTGCTTAAACTGCGGCATCTTATCGAACAGATCGCGGAAGCCTTTTGGCGGCTCCGGCTCTTTCAGGAAGGCCAGCAGTTTACCCACTTCGCGCAGTGCGCTGACCTCCTCCTGGCCCATGCCCATGGCCACGCGCTTTGGTGTGCCGAACAGATTGCACAGCACCGGCATGTCGTACCCTTTCGGGTTTTCAAACAGCAGAGCGGGACCACCGGCACGCAGGGTGCGGTCGGCAATTTCGGTCATTTCCAGTTCAGGATCGATCGACTGGGTAATGCGCTTTAACTCACCGCGCTGTTCGAGCAGCGCGAGAAAGTCTCTTAAATCGTGATATTTCATGCGGCTTTAGCTTTCCGGCCAGAGTGAGTCGGCCATTATAGGTCTGATTACATGGAGATGCTGAGGTTTATATGGCGGCCTCATACGCACTGAAAGGGAACCAGCGGTTGTAACGCACGGGCATCGTGATACCCCTGAATCGGCTCGCCGTGGTGAAACAGTTTAAAATCTTCGTTACGCACGCTGTGATAACGCAGCTGGTTGTCATGCAGGTGCAGAAAACTGCCTTCACGCAGTGCAATGACCGACTCGGCAGGGTTAACTGCACAGAACTCCGCCAGGCGTTCATCGCGGGTTTCGCCCATATGGCCGCTGACGCTGGCATCCAGATAGTGGGGATTGATCTGCACCGGGAAGAGGCCCAGGGCAGGCAACACCACGCTGCTGCGCACCGGCATATCGTTAGTGGTACGGATTGAGGGCGTTGCCACGTTGCAGCCTGCGCTCCAGCCGACATAGGGTACCTGCCGCTCCCGCACCGCGCGCTGAATCACTCCGATCAGACCCTGTTCATGCAGCATCTGATTCAGAAACCATGTGTTGCCACCGCTGACCAAAATCAGATCTGCCTGGGCAATCGCGTCAGCTGGCGAAGCAAATGCCTGAACTCGCTCCACCTGAATTCCAAGAGAAGCACTGAGCTCGGCAGCACGCTGCTGCTGGTCGCCACGAATAATTGCGTAGGGGATCAGTACCGCCGCTCGGATAGCGCGTCGGGCGATCATGGCGTGCAGCTGTGGCTGCGCATAGCCCAGCAGCGCCGCATCATCCGCCAGCTTGCCATTGCTCAACAGAAAGAGTTCCATCAGAGGATCCTTATGCAGATGTGATAGTCATCGAGTCTGATACAGAGCAATAGCAGACGTCAATTACCCATCAATGCTTTTACTGCTATCCGGCATGTTAAGAAAAGTCTCAGTTTATTTTCGCTGCGGGGCGCTTTACCCTGCCCCTGCGCTATAACTCTGGCAGCAGGTTTGCTATTCTTAGCGTCCATTCAATGGGAGCAGTTATGGAATCCTGGTACTTACTCTATTGCAAACGTGGTCAGCTATTGCGCGCGAAGGAGCATCTGGAGCGGCAGGAAGTGCATTGCCTCAGTCCAATGATCGCTCTGGAAAAGATCGTGCGCGGCAAACGCACCACGGTGAGTGAGCCACTGTTTCCAAATTATCTGTTTATCGAATTCGATCCGGAAGCGATTCACACCACGACGATTAGCAGCACACGCGGTGTCAGTCACTTTGTACGCTTCGGCACCACCCCCGCAACCGTGCCGTCAGCGGTGATCGAAGCGCTGGAAACCGATGTTCCGCAAATCCTGCTTGACCCTGAGACACCGCAAAGCGGCGATGAAGTTGTCATCACCGAAGGGACGTTTGAAGGGCTGCGCGCCATTTTTGCCGAGCCGGATGGTGAAACGCGCTCGATTCTGTTACTCAATCTGCTGAACAAGCAGGTAATGCGCAGCGTCGACAATAAGCAGTTCCGTAAGATTTAAGCCAGTCTGAATAACGTCCGCGCATTCTGATCGATGCGGGTCGCCAGCTCTTCGGTATTCTCGCCGCGCCATGTCGCCACCTGATGCACAATATGCGGTAAAAAGCAGGGTTCGTTCCGGCGTGAGGTCGGACGCGGGCGCATGTCGCGCGGCAGCAGATAAGGCGCATCGGTTTCCAGCAGCAGGCGGTCAGCCGGGATCAGTGGCAGCAACTCGCGCAGTTCCAGACCACGACGTTCATCGCAAACCCAGCCCGTAATCCCCACCGATAATCCCATTGCCAGACAGGCTTCCAGCTCGTCACGCGTGCCGGTAAAGCAGTGGATGACTGCACCCGGCAGTTTTGGCAACCAGGGTTCAAGTACCGCCGTGAAACGCGCATGGGCTTCACGGCAGTGCAAAAACACCGGCATATTGAGTTCTGCCGCCAGCGCCAGCTGCGCGTCAAACGCATACTCCTGCTGCCCATGAGCCGACAGGTTGCGGTTGAAATCAAGTCCGCACTCACCAATAGCCACCACTTCCGGTTTTTCAGCCAGGCGACGCAGGGTGCTGGCGATTTCCGAGGACCATTCGCTGGCATGGTGAGGGTGAACGCCTGCAGTAGACCAGCAGAAGCCGGGTTGAGCTTCAGCCAGTCGCTGAGCCTGCTGGCTCTCCAGCGCGTTAGTGCCGGTAATAAGCATGCCGGTGACGCCCGCATCACGCGCGCGTTTAACCACCTTTTGCCGGTCGGAGGCGAATTGCGTGCTGGTCAGGTTTACACCGATATCAAACATAATATTTCCCACTGTTTATAAACAAAAACCGCCCATCAGGGCGGTTTGGAGTGAACGCTTCCCGCCAGTGCGGGTAAGGCTGTCAGCATCAGGCGTCAGTGTTCTCTTCCTCATCCTGTAAGCGTCGGCCTTTACCCACGTAGTACCGGGAAAAGAATACGCCGACTTCAAACAGGCAGTACATCGGAATAGCGAGCAAAGTTTGGGAAAAAACATCCGGCGGTGTGAGCAACATCCCGACCACGAAGGCGCCCACCAGAATATAGGGGCGTTTCTTCTTCAACTCTTCCGGACTGGTGATCCCGGTCCAGCACAGCAACACAATCGCTACCGGCACTTCAAACGCCACGCCAAATGCCATAAACAGCGTCATGACAAAATCGAGGTACTTAGAGATATCCGTTGCGACGGTGACGCCAATCGGTGCGGTCTTGGTGAAAAAACCAAATGCCAGCGGGAAGACCACGAAATAGGCAAAGGCTACGCCGAAGTAGAACAGGAAGGTGCTGGAAAAGAGCAGCGGCATTACCAGCCTGCGCTCATGACGGTAGAGCGCAGGGGCGACAAAGGCCCAGACCTGATAAAGGATCACCGGCACCGCGAGAAACACCGATACAATAATGGTCAGCTTAATCGGGGTGAAAAACGGTGAGGCCACATCGGTCGCGATCATGCTGGACCCGACCGGCATCTGACTGATCAGCGGTGCGGCGACCAGCTGGTAGATGTCGTTGGCGAAGTAAACCAGCATCAGGAAGATCGCCAGTACGGCGATGATGCAATTCAGCAGGCGCTTACGCAGCTCAATCAGATGGCTGATGAGCGGTTGGGTATCTTCAACGGCCATTATCGTTCATCACTTGCAGAAGAGGAGGGTACGGAATGACGCGCAGCATCAGTCGGTCTGGCGGCATCACCTGCGGGTGCCTGTGCCGGTGCACTCGCCGCGGTGGCGGGCGCGGCAGAGGATTGCACAGCCGGAGCTGATGAAACTGCTGACGAAACCTGTGCCGGAGACGTGGCGACTGCAGCAGGTGCAGCGGAAGGTTGCACCGCCGGGCCTGATGCTGATGACGGACTCTGTGCCGCGGCACTGGCCTGATGCGCTGCTGATGCAGGCGTCACCGAAGACTCAGCGACAGCAGGCTCAGATGCCGGCACTGCAGCAGAAGCCGCATGAGGCGCGGGCCTGTGCTGAGCCGAATGGATGGTGTTCGCCTCGTCTTCTTCTTTTTCAATGTCGATGCTCTGGCTGACCGAGCGCTTCATTGAATCCGCCGTTTTACGCAGCTCTTCCATCGACTCTTTCAGCTCAGGGGAGAGCGTGCCGCGGCCCGCTTCTTCCACCTTTTTCAGGCTCTCCTGCAATTCCTGCAGCTTGAGCTCCTGCGCCAGTTCATGTTGTACATTGGCTGCCAGCGAGCGAATCGCCCTGATCCAGCCGACCACGGTTTTCACCGCGACCGGTAAACGTTGCGGGCCGAGAACAATCAGCCCGATAACGAACACCAATACCAGTTCACTAAAACCAATATCGAACACGGTTTACACCTGCTTGTCGTTCTTGGCGTCTTCTTTGTTAGCCGAAGTTTGCTGTTTGTCCGCCAGTGTTTTGGCCGCGAAGTCAGCGTCCTGCTCTTTCGGTTGATCCTTTTTGTCATCCTCATCACTCATGGCTTTTTTGAAGCCACGAATCGAAGAACCTAAATCTGAACCCAGATTACGTAATTTGTTGGTACCGAACAGAAGAACAACAATCACGGCAATGATTAACAATTGCCAGATACTGATACCGCCCATGAGATAGCCTCTAATATTCTGTGAAAACGATAAGGTAATGCAGGACAGAGTGCCCTTTTTAACCGGGCTTTAGCCAGCGACATTACCTTTTTTTAAACAGACGTGACAATCAGTTTGTCTTACGCCAGCCGATTAACCAGGAGACGATTCCCGCTGCCATCAGTACCGCCGGGAAGAAGTCCCAGTCCGGTCGGGTGAGCAGCACCGCCGTTCCACTTAACAGCAACGTTGCACCGACACCAAACAGGTATCGCGCCTGATGGTGACGGACGCGTTGCGCATTCATGTCGCCCACTAACTTATCGACGCTGTGCCGTAAGAGTTTGTGCTGGCGCATGCTGTCGTAAAAGAGTTCTGGCAACTCAGGTAACTTTTCAGCCCAGAATGGCGCTTTTTCTTTGACCGCACGAATAATAGCGGGCAAACCGACCTGATCCTTAATCCACTCTTCCAGGAACGGCTTAGCTGTCTTCCACAGGTCGAGCTGCGGATAGAGCTGACGACCAATACCTTCCACATAGAGCAGAGTTTTTTGCAGTAATACCAGTTGCGGCTGCACTTCCATATTAAAGCGACGTGCGGTGTTAAACAGGTTCAGCAGCACATGGCCGAAGGAGATCTCAGCCAGCGGTTTTTCAAAAATCGGTTCACAAACCGTACGGATCGCAAACTCGAAATCTTCAACATTGGTATCGGGCGGCACCCAGCCTGAGTCAACGTGCAACTCTGCGACCTTACGGTAGTCACGGTTGAAGAAAGCGATGAAGTTTTCCGCCAGATAACGCTTATCTTCTTTGTTCAGCGACCCCACGATACCGCAGTCGATACCGATATATTGCGGGTCTTCAGGATGCTCATAGCTGACAAAAATGTTGCCCGGATGCATATCCGCATGGAAGAAGCTGTCGCGGAAGACCTGGGTGAAGAAGACCTGCACACCACGCTCTGCCAGCAGCTTCATGTTCACGCCATGACGCTCCAGTGTGGCAACGTCTGAAATCGGAATGCCGTAGATGCGCTCCATCACCATCATGGTTTCGCTACAGTAATCTGAATAGACTTCCGGCACATAGAGCATGCGGCTATCTTCAAAGTTCCGGCGCAGCTGAATAGCGTTAGCGGCTTCGCGTAACAGATTCAGTTCATCAAGCAGGGTTTTCTCATAATCGCGCACCACCTCGACCGGACGCAGACGACGGCCATCCGGCAGCAGACGCGGAACCCAGCGTGCCAGCCGATAGATCAGCTTCATGTCCGCTCGGATCACCGGCAAAATATCGGGGCGAATCACCTTGATGACCACTTTCTTACCGGTCGATTTCAGCGTGGCGGTGTGTACCTGCGCAATGGATGCCGATGCCAGTGGCTTGATATCAAAATCATCAAACCAGGTTTCAATCGGCGCGCCCATTGAGGCTTCAATCTGCGCTTTGGCTTTGACGCCATCGAACGGCGCAACGCGGTCCTGCAGGATCGCCAGTTGATCGGCGATCAGCGGCGGGAAAAGATCACGACGCGTCGACAGCATCTGGCCAAACTTGATCCAGACCGGCCCAAGTTGCTCCATCGCCATGCGCATACGTGCACCGATCAGTTCCTGCTGATGCAGATTCGGGATCCAGAAAACCGAACGACGCCACAGGCGAAACAGGAAAGTGAGGCGTGTCTGAGGAATCAGTTCATCAAGGCCATAGGTCAGAAAGACCTTCATGATCAGATATAAACGGCGGATCTCTCCAAAACTCATTTTGCCTCCAGCTGCGCCAGACGCGCATCAAGCGCCTCAAGCGAACGTTCCATCGCGTCGACCTCCTCAGAAAACCAGGCTAACTCCAGCGAGCCAGGCGCAACACGCCACTCTTCGGTAATGGCCTGTCCGAGATAATCCTGGCGACGCTGCACTTCACCTTTGAAAAAGCGAAATGCCTGTTGTGAGCGCTGACTGATACCCTGAGCGGCGATATCACCGACCCAGGGAGCCAGATATTCTGCCGGATCCAGCTCAGCCAGATCCATTAGCGCAGAGAACTGCTGCACCACCTGCAGGTCACCTTCAACCTGCAGCTCACCGCTGCGGATGAGCGGCGTCAGCTGCTGGCGATCGCGCAGCTTTGGCAGCGTTTTCAGCGAAGTAATCACCGTGCAGTCACTGCGATCCTGCCAGTCCGCGAGTACGTCCAGTCGCTGCTCACTGAAAACCAGCACCAGCGGATGCGAAAACTCACTCAGGCGCAGCGTCAGCACTTTGCCATTCAGGCGTTGCCGCGCCGCTTTCAGGCCACGATCGCGATAGAGAATACGGTTCAGCGCCGTTTCCAGTCCTGCGGTAATCAAGGGCGTCAGGTTCATTACCATCTCACTCAGAACTTAAATCCACGATGCAACGCAACAATGCCGCCGGTCATATTGGAGTAAGTGGTATTTTCAAAACCGACATCGTTCATCATCGCTTTCAGGGTCTCCTGATCGGGATGCATGCGGATTGATTCGGCCAGATAGCGATAGCTCTCTGCATCCTGCGCCACCAGCTGTCCGATGCGCGGCAGAATGTGGAACGAGTAGGCGTCATACGCTTTGCTCAGCGGATCCAGAACAGGCTTAGAGAACTCCAGCACCAGCAGGCGTCCGCCCGGCTTAAGGACACGGAACATGGAGGCCAGCGCCTTCTCTTTTTCCGTAACGTTGCGCAGACCAAAGGAGATAGTGATGCAGTCGAAATAGTTATCAGGGAAAGGCAGAGCTTCTGCGTTGGCCTGGACGTAACTTACGTTGCCCACCACGCCCTGATTGCGCAGTTTCTCGCGGCCCATCTTCAGCATGGAGCTGTTGATATCCGCCAGGACAACCTGACCGGTTTCGCCCACCAGGCGAGAGAATTTGGCGGTGAGATCGCCGGTACCCCCCGCCAGATCTAACACGCGCTGACCGCGACGTACGCCGCTGCTGTCAATGGTAAAACGCTTCCAGATACGATGGACGCCAAACGACATCAAATCGTTCATCAGGTCATATTTTGCTGCTACGGAGTGAAATACATCCGCGACTTTGTCAGCTTTTTCGCTTTTGGCGACCGTCTGAAAGCCAAAATGGGTAGTTTCCTGCTGTGATTCATCTGCCATCGGTTTTACCTGCTCCACAAACAATACTTCCCGAAGTGTATCAGAGTCACGGAAGTCAGGCACGCTGCGCCCATACTATTCGTGGAGGCGCCTCACACGCCTCTCACTCTCATCCGCATCCCTGTCGTCATCTGCATCGTCAGCGGCCCGGTTTTCCGGCATGGCCCGTTCGGCCAGCTGAGGATTAATGGGTCGTTTGATCTCAACGCCCAGCGCACGAAATCCTTCCGTCTGCGCAATCAGGTTGCCGCGCCCTTCTGCCAGCTTTTTCATCGCCTCGCGATAGCTGTTCTGCGCCTTATCCAGGCTGTGACCAATGCCGCTCATGTCATCGACAAACAGTCGCATCTTGTCATAGAGGCGCGTAGCCCGGTCAGCAATACGCTGCGCATTACGGCTCTGATGCTCATAGCGCCAGAGATTGTTAATAGTACGCAGCGCCACCAGCAGCGTGGTGGGACTGACCAGCATAATGTTCTGCTGCAGCGCCTCGCCAATCAGCTCAGGCTGGCGGTCAATCGCCAGCAAAAAGGCCGGCTCGACCGGAATGAACATCAACACATAATCCAGCGACCGTAAACCGGGCAATTGTTGATAATCTTTTCGTCCCAGCAGGCGAATGTGCGCCCGCATGGCGCTGACATGCTCCTGGATCGCCTGCTCACGTTCGATCTCATCATCCGCATTGAAGTAGCGTTCATAGGCCACCAGCGTCATTTTGGCGTCCACCACGACATCTTTGCCCTGCGGCAGACGCACAATGACATCCGGTTGCATCCGGCCCTGCTGTTCTGACTGGATGCTGACCTGAGTTTCATATTCGTAGCCTTCACGCAGCCCGGAGGCCTCCAGTACACGGCTCAGCACCACTTCACCCCAGTTACCCTGGATTTTATTGTCGCCCTTGAGCGCTTTGGTCAGGTTAAGCGCCTCCTGTGCCATCTGCGCATTCAGCTGCTGTAACTGCCGGATTTCATGAGTCAGGGTGTGCCGTTCACGCGCTTCTGCCCCAAAGCTTTCATGCACCTGACGGCGAAAGCCATCCAGCTGTTCACGCAGCGGGCCAATCAGCCCGTCCAGACTCTGACGGTTCTGTTCATCGACACGACGGCCGCTGTTTTCGAAAATACGGTTGGCGAGGTTTTCAAACTGGGCGCTGAGGCGTTGTTCGCTGTTGGTCAGCAGGCGCTGTTTCTCTTCAGCCGCGAAACGTGTCTCTTCAAGGCGGATGGTCACTTCGCGCAGCTCCGCTTCCTGTGCGCTGTTAACCTCCAGCTGATTGCGCAGTTCACGATTAAGCTGTTCGCTTTCATTGCGCCAGTAATCGAGCTGTTGCAGGCGCTCATTGGCCCCGCTCAGCGCGCCATGAAGCTGACGCAGTTCCTGCTCACGCTGCTGCGTCTGCTGCTGAAGCTGTTCGATCTGCTGCTGCTGGCGCTGTTGCGCCTCTTCCTGCAGACGGCGCTCGGTCTGAAAACTGGCGACCTGATGGCCGGCACGTAACTGTGCCAGCATCCAGCCAATCCCCAACCCGGCAAGCGCCAGACAGGCGCTGATAATGATGTGCTGATCCATGATTTCCCCGCGACTCAGGCTGCTGAGGAAAAAGGTAGAGTCGCACTGTATGAATGTCCAGATAAATTTACCGGCATTCAGCGCCTTACAGGGCCGCTACCGTCAGCTTTCCAGCCTGCCACTCATCAATCAGGAAGAATGGCATCGGCAAAAGCCACTCGCCGTTTTTGACCTGCGCCAGATAATGCCAGGTTGTCTCGCCAGAAGTGATCGCGACGCGCTGTCTGCTCCCTTCAGGAGCGCTGGATTTACCGGTCATACTGGCAAAGCCGGCATTGCTGCCTACGTGGAAATGCGGCGTCTGCCAGCGCACGGGCGCATGATCAGGCCACGCCTGGGCCTGATGAAAGTTGAACAGTTCATCATGGCTCAGGAGGCTTTCACGCACTGTGGGCCATAACGCCACTTTGAGGAAATATTGATCGGTGAAGCGCTGGCTGCCCTGATACTGTGCAATGAAATCACGCATCGCCTGCTCCACATTCCGGAAAACACCGTGACAGCCGCCCCACATCCCTGCCAGCAGCAGTTCGGTATGGGAGAAGTAGTCACGCATATGGTGGAACCAGTAAGGCGATGCCAGCCAGGCGTTAACCGCCGCCGCTTCGCGCTCTGAAAGCAGCGAGTCGGCATCGCGCACGATAAAACGCTTCACGTCAGGATCGTCGAGCACCAGAAAACGCCACAGGGTCGGAAACAGGGTTTTCTCGTGGGACATATCGATCAGCTGGACGTGCGGCTGGTCAAGGCGCTGCCAGACATGCTGCGGCACGCTGTCATCGAGATAGATGCGGCAGACCCAGCCGGGATAGAGTTCAGGCGCCACTTCAACGTTTTTGATTAAGGTTTCACAGTAGCGCGGCTGATCGCCATACAGGCAGAAGGCGATGACATTCTGATGTGGCTGGCTGAGATCGACAGGCTCAGGTTGCGGAGCAGGAAACGCGGCACGCTGTCCCTGACTGAAACGCGCATCAGAGCGCATTAGCGATGTCAGACCAAAACGTGCCACCTCTTCCTTTTTACCCAGCCAGCCGCACACTTCGGTTAAGCCATCCAGCCAGGTTTCAGAGGCGGTAGCCTGCACAGCGGGCGGTGACTGATAAATCTTCTGGTAGATTTTGTACGATTTATTGTACTGACCCAGACGCAGCAGGCAGAGCGCGTAGTCGCTCAGCACCTGCATCTGATTGGGCATGGAGCGCAGGACTTCTTCGCAGCACTGAGCAGCCAGCGCGTGGTTACCCTGCTGCATGGCGGCGCGAAAACGTTCGGCGCTGCGTTCCAGACGGGCATTGATTGCCGCAGGATTAGCGCCAGGGACAGGACGTCGGACAGGAATCGTATTGCGCATAAACACTCTCAGGTTTCACTGATGTTACGCGCCGTTAACTACCGGCAACAGGTTTTGAGTCTGGACAAAAAACCTGTTGCCCGACGCGGTCATTATAATAAACGACGCGCCGCTTCGACCACAATCTTCACTGCGTCACTTTCTGTCTGCTTCATGGTGACCGCATCCGGAATCTCTTTCTGAGTACGGTTCACAATCACGCCCGCGACCATGCCGGCCCGCAGACCCTGGCTGGCGCACATGGTTAACAGCGTTGCAGATTCCATCTCATAGTTAAGCACGCCCATCTCCTGCCACTCTTTCATCGATCCTTTGAAACGACTGACGACACGGCCTGAAACAGTGTCGTAGCGCTCCTGGCCCGGATAGAAGGTGTCAGAAGAGGCGGTGATGCCAATGTGGGTTTTCGCGCCACAGGCTTCAGCGGCGGCAACCAGTGCGGTGGTGCAGGCGAAGTCAGCGACAGCCGGGAATTCCATCGGGGCAAAATGCAGGCTTGCTCCGTCCAGGCGAACGGACGCGGTGGTCACCAGCACATCGCCGACGTTAATGTGTGGCTGGATAGCACCTGTGGTACCGACTCGCAGGAAGGTACGCACGCCAAGCTGCGCCAGCTCTTCGACCGCAATCGATGTAGAAGGACCGCCGATGCCCGTTGAGCAGACAATGACCGGCTTGCCATCAAGTTTAGCCAGCCAGGAGGTAAATTCACGATGTGAGGCGAGATGCGTGGCATCTTCCATCAGTCCGGCAATTTTCTTCACACGCTCCGGGTCACCCGGCACAATCGCCAGGGTCGCGCCCTGCAGATCGGCTTTTGTCAGGCCAAGATGGAAAACGTCAGACTGTGTCATTTTCAGACTCCTGTTAAGGGAAGGTAGCGCGCCACTCTACGCCAGCACGCCCGATAAATATGTGACAAAATTCACTTAAGAAAATGAAAGTTACATTTCCCGGAACATAAAATGTGATTTTAATCACATAATTACGTCTTATTCATCCGGATAGCCCTCAGCGAGGCTGTGTCAGGGTCGGCGCAATGTTAAAGAGGTGGATGATTTTATTCGCTGTTGATTGTGTTAACCGACACCTGGACGCAGACGCTTTACGGCCAGGCTATAGTTACGTGATTGCGTAAATGCTTGCACGGAGAGAATAATGAAACCCAGTGACAATATGGCACAAAAACCGGCGACGGGCGGCTTTGCCCCTGCCGTGCAGCCCACCGCCTCTACCACCATTATTACCGAAAGCCCGGCCATTCACTCAGGTGAAACCTCAGTGCCCAGCCAGGGCGAAAACATGCCGGCATTTTTTGCAAAACCGCACTCAGCGGAAGGCCCATTGCCTGTGGTGCTGGTGGTGCAGGAGATCTTTGGTGTCCATGAGCACATCCGGGACATCTGCCGCCGTCTGGCGCTGGAAGGCTATCTGGCGATTGCGCCTGAGCTCTATTTCCGCGAAGGCGACCCGACTGAGTATAACGATATCCCGACGCTGTTCAGCGAGCTGGTCAGCAAAGTGCCTGACACCCAGGTGCTGGCCGATCTCGATCATGCCGCTAACTGGGCGGCACGCAACGGCGGCGATATCCGTCGCATGGGCATCACCGGTTTTTGCTGGGGTGGCCGCATCAGCTGGCTCTACGCCGCGCATAACCCACAGCTACGCGCCGCGGTTGCCTGGTATGGGCGACTGACCGGCGAGCGCACGCTGAAGCAGCAGAAGCATCCTATTGATATTGCGATCGACCTGAATGCGCCAGTATTAGGTTTGTATGGTGGCCAGGATGAGGGTATCCCGCTGGAGAGCGTCGAGCAGATGCGTCAGGCACTCCATGCCGCCAATGCAACCGCCGAGATCATCGTCTATCCCGAAGCGGGCCATGCCTTTAATGCTGACTATCGTGCAAGCTATCATGCTGAATCAGCCAATGATGGCTGGCAGCGGATGCTGGCCTGGTTCAGGCAGTATGGCGTGGCATCAAAATAAATAAACAGGGGCGCTTCGGCGCCCCTGTTTATTGCCATCCGGTCCCATTCCTACGCCGTCTCACCACGCAATTTCTTTGCCGCCGTCACCATATTGGCCAGCGCCTGACGTGTTTCCGTCCAGCCACGCGTTTTCAGACCGCAGTCCGGGTTTACCCATAGACGCGCTTCCGGAATCCGTTTCGCCGCCTTCAGCAACAGCGCCTCTATCCACGCCACGCTGGGGACATTAGGCGAGTGAATGTCATAGACGCCGGGGCCGATTTCATTCGGGTAGTCGAAGTGTTCGAACGACTCCAGTAAGTCCATGTCAGACCGTGAGGTTTCAATCGTGATCACATCAGCATCCAGCGCAGCGATGGCGTCCATAATGTCGTTGAACTCGCAGTAACACATATGCGTATGAATCTGGGTTTCATCCCGCGCCACCGCCGCATTCAGCCGGAACGCCTCCACTGCCCAGTTCAGATAGTCTGCCCACTCAGACTGATGCAGTGGCAGACCTTCACGCAGTGCAGGCTCATCGATCTGAATAATACCAATGCCTGCTTTCTCCAGGTCTTCCACTTCGTCACGCAGCGCCAGCGCGATCTGCTTTGCGATAGTTTCCCGTGGCACATCTTCACGCGGGAATGACCAGCAGAGAATCGTCACCGGGCCGGTCAGCATTCCTTTTACCGGCTTGTCAGTCAGCGACTGAGCATATCGGGCCCACTCGACGGTAATCGCCTCTGGGCGACTGACATCGCCGATGATCACAGGCGGTTTCACACAGCGGGAACCGTAGCTCTGTACCCAGCCATTCTGGGTAAAGACAAATCCCTCCAGATGCTCGCCGAAGTACTCAACCATGTCGTTACGTTCTGCTTCACCGTGAACCAGGACATCCAGTCCCAGCCGCTCCTGTTCGATGATCGCCTGTTTAATATGCTCCGCGATGCCGGTGCGGTAATGATTACTGTCGAGACGGCCCTGCTTAAAATCGAGGCGCAGGCCGCGAATTTCAGTGGTCTGTGGAAAAGAACCGATCGTCGTGGTGGGCCAGGCGGGCAGATTGAAACGCTGACGCTGCAGAAGTGCCCGCACCGGGTAGGCGCTCAGACGTTGACTGTGCTGTGGCGTAATGGCCTGAAGACGCTGGCCTACCGCGGCATTATGCACACGGCGGGAATAAGCACGGGCGCGCACCGGTGCGCTCCAGGCCTCCAGCGAGGCGGGATCATTCGTGTTGAGTGCCTGACTCAGCAGCGAGAGCTCTGTACATTTTTGCAGCGCAAAGGCGAACCAGCTTTTGACTTCATCATCCAGCCGGGTCTCGACGCCGAGATCGATCGGACTGTGCAGCAGCGAGCAGGAGGAGCCAATCCACACCTGTTCACGCGCTCTGGTCAGCGGTTGCAGGCGACTGAACCAGCGGCTCAGATCGGCACGCCAGACGTTACGTCCGTTGATCACGCCAAGCGACAGCAGCCAGCTGGCGGGCAGTTGCTGATTCAGCTGCTCAATATCATCGCGGCCATGAACCAGATCGATATGCAGGCCCTGCACCGGCAGCGCACGAATCACATCAATGTTCTGTCCGATACTGTCAAAATAGGTGGTCAGCAGCAGCTTACTGTTACCCTGCAGCGCGTCATACGTCGGCTGGAAGGCTTCGCGCCACGTCTGCGGCAGCTCCAGTGCCAGGGCGGGTTCATCAATCTGTACCCATTCGATCCCGCGCTTCGCCAGTTCTGCCAGCACCTGCTGGTAAACCGGCAGAATCCTTTCCAGCAGCGACAGACGTTCAAAGGGCTCACCTTTAACTTTACCCAGCCACAGATACGTCACCGGTCCCAGCAGCACCGGTTTGATGTTGTGGCCCAGCGCCAGCGCCTCATCCACCTCATCCAGCAGCTGAGTCCAGGTAAGTTTAAAGGTCTGGTCCTGAGTAAATTCCGGCACCATGTAGTGATAGTTGGTGTTAAACCATTTCGTCATTTCTGCCGCCGCCGCAGGCTCGCCAGTCGGCGCACGACCGCGCCCCAGACGAAACAGCGTGTCGAGATCAACGGTCCCCTCTTTGTTCTGATGACGCGTGGGTATGTTGCCCAGCAGCAGGCTGGTAGTCAGCACATGATCATACCAGGCAAAATCGCCGACCGGCAGCAGATCGACGCCCGCCTCTTTCTGTTGTTGCCAGTGTCGCGCACGCAGCTCGCGGCCCGTCTCCAGTAAGGCCTGCTGCGTGCTGTCGCCTGCCCAGTAACGCTCCAGTGCTTTTTTCAGTTCACGGCGCAGGCCAATTCGGGGAAAGCCGAGGGTATGGTTGAGGATAGTCATGTGCTGTTCTCCAGATAATCTTTCACTTTGGCTTAAATGGGCAGCCAAAGATGTTTAGCCGTCCAGATGTTTACACTGCTATACTCTGCGGGTACTGTATGTTGCTCAAGCGCAATATGTTCATTTTCGATGTGAAGGACTCTCATGATCGAACTCAAGCACCTGCGGACGCTTCAGGCTCTGCGCAATACGGGATCGCTGGCGGCGGCGGCAGCCCAGCTTCATCAGACGCAGTCGGCGTTGTCTCACCAGTTCAGCGATCTGGAGCAGCGGCTGGGATTCCGCCTGTTCGTCCGTAAAAGTCAGCCACTGCGCTTTACGCCGCAGGGCGATATTCTGCTGCAGCTGGCAGAGCAGGTGCTGCCGCAGATTCAGCAGGCGTTGCAGGCCTGCCATGAGCCGCATCAGACCACGCTGCGGGTGGCGATTGAGTGTCACAGCTGCATTCAGTGGCTGACCCCGGCGCTGGATAAATTCCGTCAGAGCTGGCCGCAGGTGGTGATGGATTTTAAATCGGGCGTGACCTTTGATCCGCAGCCTGCTCTGCAGCAGGGTGAGCTGGATGTGGTGCTGACCTCCGACATTCTGGCGCGCTCGGGCCTGTTCTACTCACCGATGTTTGATTATGAAGTACGGCTGGTACTGGCGACGGATCACCCGCTGGCCCAGGTTGAGCAGATTTCGCCGGAAGATTTAGCCGATGAAGTGCTGATGATCTATCCGGTGCAGCGTCAGCGTCTGGATATCTGGCGTCACTTCCTGCAGCCCGCTGGCGTCAGCCCGGCCCTGAAAAGTGTGGATAATACCCTGCTGATGATTCAGATGGTGTCGGCACGGATGGGGATTGCCGCACTGCCGCACTGGGTGGTAGAGAGTTTTGAGAAGCAGGGTCTGGTCGTCACGCGCACACTAGGTGATGGACTTTGGAGCCGTCTTTATGCAGCCGTACGCGAAGGAGAACAGCGTCAGCCGGTGCTGGAAGCCTTTATCCGCTTTGCCCGACAGCACGCCTGTGAGCATCTGCCGTTTGTGCGTGACGCCGCGCGGCCTGGTGCCGTGTTACAGCGGTAATCCGACGGACACAAACCTGCGCGAACGCGGGCAAAATCCCCTATAATGCGCAGCCTGTCGACTGACCATGAGAAGATCTCACCATGACTAACAATGATATTCTGCGCAGCGTGCGCTACATGCTCAACCTGAGCGATGCCAAAATGGTGGAGATTTTTGCGCTGGCACAATGTGACGTGCCGCTGGCGGATATTCAGGCGTGGCTGAAAAAAGATGACGATGCTGCGTTCCGTCCCTGCCCCGATGTGCTGATGGGTTATTTTCTGAATGGCCTGATCTTCTACCGTCGCGGCAAAAGTGAAGATGCGCCCGCGCCGTCGATTGAGCGCAAGATGACCAATAACATCTTCATGAGAAAGCTGCGTATCGCTTTTGATCTGAAAACCACCGACATTCCTGATGTACTGAAGCGCGTGAATTTTACCGTTTCACAGGCTGAGATTGGTGCGATTTTCCGCAAACCTGATCATAAGAACTACCGCGAATGCGGCGATCAGATTCTGCGTAACTTCCTGAAAGGGCTGGCGATGATTCAGCGCCCTAAGAGTGAGAAGCCTGCTTAACGTCTGTGGCTGATCGCTTCGGGTACCTGCGTGGTCAGAAGTGGCGCATCTGATCGCAAAGAAAGCCTGCATCCATGCAGCACGGCCTCTCCATCCCTGGCTCGGACGCTTTGCTCCTCAGTTGCGCCACCTCTTCCCTCAAGCTTCTTCATGGCTTTTTAATCAGCAACACCAGGCCAGCTCTGGGGAGTGAAAGCGGGTCATCGGTGGAGCGTTCGTCGCAGGGGGAAAAAGCGCCGGGGGCATTTCTGAACCATCCTGTAAGATTCCTTCGCGATCGCATACGCCAGCTCCATCGCGAATGCTCTACGTTTCAGCGACCCATCCCCTCCTTCATATTCGCTCTGAGCCCCTGGTTCTACTGCGATGATGCTGTTAAGTCTCCAGGGCTGGCGCGTCTGAAGAGCGAAGCGTCCGGGCCAGGAATGGCCCGGCCGATCCACAGGGATGTGAGATTCCTTCGCGATCGGACGCGCCAGCTCGGGATGCCGCACCCATGCAACAGCCCTGTTTATGACAGGTCACCGCGCCCCACCACCCAGCGCTTATGGACCCACAGCGAGGCAAGAATCACCAGCGCGCCCGCAATAAAGCTCGGCCAGTGTGGTTTCTCCTGCCAGATAGCCAGATTCACCAGCAGTCCGGCAGGCACGTGCATGTTATTCATAATGCCCAGCGTACCGGCATCAACCTGGGTCGCACCATAATTCCACATAAAATAGCCAAGACCGGAAGCCGCAATGCCCAGCCAGACCAGAATGCCCCACTGCAATGAGGTGGTCGGCAATTTCTGCGGATTGCCCCAGGCACACCAGGCGATCACCGCAATCAACACCGCCCCCAGGTAGAACCAGGAGAAGGCCGTGTGCTGCGGCATCGGGCGGGTCTCCTGCAGACGCTTATAGCCCACCATTCCCGCCGCAAAGCAGATGTTTGCCAGTTGCACTAACAGCAAACCAAACCAGAAATGATCGCTGACTTTGTCATAGCGAATAATGGCCGCACCTGCCACCGCCAGCAGTGCACTGAAGATATAGCCGATGCGCAGTGGACGACGGCTGATCAGATCGTAAATCAGCGTCACATAAAGCGGCGTCATCACCGTAAACAGCAGGAATTCTGACACGCTAAGGTAGAGATAGGCTTCGAAGCTCAGCAGATACATCACCCCCAGTTGCAGCATCCCCACCAGCATATAAAGCAGCAGCGTTGAAAGGCGATGACCACGCCAGCGCAGGAAAGGCAAAAACACCAGCGCAGCCAGCGCCAGCCGCATCAGCACAGAGAACCAGCTATCCACCTGGCCAGCGAGATATTCGCCAATCAGGCTGAACGAAAATGCCCACAGAATGGTGGTAATAATCAATAAAAACACGGCGACGACCCCGAAATTAACAGGCCGTCAGTGTAAACAATGTGCCGCCGTCAGGCTGTGAAATCTGGTTGACATCTGATTATAAACCAGGCAATTAAAAAGCCTCCCGGACAGCCTGCTTACACTTCCTGACATAAAAGTCGAAAGAATAGGTTTTCAGCCACATAAAATGCGCGAAATGATCCATCAGATGATCGCTTCCGCTCCTCATTGTAATAAAACTGTAACAAATGTGTCATTCATCACAGTAACGTTGCGCAACTAACACTATTCTTTGCGCGAAATGGAACATTATGCATCCATTTTGTTCTGCACTTTCCTGCTCCAACCTGCCGGGAATTAAAAACCATAATGTGCCCTGGAGGGCCTCACTGATGCTGAGCATTTTTAAACCTGCACCACGTCAGCCTCAGGTGGCGGAGGATCACGTTGATCCGCTCTACCGTCGTCTGCGCTGGCAAATTTTCATCGGGATCTTCTTTGGTTACGCCGCCTACTATCTGGTCAGAAAAAACTTCGCACTCGCCATGCCCTATCTGGTGGAGCAGGGTTTTTCACGTGGCGATCTCGGTTTTGCCCTGTCCGGCATCTCCATTGCCTACGGCTTTTCAAAATTCATCATGGGATCGGTCTCTGACCGCTCAAACCCGCGCGTCTTCTTACCGGCAGGCCTGATTCTCGCCGCAGCTGTGATGCTGATCATGGGATTCGTCCCCTGGGCGACCTCCAGCATCATGGTGATGTTTGTGCTGCTGTTTATCTGCGGCTGGTTCCAGGGCATGGGCTGGCCTCCGTGTGGACGAACCATGGTTCACTGGTGGTCGCAGAAGGAGCGAGGAAGGATTGTCTCGGTCTGGAACTGTGCGCATAACGTGGGCGGCGGTATTCCGCCTCTGCTGTTCCTGCTCGGTATGGCGTGGTTCAACGACTGGAAAGCGGCACTTTACATGCCCGCGTTTGGCGCGATTGCCATTGCGATTCTGGCCTTTGCGCTAATGCGCGACACGCCGCAATCCTGTGGTCTGCCACCGATTGAAGAGTACAAAAACGACTATCCGCCCGACTACGATGCCAGTCACGAAGAGGAGCTGACGGCAAAACAGATCTTCATGAAGTATGTGCTGCCGAACAAGCTGCTGTGGTACATCGCGCTGGCCAACGTGTTTGTCTATCTGCTGCGCTACGGCATCCTCGACTGGTCACCAACCTACCTGCGCGAAGTCAAACATTTCACGCTGGATAAGTCGTCGTGGGCCTACTTCCTCTATGAATATGCGGGGATTCCGGGAACGCTGCTGTGTGGCTGGATGTCGGACAAAGTGTTTCGCGGTAATCGCGGTGCGACCGGGGTGTTCTTTATGACGCTGGTGACCATCGCGACCGTGATCTACTGGCTCAACCCCGCGGGCAATCCTGGCGTCGACATGGCCTGCATGATCGTGATTGGCTTCCTGATCTACGGTCCGGTGATGCTGATTGGTCTGCATGCGCTGGAACTGGCACCGAAAAAAGCGGCGGGGACAGCGGCGGGCTTCACCGGCCTGTTCGGCTATCTCGGCGGTTCGGTCGCGGCCAGCGCCATTGTCGGTTACACCGTCGATTACTTCGGCTGGGATGGCGGCTTCATGGTGATGATTGCGGGCTGTGTGCTGGCGGTTATTCTGCTGTTACTGACCATGGTCAGCGAACACAAACACAAAAAGACCCCTGCCTGACGGCAATAAAAAAGGGCCGGATACCGGCCCTTTTTACGCTAACGGCTTAAGCCAGATAGAGCGTGCGCAACGTCTGCGGCACCGCATCATCAGCATTTGAACCGATCACATCCAGCTCCGGCAGCGTATCTTTCAACCGTTGATGGGCGTTCTGCATGATATAGCCCTTACCTGCCATGCTCAGCATCTCCACATCATTCATACCGTCGCCGAAGGCAATGCAGCTTTCCAGTGAATGGCCCAGCGTTTTCGCAACCGCTTCCAGCGCATGGCCTTTCGACACGCCGCCCGCCATGACTTCCAGACAGGTTGGCAGCGAGAAACTGACGTTAACCCGATCGCCCCAGCGCGCTTCAATTGCCTGCTCCATGGGGATCAGATGCTCAGGGTTTTCGCAGGTGAAAAAGACCTTGCTGATGTTGCTGGTTGGCAGCAGACCTGGCTCGTAGACCTGATAGTTGAACACGGACTCGCGGAAATAGTCCTGCTCAGCCGGACTTGAACGGCTGACAAACCACTCATCGTCGCGGTAAACGTGGGTCAGAATATCGCTGTGATGATATTGCAGGCCAAACAGGTCGCTGGCGATATCCTCATCCAGATTATGACTGAACACCAGCTCGCCCTCTGCATTGTGCACGCGCGCACCGTTTGAGGTAATCATATAGGCCGGAATCGCCAGGCTGTCGCGCATCTGTCCGACATCGATATGATGACGACCGGTGGCGAAGACAAAGTGAATATCCTTAGCGACCAGCTGCTGCAGCGTTTCACGTGCAAAAGGGGTCAGGCGATGTTCGGGAGAAAGCAGCGTGCCATCCAGATCGGATGCAACGATGTGATACATGAAAACCTCGGGTATCTGGTTCTGCCGGTTTTTACCGGTCGGATAAATAACGTCAGTGATGCGATGAAAAAAAGTCGACCACTGCATTGAGTGCTTCGGCACGCATCTCATCTTTTTCAAACAGGATCTCGTGACGCGCGCCGTCGATCACCCGTGGTTTATTACCTTCACACGGATAACCCGCAGCAGCCATCGCGGCACAAAACAGGTCCTGCGAACGATTGTCGACCACCCGATCATCGCTGGCCTGTAACAACAGCAGCGGCGTCGTGATCTTATCAACCTGACTGATGATGTTGCGCCCCGCATGGATGCCTTCACGTACCCAATGGTAGGTCGGCCCACCCACACGAATCGCCGGATCGTCCGCATAAAAACGCAGGTTACGCCGGTAACGCTCGGCGCTATGGGTCAGCCGGTTAATGCCAAACGGATGCGCGCGCCAGCGTCCGGTACCGAGCGCATAGCCATCACGTAAGGCTGGACGTTTCTCCGCCCAGTCCAGGATCCGATGGGCCAGAAAAGAGGGCAGCGGTAAAGCGATGCCAAACATGGGTGCCACCAGCGCCACTGCATGAAATGCCTGCGGCTGACGCGCCAGAAACAGCGTTAAAATTGCGCCACCCATTGAGTGAGCCAGCGCATATCGCTGCTGGTAGTGACCGCTGACAATCTCTTTCAGATAGAGCGTTTCAAGATCGTCCACGTAATGCGTAAATTCCGCCACGTGACCACGGTGTGAATCTTCCAGCAGGCGATCGGAACGCCCCTGACCGCGATGATCGAGGATCACCACATCAAATCCGCAGTGAAACAGATCGTACGCCAGCTCAGGATATTTTATGTAACTCTCGATGCGTCCCGGCACAATCAGGATCACACGCTTATGTTGCGGCGATGTGAAGCGGACATAGCGCAGTGTCAGATTACCCACGCCGGTAAACTCTAGCTCCTCACGACTGTGCCAGAAATCGAGCAGCGGCCCGGTGGCGAAGGCAGCAAAGGCTTTTTCTCGTCGCAGCCAACTGGCTTTGTGTTGATTCATTCGCCCTCCTGATGACCGGATACAGAGTCCTGAATGCCCTGCGCATGCCATAGCGCCGCGCTTATTTCTGGCGTATTGTGTCACAAATCCGCGACTAAAGAGAGCCTGACCCATGACCATCGAATGGTGGCTGACCTACCTGCTTACCACCACAATTCTCAGCCTGTCGCCCGGTTCCGGCGCAATCAATACCATGAGTACCGGTATCAGCCATGGCTATCGCGGCACGGTAGCCTCGATCACGGGTTTGCAGGTTGGCCTGGCGCTGCACATCGTGCTGGTCGGCATCGGACTGGGTGCGCTGTTTTCTCAGTCGCTGCTGGCGTTTGAAATCCTGAAGTGGGCCGGTGCGGCCTATCTGGTCTGGCTGGGTATTCAGCAGTGGCGCTCAGCGGGTGGCATCGATCTTGATGCGGTCGCCAAAGCGATGCCGCGTCGTCGCCTGTTCAAACGCGCCGTGCTGGTTAACCTGACCAACCCGAAAAGCATCGTCTTTCTGGCTGCCCTGTTCCCGCAGTTTATCCAGCCACATCAGCCGCTGTTTATGCAGTATCTGGTGCTGGGTGTGACCACGGTGGTGGTCGATATCATCGTAATGATTGGCTACGCAACGCTGGCCACACACATTGCTGGCTGGATTAAAGGGCCAAAGCAGATGAAGTTAATGAACCGCATTTTTGGTGGACTGTTTATGGCGGTGGGCGCACTGCTGGCCAGCGCCAGAAAAATCGCTTAACACTTTTCGCGCCGACACACTGAGGTCGGCGCGAACACTCCCTGTTTAACCCCTTCTTCCCGGGCACCATTAAGGCGCAGTCAGCGGCACCGCACGTAATACAATGATGCCCGACTTCGACTGCATATATTCCCTGAACGGCACATCGACAACTTTGCGATTAGCGGCCAGTGATGAAGCGTTCCTGAACCACCATTTCCCATCATGCCGGACGGCAATCCCGGCATGCGAGACATCCAGCCCCTGAGCGGGCGTGTAAACCCCAATGTAATCGCCAGTCTGGATCTGCTTCAGCACCTTTGGTGTGATTGCCCGGGCCGGAATATAGGTAATGCGGCGAGGAATCACACCCAGACCGGGCAGCCTTTCTTTTCCGCTGGCCTGACGATTCAGTTGCTTCACTACCGTTACCGCATTCGGACTAAGGGTGCCGGTTACGTCATCGGCATTGCGTGGGCTAACGGCAGACCAGTCGGTAAAAAAGTGGCGACGCTGCAGGTAGCTGACCTCACCGCCAGCGTAGCGGGTCCGAATCAGGCTGGCCTCAAAGCTGGCGCGGTCGTGGCTGCGGCTTAGCGCCTGGACGTAATCAAGCAGTGTAAAGCAATCCACACCGTTGAAATTGATCACCAGCGCTTCCGGCGTATCGGGCGATCCGATCAGCGTATCGGCCTGGTAGGGCGTACCGAGAAACGCGGCGGAAATCTGGCTAATCCTCTCGCCCTGCGGCTGCTCTGACGCCGGAGGTATCTGCGCCAGAATAGCCGGGACACTCTCTACTTTCGCCGGATCAGGGGCACGGTAATGGGCAGCATCAGGCGAGGCGCAGGCGCTGATACAGGCGGTGATGAAAAACAGCAACAGGGATTTTACTCGCATCATCATCTCCATGAAAAAATAGTCCGTTGGTACGACCATACCGGAGGTGATGGTTTCATTAATTAACGAATGGTGACTATTTATCTGCAGTTGCAACAGAGAGGCATCATCGGGTGCAGATTGTGACAGTCGTCACGCAGATGACGTTCAGAGGGAGCGGCAGGAGGTGGAATGACTGCCGGATGCGCAGCGCGCCCTCCGGCATAAGGGCTTAACGCGAAATAATCAGGTGGATACCAAAACCGGCGAACAGCACGCCAGCCATACCATCCACCCACTTCGCCAGCCGCTGATACTTCGCGCGGATCCATGGCAGCGCAAAGATAGCCGCCACCAGGGTAAACCAGGCAAAGGTTTCACCGACAATCAGCAGGAACAGACCCCAGCGCTCTGCTGAGCCGACATCATCACCCACAAATAGCGAGAAGACGCTGCCGAAGTAGATAATCGCTTTAGGATTCGACAGGTTGGTCAGCAGGCCCTTGAGAAAGCTCATGCCGCGTTTCGGCAGCTCTACCACCGGCTCATCCTGCTGCGGCTGCCTATGACGCTGACGCGCCGAGCGCATCAGTTGCCAGCCCATCCAGAGCAGATAGAGGCCACCGCCAACCATAATAATCTGATGCAGCCACGCCATTTTTTCCAGTATCAGATGCAGGCCCATCAGCGCCACGCCTGCCCAGACCACAATACCCAGGGTAATGCCCAGCACACCCATCATCGCCTCCTTGCGCGATCGGCTGGCGGCGGTCTGTGAGACAAAAAAGAAGTCGGGGCCGGGGCTCATCAGCGCCACCAGATGTACCAGCGCCACGGTTGCGAATAACATCAGCATGATTAGTGTCCTTTACTCTTCATCATCAAGATGCTCTTTGATCATCACCAGGAAGGGTTTGCCAAAGCGCTCCAGTTTGCGGTGACCCACGCCGTTGACGCTAAGCATCTCGGACGCGCTGACCGGCATCTGTTCTGCCATCTCTATCAGTGTGGCGTCATTGAACACCACGTAAGGCGGAATATTCTCTTCATCGGCGATTGCTTTTCGCAGCTTACGCAGTTTGGCGAACAGTTTGCGATCGTAGTTACCACCGTGAAACTTCGCCGGACCGCTGCTCTTTGTTTTCGCGGTAATTAAACGCGGCACCGCCAGCATCAGTGGCACTTCACCGCGCAGGACCGGTCGTGCTGCTTCGGTCAGTTGCAAAGCCGAATGCATAGCGATGTTCTGCGTTACCAGCCCCAGATGGATTAACTGACGTAACACGCTGACCCAGTGTTCGTGGCTCTGATCTTTGCCCAGTCCATAGACCGGCAGCTTGTCATGGCCCTGCTCACGGATACGCTGGTTGTTGGACCCGCGTAGCACCTCAACGATATAGCCCATGCCGAACCGCTGGCCCACGCGATAGATGCCGGAAAGCGCTTTTTGCGCTTCAACCAGGCCGTCATACCGTTTTGGCGGATCAAGGCAGATATCGCAGTTGTCACACGGCTGCTGGCGACCCTCGCCAAAGTAATTCAGCAGCACCAGGCGGCGGCAGGTCTGCGCTTCAGCAAACGCGCCCATCGCGTTGAGCTTGTGGCGCTCAATATCCTGCAGCGGCCCGGGCACTTTTTCTTCCAGGCATTTACGCAGCCAGGCCATATCGGCCGGGTCGTAAAGCATCATCGCTTCGGCGGGCAGACCATCACGTCCGGCTCGTCCGGTTTCCTGATAATAGGATTCGATGTTGCGCGGAATATCAAAGTGGACCACAAAACGGACGTTGGGCTTGTTGATGCCCATGCCAAAAGCCACAGTTGCCACTACGATTTGCAGATCGTCACGCTGGAACGCTTCCTGCACGCGGGCACGCTGTTCGCTGTCGATTCCGGCATGATACGCCCCGACGCTGAATCCACGGCTTTGCAGTCGCGCGGCGGTGTCTTCCACCTTCGCCCGACTGTTGCAGTAGATAATGCCGCATTTGCCGCGCTGATCCTGAACGTAGCGCAGCAGCTGATCGGTGGGTTTGAATTTTTCCACCAGCGTGTAGCGAATATTGGGGCGGTCAAAGCTGCTGATCTGAATCAGCGGATCCTGCATGTGCAGCAGATTAACGATGTCGTTGCGGGTGGTTTCGTCCGCCGTCGCCGTCAATGCCATGACCGGTAATTCCGGGAAGCGCTGACGCATCTTCCCGAGTGCACCATATTCCGGACGGAAATCGTGGCCCCACTGTGAAATACAGTGCGCCTCATCCACCGCCAGCATCGCCGGTTGCCAGTGCGCCAGACTGTCCAGGAAGTTATCCATCATCAGGCGTTCAGGGGCGATGTAGAGCAGCTTAACCCGGCCGGTACGACAGTCAGCCATCACCGTCTGCTGCTGCTCGCGCGTCATGGTGGAGTTGAGATAGGCTGCCGCCACGCCGTTCGCCAGCAACTGATCGACCTGATCTTTCATCAGTGAGATCAGCGGCGACACCACCAGTGTCAGCCCTTCGCGCACCAGCGCCGGAATCTGATAACAGAGCGATTTACCGCCGCCAGTGGGCATCACCACCAGACAGTCGCGCCCGCTCAGCGCCTGATTAATGATCGTCTGCTGACCGGGACGAAACTGCTGGTAGCCGAAGGTGTCCTGCAATACCTGCTGCGCCAGCGTTTCCTGATTAAGAACTGCCGAGGTTGCCACGCGATTCCTGTCTTACGTTAGGGATTAGAACAAGTCGTTAAGCGTTACACCCACACCCAGACGTGTCTGGCGATGGTTGTAATCGATCAGTGATTCACCGTAGCCGCTAAACACCTGAGTATAGAAGCGGACGTGTTCACTGATAGGGTAGCTCCAGCCCATTGTCGCGCCGCCATAACCGCTGTTCCAGTTATAGTTGCCCTCTACGCTGAAGATACTGTCGCCGAACTTATAGCCCAGCCGGGTGCGGTAGTAACCCATATATTTGGTGATGTCGGGATTATCATCGCTGCTCGCCCCTTCAGGGATACGATACCAGGGTTTGATTTCCGCCAGGAAGTTACCGTTCTCCGCCATCAGACGCGCATAGACACGGTTCCAGCTGCGTGAAGTCGGGTCACTTCGTCCATTAGATTGGTGATTCAGACCCAGTTCGACATCACGCAGCGTCCAGCCACCCAGCGAGTAGTCGGTCGCCCAGCCCAGAAAAATCTGCGGCTCATAGTTGGTCTCACGGAAAGGTGATGACTCAGCACTATTTGACAGCTGCCACCAGGAACGCTGGGTGTAAGAGGCTGCCAGCACCGAGTTGTCGCCCAGAATACCGCGCCACAGCGGAAACGCCAGGCTGAGCTGGAATTTCACTTCATCTTTGCGAGCGTTTTCACCCCAGTTATAGGAGGAGATCGCCTCTTTATTGAGGTCGCTGGTATAGGTGTAGAGCAGATAGTTGTTCTCGTAAGGATAGAGAACAAACGGGTTATCATGCTTCTCCAGCAGGTTAGCAATAATGCTGCCCTGAACCTGTGGCGCGTCATGAACCTCTTTAATCCGGGCTTCATCCGCCTGCGCCAGCGCAGGAAATATCAACATTGCCGCCAGCAAGGCGCGATGCTTACGCATAAAATTCTCCGGTGAACAGCTGCGTATCAGAATAACTGAAAGGGTGTTGTAAAAAGCAGGCCATTCTACACGCAAATGGCAGCGAGCATGAGTGCTGTTTTCTTAAACTGGAAACACCCTCGCAGGCGGCATAGAATACACAACTCATTCATGTTCCGCGCCCCTCTGGCCCGATTTTTTCAGGACACATCATCATGTCATCACCCGTGCTGACACCGCAGGACGCTCGCCAGCTGGTCGGCGAAATTTTTGTTTATCACATGCCATTTAATCAGGCGTTAGGCCTGGAGCTGATGCGCCTTGACGCAGACTACGCAGAGATCAGCTTCAATAACAAAACCATGCTGGTGGGCAACCAGGCCCAGCAGATTCTGCATGGTGGTGTTATTGCGTCGGTACTCGATGTGGCAGCGGGGATGGTCTGCGTCAGCAATGCGTTAACCCGTCAGGAGAGCATCAGCGAAGCGGATCTGCGCCAGCGTTTGTCACGTATGGGCACCATCGATATGCGCGTTGACTATCTGCGTCCCGGACGCGGCGAACGCTTCACCGCCACCAGCAGCCTGCTGCGTGCCGGTAACAAAGTCGCCGTGGCACGCGTGGAACTGCATAATCAACAGGGCGATTACATCGCCACGGCTACCGCCACCTATCTTATCGGCTAACTATGCCACTGAATGGATCGCATATGGATACGCAACAAACCCGCCAGGGCATTGGCTTTGCACTGGGCGCCTACTTTATCTGGGGCATTGCGCCCGCCTATTTCAAGCTGGTCAAACAGGTTCCCGCCACAGAAATCATGACGCACCGGGTAATCTGGTCGGCACTTTTTATGGTGTTGCTGATTACCCTGAGCCGAAGCTGGCCCGGCGTGCGAGGCGTGCTGCGTCAGCCTAAAAAAGTGTTGCTGCTGGCGCTGACGGCCGTGACTATCGGCGGCAACTGGCTGCTGTTTATCTGGGCAGTCAACAATCAGCATATGCTGGAAGCCAGCCTGGGCTACTTTATTAACCCGCTGATCAACGTGGTCTTCGGCATGCTGTTTTTGCGCGAACGGTTTCGCCGCCTGCAATGGCTCGCCGTGCTGCTGGCCACCGTCGGCGTGCTGGTGCAGCTGTGGCAGTTTGGATCGTTGCCAGTTATCGCGCTGGGGCTGGCCCTGAGCTTTGCCGTTTATGGTCTGATGCGCAAAAAGATCCAGGTCGATGCACAGAGCGGCATGCTGATTGAGACCCTGTGGCTGTTTCCGCTGGCAGCCATTTATCTGTTTGGCTTTGCCGACAGCGCCACCAGTCATTTATCGGCGAACCCGCTGAGTCTCAACCTGAAGCTGATCGCAGCGGGCATTGTGACCACCATTCCACTGATGCTGTTTGCGGCGGCCTGCAGCCGGCTGCGCCTCTCTACGGTCGGTTTCTTTCAGTATCTCGGCCCGACGCTGATGTTTGTGCTGGCGGTGGTGTTTTACGGTGAAACCATCACGCCAGACAAGATGGTAACCTTCGGCTTTATCTGGCTGGCGCTGCTGGTGTTTGTCTGCGATGCGGTAGCGTTTTCATTCCGTTCGCGCGCGCGCATAGCGTGAAATAAAGCGCGCTAAAGCCGGGCCGGTCAACAGGATGGTAAAGAGACGCAACGTCTGCATCGCCATCACAAATGCCATGTTGACCTGGGTTCCCGCAGCAATAATCGCCACTGTGTCCAGCCCGCCTGGACTGGTGGCGAGATAGGCCGTCATCAGATCGATATCCAGCATGCGCGTCAATATCCACGCCAGCCCGCCACACAACAGCATCAGCCCGAAGATTGAGGCCAGCATCTGCGGCAGCGTGCGCAGTGCCAGCAGAAAGATCGGGCGAGTGAAACGCAATCCCACGCTCCAGCCAATCAGCGCATAGGCCACGGCCAGTAGCCACTCCGGCACCTGTAACACTGCGATATGGCTGCTGTTCAATACCGCCCCCGCCAGCGCGGGCAACAGCAGCGCGCCAGAAGGAATGCGCAGTCGTGTCCCCAGCCACGCGCCGGCCAGCATCACCATCAGCGTAATCGCAAAGCCATAATTCAGCACGGGAAACCAGAGCAGCGAAACGCTGTGCGCTTCATCGCCCAGCCCGATGCGCGCGACCAGCGCGGCCGCCGAGGCGACAAACAGCACCCGCAGATACTGCATAAACGCCACCAGTCTCACGTCAGCGCCAAAGTCCCCCGCCATTGCTACCATTGCCGAAGCACCGCCCGGTGACGAGCCCCATGCGCCGGTCGGGCCAGGCAGATGACTGAAGCGAACCAGCAGAAAACCCGACAGGCCGCTGGCGGCCAGCGTCAGCAGCAGCACCGCCAGCACGATTGGCCACTCCTGAACCAGCGGTGTCAGAATCGAAGGCGACAGGCTCTGCGCAATCATGCAACCCAGCACCGCCTGAGCAAGCAGGAAGAATCGTTTATCAATTCGCAGTGTGGCTCCTGACAGGCCCATCACCACACCTACAATCATCGGTCCCAGTAGCAGCGCGGCGGGTACATGAAAATAGTGCAGCACCGCGCCCAGTAGTACCGAGATCAGCAGCAGTAGCGTCCACTGCGCGCGCAACGAAAAAGCGTCCATAAAAAGTTAATAATTTGTAAAAACAGGAGGGTAAGATTACGCAGAAATGGGGACAGGAGCCAGCAGAACGGGCCATCTGAGATGGCCCGTGGCTTTTTTAAAGCCAGTTTTTACGTTTGAAATAGAGATAAGGCGCCAGTCCGGCCAGAATCATCAGGCCGATCGCGGCCGGATAACCAAAGCTCCACTTCAGTTCCGGCATAAACTCAAAGTTCATCCCATAGCTGGAGGCCACCAGCGTCGGCGGCAGAAACACCACGGAAACCACTGAGAAGATCTTGATGATGCGGTTCTGCTCAATGTTGATAAAGCCCATGGCCGCCTGCATCAGGAAGTTGACCTTCTGGAACAGCGATTCGTTATGCGGCAGCAGCGATTCGATATCGCGCAGAATTTCCCGCGCCTGCTCCAGCTGATTACCCGGAAGACGCGCTTTACGCACCAGGAAATTCAGGGCGCGCTGGGTATCCATCAGACAGAGACGCACCTTCCAGCCGATATCTTCCAGTTCGGCGAGCCGCGACAGCGCCTGATCGTACTCTTCGCCCTGCTGACCTTCCATGATCACCCGGCTCAGTTTCTCCAGTGCGCTATAGATGTTCTCGATTTCATCCGCCAGCTGTTCGATTTTGGTTTCAAACAGGTCGAGCAGCAGCTCAAAGGCATTGCCATCGATCAGGGTCTGGTTACGGGCGCGCATACGATAGAGGCGGAAAGCGGGCAGTTCACGTTCGCGCAGCGTGTAGAGTCGGCCTTCACGAATGGTGAACGCCACGGTGGAGTTACCGGCATGATCGTCAGCATCTTCATAGAAGAAGAAGGAGTGGATATGCAGACCATCTTCATCTTCAAAGAAGCGTGCCGAGGCCTCGATATCTTCCAGCTCTGGCCGTGTTGCCAGGCTCTGGCCCAGCTCCGTTTGCACCCGGTCACGCTCGCCCTCTTCCGGCTCGATCAGATCGACCCAGACAGAGTTGGTCAGTTTGTCGGTTTCGTCTTCCAGCTCCAGTCGCGTCAGGCGGCTGTGATCCAGTTTAAATGCGCTCAGCATAGCAATACTCCCCATTGCAGACTAAATGGGACAAAGCGGTCCGCCGTTCCTTTAAAGGGAACAGGCAGCCTGAACACGGAAACAGAGTTTCAAAGATAAATCAGTGCTGACTCGCGCGACGGAATCAAAAAGGGAGGTCGCTGATAACCGCTAAGGCTACCCGCGTAAAGAGGTAGCCTTAGATGTTATGCCTGATATTCAGGTCATTGAGCCAGCATCGACTGGGCGTGTCCAAGGCATTGTCCTCTCATGATAATAGTGGGCGCATGTTACGCTGAGACGAAAAAGCCGTCAACCGCGTGCTAAAGCGTTTCCAGCTTCGCGTAAGCCGCCACCAGCCACTTGATTCCCTGACCCTGAAACGCCACCTGCAGGCGACTGTGCTCACCGCTGCCTTCCAGATTAATGATGGTGCCTTCGCCAAATTTTGCGTGATGAACACGCTGGCCCAGCGCGAATCCACTGTCATTTTTGGTCACCGGGGCACCCATACGCTGATGGTTGACCGGACGGCTGACGCTGGCGCGCAGACGCACTTCTTCGATGCAGGTCTCGGGCAGTTCGCCGATAAAACGGGAAGGCCGGTGATACACTTCCTTACCATAGAGTCGGCGGGTTTCAGCGTAGGTCAGCGTCAGCTTGAGCATCGCGCGGGTCACACCGACATACGCCAGACGACGCTCCTCTTCCAGCCGCCCGCCTTCATCCAGCGACATCTGGCTTGGGAACATGCCCTCTTCCATGCCGACGATAAAAACCTGGCTGAACTCCAGCCCTTTTGCTGAGTGCAACGTCATCAGCTGAACCGCATCCTGCCATTTATCTGCCTGACCTTCGCCCGCTTCCAGCGCCGCGTGGGATAAGAAGGCCTGCAGCGGCATCAGATCTTCATCTTCATCCTGATAGCTGAACTGACGGGTTGCCGTCACCAGCTCCTCAAGGTTTTCGATACGCGCCTGACCCTTTTCGCCTTTTTCCTGCTCATACATCAGCCACAGGCCAGAGTCTTTGATAACCCGGTCGGTCTGAACATGCAGCGGTAATTCGGCAGTTTCGGTAGCCAGTGAATCGACCAGCTCACAGAAGCGTTGCAGTGCAGACGCGGCGCGGCCAGCCAGTGCGCGACTTTGTAGCAGTTCGCGCGTAGCCTGCCACAGCGTCATCTGACGTTCACGCGCCGTCTGACGCACCACGTCGAGCGTGCGATCGCCCACGCCGCGCGTCGGGGTATTCACCACGCGCTCAAAGGCGGCGTCGTCATTGCGGTTCGCCATCAGACGCAGATAGGAGAGCGCATCTTTGATCTCCTGGCGTTCAAAGAAGCGCATGCCGCCATAAATACGGTACGGCATGCTGCTCTGCAGCAGCGCCTCTTCCAGCACACGCGACTGGGCGTTGCTGCGATAGAGAATGGCGCAGTCGTTGAGCGCACCGCCGTTCTCCATCCAGACCTTGATGCGGTTGACCACGAAGCGTGCTTCATCCAGCTCATTAAAAGCGCAGTAGATAGAGATCGGTTCGCCATCGCTGCCTTCGGTCCAGAGCTCTTTACCCAGACGGCCATTGTTGTTGGCGATCAGGGCGTTGGCCGCTTTCAGGATATTATTGGTTGAGCGATAGTTCTGCTCCAGACGGATCGTTTCCGCGCCAGGAAAATCCTGCAGAAAGCGCTGAATATTCTCAACCTGCGCACCGCGCCAGCCGTAGATCGACTGATCATCATCCCCCACGATGATCACACGGCCGCTGTCACCCGCCAGCATCCGAATCCAGGCATACTGAATGTTGTTGGTATCCTGAAACTCATCCACCAGCACGTTGGTAAAGCGTTCGCGGTAGTGATTCAGGATATGCGGCTTGTTGAGCCAGAGCTCATGGGCGCGCAGCAGCAGCTCGGCGAAGTCGACCAAACCGGCGCGGTCACAGGCTTCCTGATAAGCCTGATAAATGCGCAGCCAGGTCTGCTCAATCGGATTGCCATAACTTTCAATGTGCTTTGGCCGCAGGCCTTCATCTTTTTTGCCGTTGATGTACCACATGCCCTGGCGCGCAGGCCACTGCTTGTCATCAAGGTTCATCGATTTGATCAGGCGCTTGAGCAGACGCAGCTGGTCTTCACTGTCGAGGATCTGAAAATCCTGCGGCAGACCGGCGTCAAGATGGTGGGCACGCAGTAAGCGATGCGCCAGACCGTGGAAAGTCCCGATCCACATCCCGCCCTGACTGGTGCCGATCAGATGTTCGATACGGTGACGCATCTCTGCTGCCGCTTTGTTGGTAAAGGTCACCGCCATGATTGAATAAGGTGAGCAGTTCTCGACTGACATCAGCCAGGCAATGCGATGCACCAGCACCCGCGTTTTACCACTGCCCGCGCCTGCCAGCACCAGCAGGTTACTGCGCGGAGCCGCAACGGCCGCGCGCTGATTGTCATTCAAACCGTCGAGCAGTTCAGAAACGTCCATAAGCACCGTTTACCAGAGAAAAACGCCGTCGCCGCGCTGTTTACTGCGCCTGCCGTAAGGCATTGTCGCGGCCAGTCAGGCTGCGCCACGGACGCCGGATAAAGTACAGCGGCCTGGCAGAAAAAAGGGAGACGACTGGATAAATTTACAGCCATTATAGCAGTGAGGTGAGTGATGCCAACCGCGAAATTTCGACATGCGGCAACAGGCGCGCATCCGGGATATGCATCAGGTTGCCCTGCCGCAGGTTAACCCAGCAGGCCTGCATGCCGCAGCGCAGTGAGCCGGCGACATCGGTAGTCAGGTCGTCGCCCACATGCAGAATGTGTTGTGGCGCAATATCAAGGCGTTGCGCGGCAAGCTGATACATATCCTGCCACGGCTTAGCACGCCCGTCAGGTCCGGCCCGCAACGTGAAGCGGAAATATTCAGCGATGCCCATTTTTTCCGGGCTGGCGTTGCCATTGGTTACCGCCACCAGCGGGATTTTTTCCGCCAGCGCCTTCAGCGTTTGATGCGTCTCGTCCGGCATCTCGACCTGACTCCGCCACTGATGGAACACCGCCATGACCTCTGCCGCGCCCGCGGTCGCTTCCGCAGCAGAGAGGCCGATATTCAGCATCGCCAGCTCTACCGAACGGCGTCGCCACTCTGAAACGTCATGATAGATCTCAGGCTCGCGCTGCAGCAGTTGATCGCGCAACTGCTGATAATCCTGCGGCGTGAAGTCACGCAGCGCCGGATGAAAAGCCTGCAAAGCAGCGTGAGACTCCAGCGTGGTGCGACGGATTACTGGATAGTTATCGTAGAGCGTGTCATCAAGATCGAAGGTCATGGCTTTTATGGCCGACAGCGGACGATAAAACTTCATTCGTTCTTTCCTCGTTTGGCGCGGGGATGCGCAGCGTCATACACCGAAGCCAGATGCTGGAAGTCGAGATGGGTGTAGATCTGGGTAGTCGAGAGGTTCGCATGACCCAGTAACTCCTGCACGGCACGCAGGTCGCCGCTGGACTCCAGCAGATGCGTGGCAAAAGAGTGTCGCAGCTTATGCGGATGGATATGGCTCGCCACACCCTGTCTGATGCCCCATTCGGCAAAGCGTTTCTGCACGTTGCGGGGCGAGATGCGGTTGCCACGCGTCGACAGAAACAGTGCATCATCCTGGCCGCCAAAGGTTTCACGCAGCGGCAGCCAGTGCTGGATCCAGGTGACCGCCGTGCGGCCAATCGGCACCCGGCGCTCTTTACTGCCCTTACCCACGACCCACACTTCGCCGGAATCGAGGTCGACGTGGCGGCAATCCATATTCACCAGCTCGGAGAGACGCAGCCCGCCGCCATACATCACTTCCAGCATTGCGCGGTCGCGCACCGCCAGCGGATCGTTAAGGTCGATCTCCAGCAGCTGGTTCACTTCATCCACATCAATATTCTTAGGCAGATGGCGCGCTTTACGTGGCGTCATCACCCCTTTGGCCGGATTAGCGGAGAGCAACCCCTGGCTCACCTGCCAGTCGAGAAAACTGCGCAGGGCGGAGAGACGCAACGCGAGGCTGCTGGCAGAGAGTCCGGCGCGACGACTGCGCGCCGCCATGCTGCGCACCTGCGCAGGTTCCAGTTGCGCCCAGCTGCCGAGCTTCATCTCATCCGCAATTGCAACCAGCGCGGTCAGCTGGCGCGCATAGCTGCTCTGGGTTAACGGACTCAGCTGGCGCTCCACTTTCAGGTAGCGCAGAAATCCGTCGACCGCCTCCTGCAGCGCGCTGCTCATGCGCGCTCTACCCAACGGGAAAGCAGGCCAGGCATCATCTGTGAAAGATGCTGTAACAGCAGCGTTCCCATGCCCGACTGATAGTGCTGGCTGTCACGGCTGCTGAATACCAGCACGCCGAGATCGCCCTCTTCGCCCATCAGCGACATCGCAACCGAGCCAATTGCTTTGGCCTGCGGCAGCAGCAGCAGCAGTTCCGGCCCATTGATATTACCGAGATAATGATGCTGGTTGCCGAAGCGCTGAATACGCAGCGGTTCAAACGCCTGACGCGACAGGCTCAGTTGGAAGAAATCGGAGGGCGCGCCCAGCAGCCATTTATCACTGAACAGCCGCACATTGGCGCCCGCCAGGCCTAACTCTCGCGCCCAGCGATGCAGACGGTTGAGCATATCCTGCAGCGAATCTGCCGCGGCCAGATGACTTTCCAGCGACAGCAGACGATCAAACAGCTCATGGTTAGCGCTGGCCTGCTCCATCAGCAGGGTGATCTCTTCTTCCAGCCGCTGGATGTGGTTGCGTTGCCGCGCCATATGCCACTCGACCAGTGACACGCTGCCGCGCACCGGATGCGGCACCGCCATCTGTTCAACTTCGCGGGCATTACGGATAAAGAAATCGGGATTCTGCCGCAGATAATCACTGACGGCCTGATCGTCCAGCAGAACCGAACTGTCAGCCTGCTCTTCGATATTTTTCATAGATGAATAAACCCATCGTAGACGTGTGTCGCAGGCCCGGTCATGTAGAGCGGCTGACCGGCACCTTTCCAGGAGATATGCAGCGTCCCGCCAGGCAGATCGACACGCACTTTCGGTGCCAGAATGCCCTGCTGAATGCCGCATGCAACGGCAGCACAGGCGCCGCTGCCGCACGCCTGCGTTTCACCCGCTCCACGTTCGTAGACGCGCAGCCGGATATGTTCGGGATTAATGATCTCCATAAAACCGACATTGACGCGATCCGGGAAACGCTCGTGGCTCTCGAGAATCGGGCCCAGCAGTTCAACCTGCGCGGTTTTAACGCTTTCCACCTGAATGACGCAGTGGGGATTCCCCATCGACACTGCACCCAGCATCACCGTCTGTTCGGCCACGCGCAGCAGATAGAGATTCTCGGCTTTATTGGCGCGGAACGGCACCTGCTGAGGCTCAAAGTTGGGCTCACCCATGTTCACGCGCACGTGATCGTCAGGCGTCACGGTTAACACCATGCGGCCATTCTGGGTACTGACCCGGATGTCGCTTTTGTTGGTCAGCCCTTTCAGCTGAACAAAGCGAGCAAAACAGCGTGCACCGTTGCCGCACTGCGCCACTTCACTGCCGTCAGCGTTGAAAATTCGATAATGAAAATCGAGATCGGGATCGTAAGGCGGTTCAACAATCAGCAGCTGATCAAAACCGATCCCCAGATGACGATCGGCCAGCCGGCGGATCAATTCCGGCGAGAAGAAGACGTTTTGTGTCACTGCATCCACAACCATAAAATCGTTGCCGAGACCGTGCATTTTGGAGAACTGCATTTTTTGCTCCGCCGGATAAGCCATCAGATTAGTTCGCTTTTACGCCTGAATTGCCGGTCACCAGCCCGCCGACATCGGCTTTAGAGGCATCCGCTTTCTGGCGGTCGGTTGGGGCTTGTTGTTTCTTCGGCTGGTCCTTCGGCGGGAAGTAGAGCGGTCCTTTCAGACCACAACCTGCAAGGCTGATTACTGCCAGTGTCATGGCCAACAGGCTTATTACTTTCTTCATTCTTTATGCTCTTTATGTCCTTTACCTGGATGCTTATCATCGCAGTTGAAGGTGGAAAAGCAACAGGAAATCCCCGCAAATAGCGTGAACCGGGTGACAGGCCAGGAAGATAGCGGCCACCTGCAGAGCGCAGGCAGCCCGTCAGCATCAATGCACCTGATAGCGCGGTTGATAGTCGCTGTTGTCGTTGTCAGGCTGCGTCGTACAGAGCTGCGTCAGCGTCTGACTCCGGAATGGAATCACCTGGAATCGATCACCGGTGTTCACAATCTGGTAGAACTGCGGCAGGTTGAAGTTGATAAAGCTCGACCCATAGGTGAAGCGATCGTGCGATGAGGAGTAGAAGCGGCTGACGTCGCGCACCAGCTCCTCTTTGCTGCCTTCACAGTGATGATAGACCTCAACCCGATTGGTCTCATCAAGGATATAGATGTTGAAGCCGCGCTCATCCGTGGTGTTTTCAAAGAAGAACTGAATGATGCCTTCGCTGGCATAGCCGTTCACTACCGGTGGCAGCGGCGTCTGATTCGTTTCGACTTTGATCGACAACCCATGCAGCTTGTTGTTGGAGATCGCGCCATAAAATTCCACGGCGTTTTCCAGCTTCTGCACCGAGACACTCATGCGTTCAAAGAACAGTCCCCAGGTCTCGCCTGCCATGCGCAGCGCTTTGAAGCGGCCCGGCTCCTGACGTGTGCTGGAGAGGCGCAGCTCAATGCATTCAGAGACCAGCTGTTGCACGCGCGTGCGAATCAGACCGCGCAGATGCTGGCTGTAGCAGAACACTTCCACCGTATCCGGGGGTGCGGCATCCTGATGCATCTTGCCGAGAATGGTTTTCAGCCCTTCGATCATCGCCTGTTCACCGCTAAAGTGCAGCGTGCGCACTTCATTCCAGGAGTTGCGATAGAGCAGATCGATGCTGCCAATCAGGCACTGCTGCTGCTGACCAAAGCTAAAGACATCCAGCTTGCGGAAGTCGAAGTGCACCACCTGATTGCGGAAGGCCGCCGTCGGATCGTGCTCAAGGTTAACAATAATCGCGAGGTGCCGGATTTCGCACGGGCTGTAGAGCGCTTTTGGCGTCGGCGAAGGCAGACGCAGCGGGAAGTGGCTGGAAACATCGTTAACCAGCTCCTGCAGGCGCGCCAGGTCGCAAATCTCATTGCCTTTAATATGCAGCCGGGTTTTACGGGTCAGCAGACCATTGAACCACGCCCAGGCCACCAGCTTGTTCAGGTAGCGGTTATATTCCAGCGGCTGATGGCTGATGATCGAATCCATGTCCGGTGCCTGGTTATAAAGATACCAGCCGGAACGGTTGGCGCGGCCAGGCGGCACATGAATAAAGGTCAGATTCGGTTCAGAGAGATCGGGCGAAATCTGTGGATTCACCAGCGTCACTTTGCCCGGCAGCGCTTCAAACGCGGCATACAGTTTACGGGTCAATACACCGATATCCTGCGGACTGGCGCTGACGCTTAAGTTGTTGCGACGGGCAAAGCGGATCAGGTTGCGATAACTCTGCATCATCGCATCCAGTAATTCGTTATGGGCTTCGCGCACCCGCTCGATTTTCCACCCGGCACGGTTGTCCAGAATGGCGATCTTCTCTTCGTTCCAGCCCCACTCTTTAACCAGCTGCGATAAAATCTCGCGACGCCAGCCAGTGCGTTGCTGATGATCTTCGGTGCTGAGCTTTTCACATACTTTGAGATAGAAGCAGCGACGCACCAGATCAAGGCGCGGCTGATCGTCCACGCTGGTCAGGTAGTGCGTCACGCGCTCAAGCATCATGCAGTAAGGATCGAGGCCAAAGCAGATGATTTCGCCGTCGTGCAGGCGCTGTTTGATATCCATTGCCAGCAGTTGTGTGTTCGGGTATTCCCAGCTGTAGGCTTCCAGCAGCAGCGTTTTCAGTACGGCTTTATAAGGCGAGTCGATACTTTTATAGAGCTGCCACAGGCTGGCACCGAAATACTCTTCCGCCGACAGCGTGCCGAGGCCGCCCAGATCGAGCCACTCATTGGGGGTCAGCACGCCTTTGGCGTACAGCGACATCACGTAGTCATCGTAATGGTGTTCTTCTTCGCCCGGCACCATATTCCACAGGAGGCGTTTGCCCGCCATACGAACCGCGGTACGGTAAAACTCATCCAGCAGTAAAATGTGTTGTGTGGAGCCGCAGTCTTCACCGCCCAGGCTGCCGCTTTCGTTATGACGGAAGCGGTTCTCGTCAATCAGGAAGAAACTCACTTCCACGCCCATCGAGACACACCACTTCTGCAGCAGCGTACATTTACGCTGCAGATTCAGCCGCTCTTCATTATCAAGCCAGGATTGATGACACACCCAGATATCGAGATCCGAGACGCTGTTCTGCCCGACCGAGGAGGTACTGCCCATAGAGTAGATCGCAGTGATCGGCATTTCGCCTTTCGGCGCATCGGCATGGCGCAGGTCGCTGTCGCCGGTGAGATCGGCCAGCAGCTGTCGCTGATTTTCATCAGGCGTGTAGAAGCTGATGCCATGTGGAACGCTACCTTCAAGGTAACCCGGCATCTGCGGATGTTGATAATGTAATAAGGTTGGCAGCAGACTGTAGACGCGCTGGAAAGCGGGTCCCATGGCAGCCAGCGCACGATCAACGCGCAGCTGGTTAATTGCATCCAGTCTCTGTTTCAGTGTCTCAATGTAGAGGTACAAGACGTTTCGCCTGATTGTCCCAGTGTTTAAGCACCCTGTTTCCACGCTCTGCCGCTTATAAAAGTAAAAAAGTGGGCAGATAATTGCTGGAAACGTGATCAATCTATCACTCGGCAGATTGACCGTAAAGAAAGTTGCGCTACTTAACAGTTTAGCACGTTCTTACCAGCTTCCCGCCTTTTCGGCACTGGTTGCCACGCTATGGCTTGATAAACCGGGCCTGAAACCGCGCACAGGCCGTTTTCAATCCGTTGAAACTGACAGTATTCACCCAGAGATGATAGGATATTCAGTGAACGATAAAAATGGTTAACAGCATGTTAGACAAAATTTTCAGAATTGCTACAAGACAAAGCCCGCTCGCATTATGGCAGGCACATTATGTACAGCAACGACTCATGAGTGCCCATCCAGGACTGCGCGTTGAGCTGGTGCCTATGGTCACCAAAGGTGACATTATCCTTGATACGCCGCTGGCAAAAGTCGGTGGTAAAGGGCTGTTTGTCAAAGAGCTTGAGCTGGCAATGCAGGATGGCCGTGCCGACATGGCAGTGCACTCTATGAAGGATGTGCCGGTCAGTTTCCCTGAAGGTCTGGGCCTGGTAACCATCTGCGAGCGCGACGATCCGCGTGATGCGTTCGTTTCTCATCACTATGACTCCATTGATGCGCTGCCACAGGGTGCCGTTGTAGGTACCTCCAGCCTGCGTCGTCAGTGCCAGATTAGCGCGCGCCGTCCGGATCTGGTGATCCGCTCGCTGCGCGGCAATGTGGGTACCCGACTCGGCAAGCTCGATGCCGGCGAGTATGACGCGATTATTCTTGCCGTCGCCGGACTGAAGCGTCTGGGGCTGGAAGATCGCATTCGCCAGGCAATGCCTGCCGAAGTCTCCCTGCCCGCCGTGGGCCAGGGTGCAGTCGGCATTGAATGCCGTCTGGATGATAGCGTCCTGATTGACCTGTTACGGGCACTGAACCACGATGACACCGAAGTCTGTGTCAGAGCGGAACGCGCCATGAATACCCGCTTAGAGGGTGGCTGCCAGGTCCCCATTGGCAGTTTCGCGGTGCTGGAAGGCGATAAGCTCTGGCTGCGCGGCATGGTCGGTGCACCGGATGGCCGGGTGATGGTCAGCGGCGAACGCCGTGGTCCCCGCGCTCAGGCTGAAGAGATGGGCATCTCACTTGCCGATGAACTGCTGAACGGCGGCGCGCGTGAAATCCTGAAAGAGGTCTATCAGGGGCAGCCGCCGGCATGACCATCCTGGTGACGCGCCCGGAACCCGCAGCGGCAGAGCTGGTGTCACGCCTGCATGCCCTTGGCAAACAGGCGTGGAGCCTGCCGTTGATCGAGTTTGCGCCAGGCGCTGATCTCGATTCCCTGCCTCACAGGCTCGCCGGACTTCGTGCCGGTGATCTCGTCTTTATTCTTTCTCAGCAGGTGATTCACTACGCACAGCACGCGATCAAAGCATGGCCCACGGAGCTGGACTATTATGCAATTGGTCGCAGCACCGCGCTGGCGTTTCACACCGTCAGCGGACAGCAGGTGACCTGGCCTCATGCGCATGAAACCAGTGAGGAATTGATCCAGATAAACACGCTTCAGCAGGTTGCCGGTAAACGTGCGCTGATCCTGCGTGGCGATCCCGGACGCGAATTGCTGGCAGAAACATTAACCCGGCGAGGTGCTGAGGTAACGTTTGCTGCCTGCTACCAGCGCTGCCAGAAGCATTATGACGGACCGGTTGAAGGCCGCCGCTGGCGCGATCGCGGCGTCTCTGTGCTGGTGGTGACCAGTGGTGAAATGTTACAACAGCTTTTTTCGCTGTTCCCCGCGGTTGATCGCGAGGAATGGCTGCTCAACTGCCGACTGATAGTCGTCAGTGAACGTTTGGCTACCCTGGCCGCAGGATTGGGTTGGCAGGATATTCAGGTAGCCGATGGTGCCGATAACGATGCGCTGCTGCGCGCGTTACGCTGAACTTTAACAATGGGATGTGCCACATATGACGGAACAAAAAGACTCCTCCGCCATGGTTGAAGAAACCACCCCAGCGGTTGACCGCTCTCCTTCCAGCAACAGCACACCACCGCGTAATGCGAAAAAGGGTGGCATGGTGTTGGGTGCAGTTGCGATTGTCATCGCGCTGGCGATGGGTGCAGGTTTATACCTTAACGGGAAACATCAGGCTGATTTACAGGCACAAACCAATCAGAAGCTGAGCGACCAGTTAAGCGCATTGCAGCAGCAGGCCAGCAGCGATAAACAGCAGCTGACACAGCAACTGAGTGGCGCTGAAACTGCCCTGCAGAGGGCACAGCAACAGCAGGCTGCATCAGCAAAAGCGCTGGAAACGCTGCGTGAAAAAGTGGCCGTGATTTCTGGCAACGACGTGCGTAGCTGGCTGCTGGCACAGGCGGACTATCTGGTGAAACTGGCTGGCCGCAAACTCTGGAGCGATCAGGATGTCACTACCGCGGCTGCATTGCTGAAAAGCGCCGATGCCAGTCTGGCTGACATGAACGATCCCAGCGTCATGAATGTGCGTCGCGCCCTGACTCAGGATATCAGTAACCTCTCTTCTGTTACGCAGGTCGACTACGACGGCGTGATCCTCAAGCTGAATCAACTGTCGAATAACGTTGATAATCTGCGTCTGGCCGATAATGACAGCGATGATACGCCGATGGACAGTGACGGCGGCGAACTCTCAGGTTCGGTACGTGAATGGCGTCAGAATCTGGTGAAAAGCTGGCATAACTTTATGGATGACTTTATTACTATCCGCCGCCGCGATAATACCGCACAGCCGCTGCTGGCCCCGAATCAGGATGTTTACCTGCGTGAGAATATCCGCTCGCGTCTGCTGATTGCTGCGCAGGCCGTACCACGTCATCAGGATGAGATTTATAAACAATCTATCGATACCGTGTCCGCCTGGGTTCGCGCCTGGTATGACACTAATGATGCTGCCACCAAAGCCTTCCTTGCCCAACTGGATGAGCTGAGCCAGCAGAACATCAATATGGATCTGCCGGATAACCTGGAAAGTCAGCCGTTGCTGGAACAGCTTATGCAGACCCGCGTGCGGAACCTGTTGGCGCAACCGTCTGCTGCTGCTAATCAGCAGGGAGGCTAAGCATGCTTAAGGTATTTATCCTCTTTATCCTGCTGATAGCGGGCGTGGTGCTGGGACCGATGATTGCCGGTCATCAGGGCTACGTGCTGATTCAGACCGATAACTGGAATATCGAAACCAGCGTTACCGGCCTGGTGATTATCCTTATCATCAGCCTGCTGGTGATTCTGGCGGTGGAATGGCTGCTGCGCCGTGTGCTGCACACCGGGGCGCGTACCCGCGGCTGGTTTACCGGACGCAAACGCCGTCGCGCGCAGCGTCATACCCAGTCTGCGCTGATGAAGCTGGCAGAAGGCGATCACCGCCAGGTAGAAAAATTACTGTCTAAAGATGCCGATCACGCCGACGTACCGGTAGCGAACTACCTGCTGGCCGCGGAAGCCGCCCAGCAGCGTGGCGATGAAATTCGTGCCAATCAGCATCTTGAACGTGCTGCTGAGCTGTCTGAAAGCAATACCATTCCGGTGGAAATTGCCCGTGCTCGTATTCAGCTGGCCCGTAACGAAGATCATGCGGCTCGTCACAGCATTGATCGCCTGCTGGAAGTGGCACCGCGTCACCCTGAAGTGCTGCGCCTGGCCGAACAGGCGTACGTCCGTACGGGCGCCTGGAGTGCATTGCTGGATATTCTGCCTGCTATGCAGAAAGCGCAGGTCGGTGATGACCTGCATCGTGATGCGTTACAGCAGCAGGCCTGGCTGGGTCTGATGAATCAGGCAATGGCCGACCAGGGCAGCGATGGCCTGAAGCGCTGGTGGGGCACGCTGAGCCGCAAAACCCGTCAGGATACGACCCTGCAGGTGGCAATGGCGGATCATCTGATTGAGTGCAACGATCACGACACCGCACAGTCGATCGTGCTGGAGGGCCTCAAGCGTCATTATGACGATCGGCTGGTGCTATTGATGCCTCGCATCAAAAGCGGTAATCCGGAAGCGCTGGAAAAGGCATTACGCCAGCAGATCAAACAGCATGGCGCAACGCCGTTGCTGCACAGTACGCTGGGACAGTTGCTGATGCGTCATGGCGAATGGCAGCAGGCAGCAGACGCGCTGCAGCAGGCGCTGGCGCAGCGTCCGGATGCGTTTGATTATGCATGGCTGGCAGATGTCTATGATCGTCTGCATCGTCCGGAAGAGGCCGCAAAGATGCGTCGTGAAGGATTGTTGCTGACGCTGAAGAATAATCCCAACGTCTGATGCGGTTGTCAGACAGGTTAAAGCCGGGCTCGCCCGGCTTTTTTGTGCCTGCAATCTGCCAGTCGCATTGCGCAGGCAAAAAAAAACACCTGCCAGGGGCAGGTGCAAGATCAGGTCGGTAAGACAACCGGGAGGTACCTGACTCAACGTGGTGTCTGTTAACCCTGTAAGGCTTACGCGATACAGGCAGGCAGACAACAGGTACCTAAAATTGGCTCTGCATCATTCCCAGGTTTATGTAGCATCAGCAGACATAAGAGGTGGAATGAGCATCTACAGCAAAAGTGTTGCACAAGCCGTGCCAGGTTAAGATTTATTTTTAAATTTTATATCAATCAATATCTTAAGAAGTTGGCTAAGCCTTTCCTGAGCGAGGTACGGCAGAATGTGTCGGGATGAAGCGACAGCCGTAAATTTCTCTGTCTCTGAATGGAGACAGTCAGGTCATTCTCTCTTAGAAATTAACAATAACAATGACTTACGTGTCGGCAATACACGACGCTGTTGTTCCTGCTTATATTGCTAGTGGAATCAAAGCAGAGTAACTCTGACAGCAATGAATATGCTCAACGCGCAGGGAACACGGCCAGAGGAGGGAAGCGTCCCACCGCCCGGCTAAAACGCCGGGAGCGTTTCTGAACAACGCAAAGCGTTGGCCCGGATACGGGCGCACCTCATGAATGAGGTGCGTAATCGCGTGGGTCGGGCGGCCATGGATGGCATTAGCGACTTTCCGATCTGACCGTGTTCCCTTCGCAGGCTCGCGCTCACCGCTGTGCGGGCTTCAGGGAGCATACGCCTTTCGCAAAGACGCAAAAGACGCCATCCATGGCAGGCTCAGCGCGGCCCATCCCTGGCCCGCGATGCTTTGCTACAGGCATATGCTCCCTTCGCTTCACGTATGGCAGACGTATTAAGTACTTCATAAGCTTCAGAGGGTTTACAGCAATGAAGAAGCCCAACGCGCAGGGAACACGGTCAGAGGAGGGAAGCGTCCCACCGCCCGGATAAAACGCCGGGAGCGTTTCTGAACAACGCAAAGCGTTGGCCCGGATACGGGCGCACCTCAGGGATGAGGTGCGTAGCAGAAATTCAAATCCACTTTTTTACAGACGAAAAAAAACCTGTCTTTTCAGACAGGTTTCTAAATATGGTCGGCGAGAGAGGATTACTCTGCTCTGCGAGCAGCGCCCTGCGGGCCGTTGCTGAAGCAACGTTGTCTCGCTACGCTCGGCTCAAACCTCCTCTGTCGGTCCTCATCCTCTTTCCTACAGACGAAAAAAAACCTGTCTTTTCAGACAGGTTTCTAAAAATGGTCGGCGAGAGAGGATTCGAACCTCCGACCCACTGGTCCCAAACCAGTTGCGCTACCAAGCTGCGCTACTCGCCGATTTTTTTAACTGTTTTGCCTGGTGCGAAGAGAGGGACTTGAACCCTCACGTCCGTTAGGACACTAACACCTGAAGCTAGCGCGTCTACCAATTCCGCCACCTTCGCGTTTCCCAGCAAAATCTGGGGTGGCTAATGGGACTCGAACCCACGACAACTGGAATCACAATCCAGGGCTCTACCAACTGAGCTATAGCCACCACTATTCTTAATGTTACAGGTTTAAAGCCTGCAGCATTTAAATCTCTACTGCCAACCGCGGTAAATCAACCACCGAAGCTCATGCGCACAAACGATATGGCGCGCCCGACAGGATTCGAACCTGAGACCTCTGCCTCCGGAGGGCAGCGCTCTATCCAGCTGAGCTACGGGCGCGTAGCGCCGTTGCGGATGTGCATACTAGAGATAAGCGCCCATCGTGTCTAGTGCTTTTTAAATAAAAAGACGCGTTTGATTACGCTTTGTGCATTTCGTCGACAAATAGTACATTTCCACTCTCGTGATGCCTGAAAATGCGGCATTTATCAGCAATATCAGAGATCGCCGCGCCAGTGATAGCGCAAATATTTAAGCAGTTTTAATTGCCTGCGCAGGCGGCTCGGCTGCCGAATCAGACGATAGAGCCACTCCAGCCCCAGTCGCTGCCAGATCTCAGGGGCGCGCTTCACATGACCGGTGAAAACATCGTACGTTCCACCCACGCCCATATAAAGGGCATCAGGCCAGTACGCACGGCACGCCAGCATCAGCAACTCCTGACGTGGCGATCCCAGCGCGACGGTCACCAGCTTCGCGCCGCTGGCCGCAATTCGGGCAAACAGCGCATCCTGATCGGCTGGCGCAAAATAGCCATCCTGCGCGCCAACAATATTCACATTCCACTGACGACGTAACTTATTACAGGTCTCATCCAGCACCTGCTGACGCCCGCCGATAAGAAACACCGGCGTCCCTTCCCGCCCGGCGCGTTCCATCAGCGCTTCCCATAAATCTGCCCCCGCAATGCGCTGCACCGACGCCTGCGGATATTTTTTACGAATCGAACGCACAATGCTGATGCCATCGGCATACGCATATTCCGCCTGCGCTAACAGCGTGCGTAATCCCTCATCCCGCTCAGCGGTCAGGATCTTCTCTGCATTAATCGCCACTAAAATACCGCTGCGTACGCTCTGCGGCGGCATCAGAAAATTCACCGCCGACGGCATGTTTTCGAAGCCATACAAATCAACGCCGCGAATACGGTACTGCGGCGTCTCATTTAACGTTGTCATATCTTCCGTTAATCCCAGAGGTTAATCAGAGCGGGCTGTGCAACACCCGCCTGCTGCGGTCGCGAATTAAACCTGCGCGATCCAGTAACCAGAAAAGTAATTTAGCCATGCCCAGACAGGCAGCAAAAATGAGGCAGAAAAACACCACACGTGAGCCGAACGCATCGAGGCCCTCGCGTGCCAGTACGATCATGTTAAACACCGCGCCAAAACAGAAGCTTTGCAGGATGGCGCCGGTGTACCGGTTGGCCTCAAGGCAGCCACGCTGATAGATCGCATCAAAGGCTTTAATAATCATCCCTACCACTACCGCACCGATCGGAATCGCACAGACGCCGCCCATCACGACCAGAGAGCCAATCAGCGTGGGTGAAATCGCCAGGCCAGAATGGTTGTTCAGCACTTCCCAGGTGAAGTAGTTGGCACTGTTCAACACCGCCAGCGGGCGATCGGGCCAGAGCCAGGTCGGAATAAACACGTAGAAATCACGCCACAGCGGTGCCAGCCCCTGAAACTCAATTTTGTCGTAGTTATCCAGCAGCCGGGCAAGATTCTCCCACGGCGAGAAGGTATCACGCGTCAGATACAGGAAGGTATAGAACGCTTCATCGCCCATCACGTCGAGGTTATAGCGGCGCAGCGCCAGCCAGAACATCCCCCCAATTGCCATCACACCCGCCGTTGCCAGCATCCACAGAGTGATCCAGCCACGGGTAATGCCGATAAACAGGAACAGGGCAAACGCAATAATGATATTGGCGCGTGTTCCGCCCACCAGTGCATACGTCAGTAAACCAAAGGCCACCGTCACGACCAAAAACAGCAGCCAGTTGCGGCGGGTCGGCCGTAAAAAGTAGGGGATCAGCATCGCCGGAATAAAGAAATAGAAGAAGCGCTTAAGCGCCACGCCCGATACTTCGCTGGAGAAAATCTGGTTATAAGCGGTCAGGCGGAACAGCAGAAAACCGTTGTGAATGAAGAACACCGTCACGGTACCCAGCGCGACCAGCGCCAGAATCACACAGGTCAGGTGGGTTTCAACCCGATTCATCTGCAGCCAGGGCTTAGCCGGAGGCGCGCTGGCCGGTTTCAGCCGCACTTTATAGCTGACGTAATAAATGGCGTAAAACGCTGTGGCCGACAGCAGCGCCTCCAGCAGATTCTCAACCGGCATCACGTCCACGTTAAAGCGAAACACCAGCACGGAGGTCAGCGGGAAGCCGAAGTAAAAGGTCAGCAGAAACAGCAGCGTAAAGAACAGATGGAAGTTAAAACGGACGCGCTTAAACTCCCGCCAGGTCAGCGTCAGAATAAAAACCAGCGACAGCAGATAGACCACCAGCAGGCCGCCAAACTGCATAAGACTCATGACAACTCCCCTTCGCTGAGCTGTAACGCGGCTCGCCAGCCTGCGAGATAACCTGGCGCAAAGAAGGCGATAGCCTGTTTATCACAGCGCATCAGCTGCCAGCGTGCCTCGGCGATCACCGCAGGCGACAGCGTATCTTCGCTGAAGAGTACCGGAAGCTGCTGCTCAGCCACATCACGCCAGAATGGGTTTTTGCGGGTCAGAACAAACGGCACGTTGGCCTGGATCAGCAGGCAAAGTGTTCCCACCCCCTGCTGACGTTCAAACATAAAATAGCCGACATGGCAGCGCGCCAGCAGCGCTAAGTAATCATCAAATGCCAGATTTTCACGCAGCAGATTCACCTGACCGTCAGGAAACAGCGTCTTTGCTGCGGCCTGAATCTGGCTGATGTACGCCTCATTGCCCGGCGGATAGCCCAGCGGCACCTCGATGCGCACCTGCTCGCCAAACTGCGCGTGAATCGCCTTTAAGCCTTCAATATGTCGGTTACTCGGATCGCCCGAATTGCCCAGCAGCAGCGTAAACGGCTCTGACGGCGCAGACTCAACGGTAGCATCCGGCATTCTGGTCGGGAAATAGAGCAGTGAACCGGGAACGCGGCGATGGCGCTGCTGATAGTGATGCAGGTCGCCTCGGGTCGCAAAAACCTGCGCAACACGTCCCTGTGCTATCCGGCGGACCAGATAGAACAGACGAAACTTCAGGCTGCGCGAATCTTCATAGAGGTCGGCGCCCCAGACGTGCCAGAACAGCTGGGAACGGCGCAGCTTACCGCTGAGTAATGCCAGCCAGATCCACGGGTTAAACTGACCGTGGCAGAAAAAACGCTGCTGACGATTCCTGGCCCGCTGCAAAACCGCCTGCGCCAGCACTTTCTTGCTGGTAAAGCACTCGATCTGTAACGCACTGAACGGAGACAGGCTCTCTGGCTGCTGCGTCACCACCATAAAATGGCGTGGGAAAGCCGCAGGCTGCTCAACGCTGAGAACGTCATTGAAAAAGCGCAGCACCGTAAGATTATGGTGGGGAATGTCCGATCCCAAAACGTGAATTAAAGTCATTTTTTCCGGCAGTAAACAATAAAAGCGCCACAACACAGGGCAAAGTAAGCCATATAGGTAAACATATAGGCCTGCGCCGCACCCGTCGCGCCATGTAACGGGATCAGCCAGCGTGAGAACAGGGTCAGCAACAGAAACTGGCTGATCTCAGTCAGAACATAAAAGCGCAGCGAGGCTTTGGCGATAACCAGATATCCGAAAACATAGGCACCGACTTTAAAAACATCGCCGCACAGCTGCCACACAAAAAGATCGCGCATCCCGCGAAAAGCCTGAGAGAACAGCAGGCTGATGGCGAAGTCACGCAGTACCCAGACGGCGAAGCTGGCAACCGCCACGGCGGGCAGGACAAAGCGCAGTGCACGGCCAATCTCACGTGCGATGTCGCGTTTGTTGTCGAGCCGCGCAAGCGTCGGCAGCAGCCAGACGCTAAACGTCGCGGTGATAAACTGCAGATAGGCATCGGAAATGCTGGTCACACCCTGCCACAACCCGACCTGCGCCCAGCCCTCCTGCTCTGCCAGCAGGTTACGCATCATTACCCAGGCAACCGGTAAGGTCACCGCCGTGATCAGCGCCATCAGGGTATATTTTGCCAGATTACGCGCCAGCTCAGGATGCCATTGTGGCCGCAGCCAGCTCAGCGGTAGCGGCGCACGGCGTTTCAGCATCAGTAGCGCAGGCAGCAGCAGCAAAGCTGGCACCAGCGCCAGGCCGATCAATGCGCCCTGATAACCGCCCAGCCACCAGCAGAGCAGATAGCCCGCCACGCCAGTCAGGCTGCCGAGAATCAGCGCCAGCGCATTCCCACGCGCGTCACGATAGCCCTTCAGTAGCGCCAGGGTAAAGTTGGCCCAGGCGATGCCGAGCTGAAGAAAGGCGACGACGCGGATGACGCCCTGATAGCGGTCATGACCAAACAGCGCGGTGCTGATGGGGGCTGCCGCCAGCAGAAACAGCAGCGCCAGCACGCCGGAGAAGCCCAGCACCATAGCCGATGCCGTGCCCACCATTGCCCGGAGTGGTCCGGGCTGCTGCTGATACTGCGCCACATAGGTGGTGACGCCGTTGAAGATGCCCGCGCCCGCCAGCACACCCAGCACGGTGATCAACTGCCGGAAGTTACCTGCCTGGCCAACACCTTCGGGGCCGAAGCTGACTGCCAGCAGTTTGACCACCAGCAGACCAGACACAATTTTTACCAGCGTGGACGATGCGGTCCACACTGAGGCTCTGGCTAATGACATCAGGAAAAGAAGCTCAGCAGCGAGCTGATAACCGTGCTCTGATTATTATCCGACAGGTTATAAAACAGCGGCAGGCGCAGCAGACGTTCACTTTCCAGCGTGGTGAAGCGATCGTCACCGACAAATTGCGAAAAACGCTCACCGGCAGGTGAACTGTGCAGCGGAATATAGTGGAACACTGTCAGTATCTCTGCTTCTTTCATCCAGTTGATCAGCGCCTGGCGATCGTCCTGATCGCGCAGTTTGATGTAGAACATGTGCGCATTGTGTTCGCAGCTGGCGGGGATCACTGGCAGACTGATGCGGCCCTGAGCCGCCAGCGGCTGGAGTGCGTCATAATAACGCTGCCAGATGCGTAACCGCTGCTGGTTGATGCGTTCAGCGGCTTCCAGCTGCGCCCAGAGATAGGCGGCCTGCAAGTCGGCCATCAGGTAGCTCGACCCCATATCGCGCCAGGTATATTTATCGACCTGACCCCGGAAGAACTGGCTGCGGTTGGTGCCTTTTTCCCGCACGATCTCGGCGCGCTCGACCAGGCTGGCGTCGTTGATCAGCGTCGCGCCCCCTTCACCACCGGCAGTATAATTCTTGGTTTCGTGGAAACTGAAGCAGCCAATATGACCGATGGTGCCCAGCGCACGGCCTTTGTAGCGTGACATCACGCCCTGCGCCGCATCTTCAATCACAAACAGCTTATGCTTAGCCGCCAGCGCCATGATGGTGTCCATTTCACAGGCTACGCCTGCGTAATGCACCGGCACAATGGCGCGGGTTTTTTCAGTGATGGCGGCTTCGATCAGCGTTTCATCGATGTTCATGGTGTCCGGGCGCACATCGACAAACACGATGCGCGCGCCGCGCAGCACAAAGGCGTTGGCGGTTGAGACAAAGGTATAGCTCGGCATGATCACCTCATCGCCGGGCTGCAGATCGATTAACAGCGCTGCCATCTCCAGCGAAGCGGTACAGGAGGGAGTCAGCAGCACTTTTTTGCTGCCAAAACGCTGCTCCATCCACTGCTGACAACGACGGGTGAAGCCGCCGTCGCCGCACAGCTTGCCGCTGTTCATCGCCGACTGCATATACTCAATTTCTGTGCCCACAATCGGGGGCGCATTAAATGGAATCATGACCTTTCCTGTAAAACCAGTAGGCGGTGCTGTCGAGTCGGGCACCGCTGCGTAAATAGAGGCGCATCGCCGTGAGATTACTGAGCTGGGTAGCCACCCGAAGCTGAGCCAACTGCCTTACCCGCGCCCAGTCAGCCGCCGCCAGTAGCAGTCGCTGACCCAGCCCCTGACCCTGCGCGTCAGGCATTACGCCCAGCAGGCCAATGCGAGCATCGCCATCCACCGCGCGCAGCGAAACAAATCCCTGCAGCTGACCGGTGGCATCACTGGCCACCAGACACTGATCGTCAAACGTCCCACGCACCGCATTCTCAATCCACTGCGCATAAAAACGGCCGCTGGCGTCCGGTGCGTACCAGGCCGCGCGAAAACGGCTCTGGCTGAAAAGCTGTGACGCTGCATCACGCAGTTGCGGAATCTGTGCTTCGCGCGCAATGCGAATCCCCGCCTGCCGTTCTGTCTCTTTAATCGCCAGCGTCAGGTCCGCCTCGCCTTCTGCCAGCTGGAACTGATGCTGCTGCAGCGTATCAATCAACGCCGTCTCGCTGGCAGCCACTTTCATCTGCATCAGCGCACAGGGATGATGCAGCGCCTGCTCCAGCGGAATGTCACCTTCCGGCTCCAGCCGCACGGTCTCAACACCGAAGAATGCACTTTCCCAGCTAAGGGGATTAATACTGACGTGGACGGACATGTAATAAATCCAGCAGGTATTGGCCGTAGCCGGTTTTTGTCAGCGCTTCACCGGCAGCACGCAGCTGGTCATCACTGAGCCAGTTGTTACGCCAGGCGGCCACACAGATAAGCCGTTTAAAGGATAAAGCGCACCAGAGCCGAGCCGATAAAACCGGCACCGCCCGTGATCAGAAAACGCTTCATCGCCAGACACCTTTGGTGTCGACAATCCAGTTCTGCTGAACGTCGGCGGCATCAATGGCGCGGAAGGCGCGGTGATCGACCAGCATCACCAGAATATCGGCCTGGTCCAGCGCCTGCGCGCTGGAAACCAGCTCTGCTTTGTCAGCCAGAGAATCTGCAAGCTGCTCAATGTGCGGTTCAACTATCCAGGTGGTGCCGCTGTGCCATTCGGCAATCTTCTGTGCCACGCCCACCGCCGGGCTTTCGCGCAGGTCGTCGATATTGGGTTTAAAGGCCAGGCCAAAGCAGGCAATGGTGATATCACTGGCGCGCTTGCCGGTCTGCGTCAGGCAGTCCGCCAGCGCGGTTTTCACCTGGTCCAGCACCCACTGCGGCTTGGCATCATTCACCTCGCGCGCGGTGCGGATCAGGCGGGCTAATTCGGGATTCTGCGCCACGATAAACCAGGGATCGACGGCGATACAGTGACCGCCGACGCCCGGACCAGGCTGCAGAATGTTGACGCGCGGATGGCGATTCGCCAGCGCAATCAGCTCCCAGACGTTAATGCCCTGATCGGCACAAATCAGCGACAGCTCATTGGCAAAGGCGATATTCACGTCACGGAAGCTGTTTTCGGTCAGCTTGCACATCTCGGCGGTACGGGCGTTAGTTTCAACGCATTCACCTTTTAAAAATAGCCGATAAAGCTCGCTGGCGCGGACAGAACAGGCGGGGGTCATGCCGCCAATCACCCGGTCGTTGTTAATCAGCTCAACCATCACCTGACCCGGCAGTACGCGCTCCGGGCAGTAGGCGACAAAAATATCGGGCGTCTCACCGTGCTGCGGAAAGCGCAGGTCGGGACGTGCCGCAGCCAGCCAGTCGGCCATCTGTTCGGTGCTGCCCACCGGCGAGGTCGACTCCAGAATCACCAGATCGCCCTTTTTCAGAACCGGTGCAATCGACTCCGCCGCAGCTTTTACAAAGCGCAGGTCGGGCTGATGATCATCCTTGAATGGCGTCGGTACGGCGATCAGAAAAGCGTCAGCGGCTTCAGGCTGCGTGGTGGCACGCAGGTCGCCACGCGCAACAGCCGCATGCACCACCTGATCTAAATCGGGTTCCACAATGTGGATCGCGCCACGATTGATGGTTTCTACGGCGCGCGCATTGATATCCACGCCCACCACTTTTTTTCCCTTTGAGGCAAAAACGGCTGCCGTCGGCAGCCCAATGTATCCCAGTCCAATCACAGAGATGGTTTCAAAACTCATAATTCGGCTCGGTTATCTTTTAAGGCTTGTAAAATACGACCACAGGCTTTGCCATCGCCATACGGATTATGGGCATGGCTCATCGCCTGCCAGGCCTCGTCGTCGCTCAGCAATTCGCTGACGCTGGCCACGATTCTGGCAATATCCGTCCCGACCAGTTTGACGGTACCGGCATCGACGGCTTCAGGGCGCTCGGTGGTGTCGCGCATCACCAACACCGGCTTGCCCAGTGAAGGCGCTTCCTCCTGAATGCCGCCGGAATCGGTAAGGATCAGCCAGGCGCGGTTCATCAGCCAGACAAAAGGCAGGTACTCCTGCGGTTCAATCAGAATGATATTCTCAATGCCGCTGAGTATCCGGTTAACCGGCTCGCTGACATTGGGATTGAGATGTACCGGATAGACAATCTGCGCCTCGGGATGCTGGCGGGCAACCTGCGCCAGCGCGCTGCAGATACGTTCAAAACCGCCGCCAAAGCTCTCACGCCGATGTCCGGTAACCAGCACCAGTTTCTTATCCGGGTCGAGAAACGGATAGCGCGCCGCCAGCTGTGCGTTCAGATTGCTGTCGTCCAGCACCCGATCGCGCACCCACAGCAGCGCATCAATGACCGTATTACCGGTGACGACGATGCGCGCATCGGGCAGATTCTCCCGCAACAGGTTCTGACGCGAGCGGGTGGTGGGCGTGAAGTGCAGGCGGGCAAGATGGCCGGTGAGCTTACGGTTACCCTCTTCAGGCCACGGCGAGGCGAGATCGCCGGTACGCAGACCCGCCTCCACATGCCCGACGGGGATTTGCTGATAAAAAGCCGCCAGGCTCGCCGCCAGCGTCGTGGTGGTGTCACCATGCACCAGCACGATATCCGGTTTAAAGTCGAGCAGGACGGTTTTCATGCCTTCTAAAATGCGGCAGGTGATCTCGGTCAGTCCCTGTTCAGGACGCATAATATTGAGATCATAGTCCGGTTCCAGCTTGAACAGACGCAGCACCTGATCGAGCATTTCGCGATGCTGTGCGGTCACGCACAGTCGCGATTCAAAAGCGGGATCCTGCGACAGCGCCTGCACCAGCGGCGCCATTTTAATCGCTTCCGGACGAGTACCAAATACGGTCAGAACTTTCACACTGTTTCTCTCAATCATGCGTGTCTGACATCAGACGCGGACGACGTGCCAGCGCCACACCCGCGCCTGTTAATGCCCCAACGGCACCCCACATAATCATCATGAACAGACGTCGCGGACTGTCCCGTGATACCGGCTCTTCCGGCGTACGCAGATAACGGTAGGTCTGGAACTGGCTATTCAGTTTTGGCCCGGTCTGCAGCGTGGTCAGCATTGCTCTGTTCTGATCATAGCTGATATCAAACCCCGGACCGGTGGCGCGCAGGGTATCGAGCTGTCCCTGTAAAACGGGCTGGCCCAGCAGGAACAGGTCGCTGTCTGCCAGATTCTCACCCGCTTCGCGCGTCTGTTTCTCGTTGATACCCTGCTGGCTCGCAACTTTCAGCGCCTGTTCCAGCCGATGCTGCTGGCGCTGGAATACAGCGTTAGCCACATCTTCCTGACGTTTCACCTGCGCCTGCAACTGGTCGGTACGCGCCCGCCAGGCACCTTTTAACTCATCATTCAGGTGACGAGCGGCGCGCTCACTCGCATAGGCGATGTACTGACGCAGCAGATTGTTGGCGTCGCCCGCGGTTTCCGCTTTAAGTTTGACGTTATCGGGCAGGTTATGTGCCGCGTCAGCGGGCGTGAACAGGATGTTGCCAATTAAATCGTCGAGCAGCGCGGCATCGTTATGCGCATTGCCGGTTTTACGGTTCCTGTAGTAATCCGTTTGCTGCCAGAACTCCCGACGCGTATCCCAGGAGGCAAGCTGCATGGTGAACTCCTGATAAACCTGATCCATGACCGTCGGTGACGGCGCAGCCAGCGTCAGGGCATTGTTGCGCACATCCAGATTGGTCAGGAACTGCTGCTGTGCATAGTAAGAGCCCAGCATGTTCACCGTCGGGCGATCGGTGATCGCCGTGGTGCTCCAGACCTGTTTCAGCAGCAGCGTAGCCAGCCAGGCGATCAGAGCAAACAGCAGTGCCAGCCCGACAATCCAGCGTTTACCACGCCATAAACGGCAGCTCAGGCCGCGAATATCCAGTTCGTTGTCCACAACGTCAGCAGGCATGGCAGAGGTATCCTTTTTCAGCATCGGGTTCATTTATTTTTTGCTTCGCGATGATGGCTCAGACGACGCTTGATACGCCGGACGCGTCGCGCCACGCGCCACGCATGTTTCAGGCAGTAGCCATAAACCATAAAAGCGCCCAGGAACAGCAGCAGCATCACCCACTCCGGGATAAACGCCAGATATTCACCCAGTACACCGATACCGGCGAGGATGGCCGCCGCAACGGTAATCAGGACAAAGGCCTGACGCGAGGTAAAACCGGCACGCATAATCAGATGGTGGATGTGCTGACGATCAGCCGAGAACGGGCTCATGCCTTTGCGCAGGCGACGATACATAATCGCCACCATATCCATCAGCGGAATGGCTATCAGCCAAAGTGCGGTAACGGGTGTAATGGGATGGCTCAGACCCTGCGTTGTTTCCAGCAGAATCCAGATAATGGTGAAGCCGATCATGGTGCTGCCGGCATCGCCCATAAAGACTTTGAAGCGACGCCCCAGGAAGCCGAGGTTAAGCAAAATATAGGGCAGCGTGGCGGCAATCATCGCAAAACACCACATCGCCAGGCTCGTCTGGCCGTCGAAGTAGAGGATAATCCCCATTGCGGCAAAGGTGACCGAGGAGAGTCCGCCCAGCAGGCCATCGATCCCGTCTACCATATTAAAGGCGTTGATCGCAGCCCAGACGGCAAACAGCGTCAGCACATAGCCGAAGGGGCCCACGATAAGCTCGAACGGACCGACGATAAAGCCCAGGCTGAGCAGATAGAGCTTTGCGCCAAACATCATTACCAGTGCGACAATGGCCTGCACAACCGCGCGGAATTTGACGCTGATATCGAAGCGGTCATCCAGTGCACCAACCAGCACCAGAATACCGGCGCAGCCAAGATAGAGCAGCGCGTGTGGCAGATAGTAATTAGTAATGGCAAACGTAAAGCAGATACCTGCAAACACGGAAATGCCGCCCACCAACGGAATCGCGCCATGATGGCGCTTACGTGAGTTAGGCTTATCAACCAAACCAATTTTTTTAGCTGCTTTTCGAGCAAAAAAGAGGAAAGCCAGGGAAAAGAGAAAAATTAAACCAAGCTCAGTACTCATAGTGAGTAAATTCACGTTAAACGCTCTCAGCTAACATCCCGCACCACAATACGCGAAAAAGCGCGCCTGGTGCTGTGTCGGATTCCGAATTCTGCATAAAGAGACAGACGAATGGTCATAAATTCGCCATCACTACCACAGTCATTATAAATGCTCCTGTCAGTGTTCAATCCTATAGCTCACAAATGAAAAACGCCACGTCGGGACGTGGCGTAAGGTCGATTTTCTGCGCATTTGAACTAAAAAAGCCGAATCTGTGGTCCGGCCTGGCAGTATCAGATTATGAACGCTTCATCATATCGAAGAATTCATCATTGGTTTTGGTCATCGCCAGCTTGTTGATGAGGAATTCCATTGCATCGATTTCGCCCATTGGGTGAATAATTTTACGCAGGATCCACATCTTCTGCAGCTCTTCCTGAGAGGTGAGAAGCTCTTCTTTACGCGTACCAGAACGGTTGTAATCAATCGCCGGGAAGACGCGTTTTTCAGCAATTTTACGAGCGAGATGCAGTTCCATGTTACCGGTACCTTTAAACTCTTCGTAAATGACTTCATCCATCTTAGAACCGGTATCAACCAGCGCGGTCGCGATGATGGTCAGGCTTCCGCCCTCTTCCACATTACGTGCAGCACCAAAGAAACGCTTTGGACGATGCAGGGCATTGGCATCCACACCACCAGTCAGGACTTTACCTGAAGCAGGCACCACGGTGTTGTAGGCACGCGCCAGACGTGTGATGGAGTCGAGCAGGATGATGACATCTTTTTTATGCTCAACCAGACGCTTGGCCTTCTCGATCACCATTTCAGCAACCTGAACGTGGCGCGAAGCGGGCTCATCGAAGGTTGAGGCAATAACTTCGCCTTTCACCAGACGCTGCATCTCGGTCACTTCTTCCGGGCGCTCGTCAATCAGCAGCACCATCAGCACGCAATCCGGGTAGTTGTACGCCAGACTCTGCGCAATGTTCTGCAGCAGCATGGTTTTACCGGCTTTCGGCGGCGCCACGATCAGACCACGCTGACCACGACCAATCGGCGATGCCAGATCGAGTACGCGAGCGGTTAAATCTTCCGTTGAGCCATTACCCCGCTCCATACGCAGACGTTTATTTGCGTGCAGCGGCGTGAGGTTTTCGAACAGAATCTTATTACGCGCGTTTTCCGGCTTATCGTAGTTAACTTCGTTAACTTTCAGCAGCGCAAAATAACGTTCACCTTCTTTTGGTGGACGGATTTTGCCAGAGATGGTGTCACCAGTGCGGAGGTTAAAGCGGCGGATTTGGCTGGGGGAAACGTAGATATCATCAGGGCCGGCGAGGTAGGAGCTGTCTCCGGAACGGAGGAATCCAAATCCATCCTGAAGAATCTCCAGCACGCCATCACCAAAGATGTCTTCGCCGCTTTTCGCGTGCTGTTTCAGGATTGAAAAGATAATGTCCTGCTTACGCATGCGAGCCTGATTTTCCAGCCCCATATTTTCGCCGAGAGTAATCAGCTCAGCAACCGGCGTATTCTTTAATTCGGTAAGATTCATAGTGATGGGTTCTTAAACTCGGGGTAATACTCGGAATGTTTGTCGTGAGTGGTATGGCAATTAATCCATGCCGTTAATGGCTCTTTTCAGCTCTTCCCGACGATCATCGTATGAAATGGCGATCGGTATGCAGGCAGATGTCCGAATGTGATGCCAGAGTTGGAGCTAACCGTAAGATTGCTGAACCGTTCTATCTTTATAAGGTACAGGGCGACAGGGTTCAACAAGGGAAAACTTTTAGATGCAAACTACAAGGTAAGTTCGTAATGCAGTATTGGTAACTTAGCACGCCCGAAAGCGAACGTCCAGCAGCAGGAGATAAATTCACCACTGCCGGACGTTCAGCCCTGAATTACGCCAGGTTGGCGTTCAGGAACTCTTTCAGCTGGCCTTTAGACAGCGCGCCCACTTTGGTCGCGGCGACTTCGCCATTTTTAAACAGCAGCAGCGTCGGGATACCACGAATGCCATATTTCGGCGCCGTGCCTGGGTTATCATCAATATTCAGCTTAGCGATGGTCAGCTTGCCATCATACTCTTCTGCAACTTCATCAAGGATGGGCGCGATCATTTTGCAAGGACCACACCATTCAGCCCAGAAATCTACCAGTGTAACGCCGTCGGCTTTCAGCACGTCGGTGTCGAAACTGTCATCAGTCAGATGAACGATTTTATCGCTGCTCATATTTTACTCCAAAGATTATGCCTGGCGAATTGGCGTAATATATACCAATGTTGGTTGACTTTATTTCATCGGATACGCTTTCGTAAAGCGATAGTAAGCTGATATTCTACCACACTATGAGCAAAACACACTTAACTGAACAGAAGTTTTCCGACTTCGCCCTGCACCCAAAAGTGGTGGAAGCCCTTGATAGTAAAGGCTTTCAATACTGCACGCCGATTCAGGCGTTAGCTCTGCCTTTTACGCTTTCAGGGCGTGATGTTGCAGGCCAGGCGCAAACCGGTACCGGCAAAACGATGGCGTTTCTGACGTCAACGTTTCATCATCTTCTCTCACATCCTGCGGCGGAAGGTCGTCAGGTTAACCAGCCACGGGCTTTAATTCTTGCGCCGACGCGTGAACTTGCTGTGCAGATTCATGCGGATGCCGAACCCCTTACCGCCTCAACCGGCCTGAAACTGGGTCTCGCCTATGGCGGAGACGGTTATGACAAACAGCTGAAAGTGCTGGAACAGGGCGTTGATATTCTGGTGGCAACCACCGGCCGCCTGATCGATTACGCGAAGCAGAATCATGTCAACCTCGGTGCCATTCAGGTCATGGTACTGGACGAAGCCGATCGCATGTTCGATCTCGGCTTTATTAAAGATATCCGCTGGCTGTTCCGTCGCATGCCGCCTGCTACGCAGCGTCTGAGTATGCTGTTCTCGGCGACGCTCTCTTATCGCGTCCGTGAACTGGCGTTTGAGCACATGAACAGTGCTGAATATGTGGAAGTGGAACCGGAACAAAAAACCGGCCATCGCATTCAGGAAGAGCTTTTCTATCCGTCTAACGAAGAGAAAATGCGCCTGCTGCAGACCCTGCTGGAAGAAGAGTGGCCCGATCGCGCCATTATCTTCGCCAATACCAAGCACCGCTGTGAAGATATCTGGGGCCACCTGGCTGCCGATGGACACCGTGTTGGTCTGCTGACCGGCGACGTGGCTCAGAAGAAACGCCTGCGCATTCTGGATGACTTCACCAAAGGTGATGTGGATATTCTGGTCGCCACCGATGTGGCCGCTCGCGGTCTGCACATTCCGGCTGTGACGCACGTCTTTAACTACGATCTGCCAGATGACTGTGAAGATTACGTTCACCGTATTGGCCGTACCGGTCGTGCAGGCGCCAGCGGACACTCTATCAGCCTGGCCTGTGAAGAGTACGCGCTGAACCTGCCTTCAATTGAAGAGTACATTGGCCACAGCATTCCTGTCAGCAAGTACAGCAGCGAGGCGTTGTTAACCGATTTACCGCCGCCTAAACGTCTGCAACGCAGCCGTACCGGCAATGGCCAGCGTCGCGGAGGGAATAACGCCAATCGTCGCGGTGCTCCACGCAACAATAACCGCAAACGTTCAGGTTAGGCCACCATGCTCAGCGCGTCGTCACTTTATGCAGCGATCGATTTAGGGTCTAACAGCTTTCATATGTTGGTGGTGCGCGAAGTTTCTGGCAGTATTCAGACCGTCGCAAAAATTAAGCGCAAGGTTCGCCTTGCTGCCGGTCTGGATAAAAATAACCTGTTGTCAGCCGATGCGATGTCGCGTGGCTGGCAATGCCTCAGACTCTTCTCTGAACAATTGCAGGATATTCCCCCCGATCAGATTCGCGTGGTGGCGACCGCCACGCTGCGTCTGGCTGCCAATGCGCAGACCTTCCTCAACACCGCCCAGCAGATTCTCGGCTGTACCATCAACGTCATCAGCGGTGAAGAAGAGGCGCGCCTGATTTATCAGGGCGTGGCCCACACTACCGGCGGTTCCGACCAGCGCTTAGTGGTCGATATCGGCGGCGGCAGTACCGAACTGGCTACCGGCGACGGTTCACACGCATCAGTGCTGTTCAGCCTGTCGATGGGCTGTGTGACGTGGCTGGAGCGCTTCTTCAGCGATCGTCATCTGGCAAAAGAGAACTTCGACCAGGCTGAACAGGCGGCCCGTGAGATGATCCAGCCGATTGCCGCGCAACTGCGTGCGCAGGGCTGGCAGGCCTGTGTCGGGGCATCCGGCACGGTTCAGGCGCTGCAGGAGATTATGGTGGCGCAGGGTATGGATGAGCGCATCACGCTGAATAAACTGCAGCAGTTGAAGCAGCGCGCTATACAGTGCGGCAAACTGGAAGAGCTGGAAATTGAAGGACTGACGCTGGAACGGGCACTGGTGTTCCCCAGCGGCCTGTCGATCCTGATCGCTATCTTCCAGGCGCTCAGCATTGATAGCATGACGCTGGCAGGTGGTGCACTGCGGGAAGGACTGGTTTACGGCATGCTGCATCTGCCGATTGACCGCGATATCCGTACCCGCACGCTGCACAACGTTCAGCGCCGTTTCAGCATCGATGTCGAACAGGCAGACCGCGTGCGTCAGTTGGCAGAGAGCTTTTTCGGTCAGGTTTCCACGCCGTGGAAGCTGGATCAGCGCTGTCGTGAGCTGCTGCTCAGCGCCTGCGCGATCCACGAAATTGGCCTGAGCGTCGACTTCCGTCATGCGCCGCAGCACGCGGCGTATCTGGTGCGTCACCTCGACCTTCCCGGCTTCACACCGGCACAGAAGAAGCTGCTGGCCTGTTTACTGCAAAATCAGAGCGGCAGCATCGATCTGGCATTGCTGACTCAGCAAAACGCGCTGCCGCCGCGCCTGGCGGAAAGGATGTGCCGTCTGCTGCGGCTGGCGATTATTTTCTCCACCCGCCGTCGCGACGACACTCTGCCTGCAGTGCGGTTACTGGCAGACGATGATGCCCTGCATCTGACCCTGCCCGCAGGCTGGCTGGAGGCGCATCCGCTGCGCAGCGAACTGCTGGAGCAGGAAAGCCACTATCAGTCTTACGTCCACTGGTTGTTAACCCTGTCGTAATGGCACCCGCGTGAGGCGAATCTCCTTCGCCTCCTGCGAGGTTTAACTCTTCTTCGCCTTATCGAGCATTGCTCTCAACCCGGCGACCCGACTCTGCCCGGTTTTCATCCGCTCTTCCGCACTGACCACTTTGCGCTCGGTCTCCCATTGCAGATCGTCCTGGGGCAACTCCAGCAGGAAACGACTTGGTTCAGGCCGGATTAACTCGCCATACTGCCGGCGCTCGCGACACAGGGTGAAAGTCAGTTCTTTCTGCGCCCGCGTGATCCCCACGTAAGCCAGGCGACGCTCCTCTTCGATGTTGTTCTCATCGATACTGCTCTGATGCGGCAGCAGTCCCTCTTCCATGCCCACCAGGAATACATAGGGGAACTCCAGACCTTTAGAGGCATGCAGCGTCATCAATTGCACCTGATCAAGCTCTTCATCACTTTCACCGCGCTCCATCATGTCGCGCAGGGTAAAGCGCGTTACCACCTGCGCCAGCGTCATCGGCTCATCAATATCGCTGCCTTCCAGCATTTCAGTCATCCACTGAAACAGCGTATTGACGTTTTTCATCCGCATTTCGGCGGCTTTCGGGCTGCCGGAGGTTTCGAATAGCCAGCTTTCGTAGTCGATGCCGCGAATCAAATCGCGGACGGCATTCACCGGCTCACGTTCGCTCAGCTGGATAATCTCATTCAGCCAGTGGGTGAAGCGCTGCAGATGCTCCAGACCACGGCCGCTCAGCGTCTGCCCCAGACCGACATCAAAGCTGGCGTTAAACAGACTCTTGCTCCGCAGGTTGGCCCACTCACCGAGCTTCTGCAGCGTCGCCGGGCCAATCTCGCGGCGCGGCGTATTGACGATCCGCAGAAACGCGCTGTCATCCTCGGGATTGGTCAGCACACGCAGATAGGCGAGCAGATCTTTAATCTCAGGACGTGAGAAGAAGGAGGTGCCGCCAGAGATGCGATAAGGGATGCGGTTCTGCATCAGAAACTTTTCAAAGGTCCGTGACTGATGGTTACCACGATAGAGAATCGCGTAATCTTTGTACTGCGTTTTGTTGATAAAGTGATGCGCGATCAGTTCGCCAGTGACCCGCTCCGCCTCATGCTCTTCGCTGTTGGCGGTAAGCACTTTCAACTCGCTACCCTGCCCCAGCTCCGAAAAGAGGCGCTTTTCAAAGACGTGCGGATTATTGGCAATCAGGATATTTGCCGCTTTCAGTATGCGCTGCGAAGAACGGTAGTTCTGCTCCAGCTTCACCACCTCCAGCGCCGGGAAATCCTGATTCAGCAGCACCAGATTCTGCGGCCGTGCGCCGCGCCAGGAGTAGATCGACTGGTCATCATCGCCGACTACTGTGAAGCGCGCGCGTGCGCCAACCAGCAGCTTAACCAGTTCATACTGGCTGGTGTTGGTGTCCTGATACTCATCCACCAGCAGATAGCGGATACGCTGCTGCCAGCGCTCGCGCACTTCCTGATTACGCTGCAGCAGCAGCGTCGGCAGCAGGATCAGGTCATCAAAATCCAGTACGTTGCACGCCTTCAGATGCTGGCTGTAGAGGGCATAGCAGTGGGCAAAGATATTATCCTGCTGCGAGCGCGCCAGCGCGGCGGCGCCCTGCGGATCGATCAGATCATTTTTCCAGTTCGAAATGGTGGAGATGAGCTGCTGTAGCAGCGTCTTATCCTCTTCCAGCCACTCTTTGGTCAGCTCTTTTAGCAGGGCGAGCTGATCCTGATCGTCGAACAGTGAGAAGTTGGACTTCATGCCCAGCGCCGCCGTCTCGCGCTTGATGATCTCCAGTCCCAGCGTATGGAAAGTCGAGATCAGCAGGCCACGCGCCTCTTTGCGGCCCAGCGTCTGTGCCACACGCTCTTTCATTTCGCGCGAGGCTTTATTGGTAAAGGTTACTGCGGCGATATGGCGCGCCTGATAGCCGCATTCACGAATCAGATGGGCGATTTTGTTGGTAATCACGCGGGTTTTGCCTGATCCCGCGCCCGCCAGCACCAGACAGGGACCGGTAACAAATTCGACGGCACGTTGTTGGCTGGGGTTTAAACGCATAAAAGAAATCGCCTGATTGAATCAAAAGAAAGGGGTTTATACTGGGCGGCAATTATACACAAGCGAGATACCAACATGGCGAAAACCGCGGCGGCTTTACACATCCTGGTCAAAGAGGAAGCGCTGGCAAAAGAGATTCTGGCGAAACTGGCGAAAGGCGGCAATTTCCAGGAGCTGGCAAAGAAGCACTCTACCTGTCCTTCCGGCCGGAAGGGGGGCGATCTGGGCGAGTTCCGTCAGGGACAGATGGTGCCGGCCTTTGATAAAGCGGTCTTTACCTGCCCGCTGCTGACGCCTTACGGGCCGGTAAAGACCGGCTTTGGTTATCACATTATCAAAGTGCTCTACCGCAACTAGTTACTTCTTCTGCTTCATCTGCTGCAGGACGGTGCTGCACTGATTGTCTTCGTTATCGCTTGGCGAGATCATGGCCAGCAGCGCCGCTGCCGGGCCGACGACCGCACCCAGTGCCACAGCAGCGGCACCGCGGGCCAGCAATGGCCCTGCTTTCACGCCTGCATCAGGATTTTTAAAGGTACCGCGCACGTAGAGCGGGGAGCGCAGCGTCACGATGCGGATGCCCTTACTCTCCGGATTCACCGACAGATCCAGTCTCTCACTGGCGAAGTTGGCGTTGCCTGACACATTGATAATCGCGTTCTCGGTATCAAATACAAACAGGTTCGGGGTCGCCACACCATTCTGCAGTCTGAGATCGGTCGCGGCGCAGTTGATACGCACCTGGTCATCGCCAAACAGCTTGCCCACCACGTAGTTACCGACGTTGAGTCCGGCAATCTCCATCAGGCTGCGACTGATCAGCCCATCATTCATCAGCAGCTTAAGCTGACCATTGCTGGTCGCCAGCAGATCGGCCACTGAGTTACCGGTGCCGGTAAAGCTGGCATCGCCATTGAGCTGACCACGGCTGTTCTTCATTGCGTCCACCGTCGGGAAGAGCTGACGCAGCTGCAGCTTACGTACATGAAGGTCAACCCGACCACGCATCGGCGAGCGATCGCCCTCCAGTCGGATGGTGCTGTTGAGACTGCCACCTGCCACACCAAAGCGCAGCGGATCCAGCAGCAGATCGCCGCTTTTCAGCTGTAAGTGGGTGTAGAGATCGCTTAACGGCAGTGAATTACTGTGTTCGATTCGTTTGCCGCTGAACTTCACATCGGCATCCATCACGTCCCAGTTTTTGGTCTCAAATTTATCGTGCGGCAGCACGCGGTCGGCGGGTTGATTCGATTTCTCACCGCGACGGGCTTTGGCCTGTGCGGTTTTTTCACTGCCTTTGCCAGAGTTCACGCCAATCAGCGGCCCCAGATCGGCCATGCGCAGTTGCTCCGAGGTCAGTTCACCGGTCAACGTTGGACGGGGTTTGCCCTGCGTGTAAATCAGGGAGCCATGAATATCGCTGTCGCCAATGTGTCCGTTGAATTTCTCATAACGGTAGACCGCACCTTTTTCGCCATTGAATTTAGCAATCAGATGGCCGTCAGTTTCATAAGGCGGTGTGTCAGGCAACAGGACGCCGGTCAGGCCGTAGAGATTCGCCAGCGTATCGCCCGAGAAGCGCAGTCGCACATTCAGCCCGCCGAGGTTCATTGGATCCTGCAGACCACCGGTAACCTGCACGCGCGTGGAGCCATTGCGCACATCGGCCTGAATCGGGAACGGGGTGTTCTGGCTGCGCAGCGACAGCATGCCGCCGATTTTGCCGTCGCCACTGAGATTCTCGTTGTTGTAGGTGCCACTGGCCTTCCAGCCAAAGACAAAGTTGCCCGCGCCCTTCTGCTGGTCGTTGCCGCCGGCGATCTGCGCGTAAGGCACCGGTTTGCCTAGCGGATTGACCTGCACCGTCACATCTGCACGGTTAACGGCATCGCGATAACGAATCTGGCCCTGATCGAACAGAATATTATCCAGACGGAAGGACCAGGCCGATGGCGCGGCATTCTTCTCATCTTTGTCGCTTTCGGCCAGCGTAAAGGTCCAGTTGTTCTTTTTATCTGCAGTCTGGATCAATCGGGCATCGGGCCGCTGCAGCTTAATCCATGGAATGAACAGCTCCTTATGCAGCAACGACAGCGGTGACAGCGTGGCATCCACACGTTGCAGATGCACCATGGTGACGTCAGAAATATCTGGCGGATTGCCCAGCATAATATCTTCCGCATGCACCTGCGGCCATGGCACCCAGCGCCGCCAGCCTGCCTCGTCGCGATTTCTCGCCCAGTCGATACCCAAATCTCCCCGTATCGCAAAGGGGCGATTTAATTCGGTAGAGACTTTCTGATTGATGGTGGGTTTCAGGCGATTCCAGTCAAAGGTGGCGATGACGACGATAATCACCACGATTAATAACACCAGAATTCCTGCTACCCAGCTGACTATTTTCCCGGTACGCGACATTACGCTTTCTCCTTGCACATTCACGGTCTGCGTTAAAGATAGTCGAGACGGCGAGCAACGGCATCAGGGAAGCTGGATAGTGAGATGATTCAGTTCAGAAAATGGGACAGGTCGCGAAAAGTAGTAGCCCTGGGCCGCGATAGCGGGGGATGCTTTAACCTGCTGCCACTGCGCTTCCGTCTCCACGCCTTCAACAATGACGCCGTTGCAGTAGCGATTGATCAGCGCCAGCAGCATCGAAAACAGGCTGCGCCCTTCATTGGTGGTGCCCAGCATAGTAAAAAGGTCGCGCGACAGCTTGATGTAATCATATTTCAGTTCGGTCAGCGCCGAGAAATTCGCCATACCCGAACCGAAGTCATCCAGCCACAGCGGCCCCAGTTCAGGTATTTTCGCTACTTTCTCCTCCTGCGGCAGCGCCTGGTGCTCGGTGAGTTCAAAGCGTATCCATGGCAGGCTGGCAATGAGGCGACGAATAGCGGGTCGGTGCTGAATGGCCAGCAGTGAGGGACCGTCTATGTTGACCGAGGCGACCACATCATTGTGTTCGAAAAATGCAGTCCATTCTGCGAGGAGCTCGAGCTGCTCATACACTACGTTCAGGCGCTGAGCGATATCGAGTCCGGCAAACCAGGCTTCAGGCGAGAGATTCCTTTCCGGCGCCATGGGATGATAAACGGCGGTCAGCAGTTCAATCGCCAGTAACCGACCTGTTACCCGATAAATCGGCTGAAACCGATAGCGTCGATGACATTGTTGCCAGAAGAGCGGCGTTTCCGTGTGGAGATTAAGGTCGGTTGAAGACGGCAGCCATTGGCTAATATTCTCCATCACCATGCTATTTTCCTGGTTGGTAATACGTCCCCAAAACGGGAGACTCAAGCGATTATCGTAAATGCCTGTGATAATGAGATGAATGGGGCGGCCGTATGAAAACGGAGAGTTTACCAGCCGTTTCGTTAGCATAATCGGTAAAACAGGCCGAAATTAGCCGCTCTTATCGCCCGGATCGCGGCTTTTCTGCGCCTTAAGTTAAATTAAAACACCGTTTTAAAACCATTGACGTCTGCCATACCAGACGCGAGACTAAGGCGATATTTCACTACAGGTCTGAAACCATGACGCAGAAGAAAATTGCCATTATCGGCGAATGCATGATTGAGCTGTCCGAAAAGGGTGAGAACATTAAGCGAGGCTTTGGCGGCGATACCCTTAACACGGCGGTGTATCTCGCCCGCCAGGTTGATGAGCCGCAGTTGCGGGTCGATTATGTCACCGCGCTGGGGACGGATTCGTTCAGCGATCAGATGATCGCAGCCTGGCAGCAGGAGAAGGTGAATACGGACCTGATTCAGCGCCTCGATAATAAGATGCCGGGCCTGTATGTGATTGAAACCGATGCCGACGGCGAGCGTACGTTCTGGTACTGGCGCAGCGATGCTGCCGCGCGTTACTGGCTCGACAGCCCGCAATCCGCAGAGATAGCCGAACAGCTGTCGCACTACGATTATCTCTACCTCAGCGGCATCAGTCTGGCGATTCTGCCGCCGGCAAGTCGTGAGAAGCTGATGGCGCTGCTGGCCCGCTGCCAGGCGAATGGCGGCAGGGTGATTTTCGATAACAACTACCGCCCGCGTTTATGGGCCGACCGCGCCAGCGCGCAGGCTGCATATCGCGCCATGCTGAACTGTACCGATATCGCTTTCCTGACGCTGGATGATGAACATCTGCTGTGGGGCGAGCAGCCGCTCGATGACGTTATTTCGCGTACCCGTCAGGCCGGTGCCAGCGAAATCGTCATTAAGCGGGGTGCAGAGTCATGTCTGGTCGCTATCGGCGATGCGCCGCTGATTGAGGTGCCTGCGGTACGTCTGGCGAAAGAGAGAGTAATCGATACGACGGCCGCTGGCGATTCATTCAGTGCCGGGTATCTGGCGCGCCGTCTGACGGGCGCTTCTGCAGAGGCCGCCGCGCAGCGCGGACACCTGACCGCCAGCACCGTGATTCAGCATCGCGGTGCGATTATTCCGGCAGCGGCGATGCCAGAGTGATGCTGTAGCAGTTAGCGTCGTGAAGATCTATCTGCGAATATAGATGACGGAAAATGCGCCCTTGGGCGCATTTTTTTGCGCTGCTGGTTATGTCTGGCTGAGTCGCGGTGAGAAGGAGCCTGCACAGGAAACCGGGTCAGATCGGAAAGACGCAAAAAATGTCATCCCTGACACGTTCGGTCCGCGCGATTACGCACCTCATCCCTGAGGTGCGCCCGTTGCCGGGCCAACGCGTTGCGTTGTTCAAAAACGCTCCCG
>NZ_JANZNP010000002.1:0-259546 GCF_025153065.1 Pantoea sp. XY16 | reverse complement strand
GTGGCGGAGGAGGAGAGATTCGAACTCTCGGATGGTTTCCCATCGGCGGTTTTCAAGACCGCTGCCTTAAGCCGCTCGGCCACCCCTCCGCAATGACGCGCACTATAAACATCCCGTTTAGCGATGTAAAGCGTCTATCTGTCTATTCGCCTGAAAAACAGCCAGATTGTGATTTTTCGCTGTGAAAACCGCCACTCTGCTCAAACAATTAGCAGAATAGCGCGTAAAGAAGGGTAAAACGCCTTTTCCCTCTTTAATGGCCTGCGTATTCTCGGCACATATTTAGTGTTCTGCTTAAAGGAGCGCAACATGGAAAGAATTGTCACCTCATCGCAGTCTTCACTGCTGTCAACGCACAGAGTTCTGCGCAATACCTATTTTCTGCTGGGGCTGACCCTGGCCTTTTCCGCGGTGACGGCGACAGCCAGCACCCTGCTGGCCCTGCCTGCGCCTGGTCTGATCCTGATGCTGGTCGGCTTCTATGGCCTGATGTTTTTAACCTACCGTCTGGCAAACAGCCCGATGGGGATTCTGGCCGCGTTTGCTTTCACCGGCTTCCTGGGATATTGCCTGGGTCCTATCCTGAGTTCGTTCCTGACCGCAGGCATGGGCGACGTGATCGCGCTGGCACTGGGTGGTACGGCGCTGGTGTTCTTCTGCTGTTCTGCCTACGTGCTGACTACCCGTCGTGATATGTCTTTCCTGGGCGGCATGATGATGGCTGGTTTTGTGGTGCTGCTGGTGGCGGTGGTCGCGAATATCTTCCTGCAGCTGCCTGCGTTGCATCTGGCTATCAGCGCCCTGTTCATCCTGTTCTCCGCTGGTGCCATTTTGTGGGAGACCAGCAACATCATCCAGGGTGGCGAAACCAACTACATCCGGGCGACGGTCAGCCTCTATGTTTCGCTCTATAACATCTTCGTCAGTCTGCTGAGCCTGCTGGGTTTTGCCCGCAGCAACTAACCGGCAGTGACAGTCACCCTTTGAAACCCCGCTTCGGCGGGGTTTTTGCTTTTACTGCCCGCCAGGTTTGCTAAACTGCGCCGTCATTTACAGAGAGGACATCACGTGAATTTTAACGGTAACGAAATCGCCGTCGATGCCGAAGGCTATCTGAAGCATACTGCCGACTGGAGTGAGGCGCTGGCGGCGCACATCGCGGAACAGGAAGGGCTTACTATGACTGAAGCGCACTGGGAGGTGGTCCATTTTGTGCGCGCGTTTTATCTGGAATTTAACACCTCACCCGCCGTGCGAATGCTGGTAAAGGCAATGGCGCAGAAGTATGGGGAAGAGAAAGGCAACAGCCGCTACCTGTTTCGCCTCTTCCCGGAAGGACCCGCTAAACAGGCGACGAAAATCGCCGGTCTGCCTAAACCGGCGAAATGTCTGTAATTAACCGGTTTTGAAATCGCGGGGCGGTTCTGCGGGCCGATGTGGCTCCACCAGCACCTTATCCACGCGCGCACTGCGAGGTCCGCCCGCTTTAATCCAGGCAATCAGCGCTTCAACCTGATCCGCCTCGCCCCAGGCCAGCACCTCGACGCTGCCGTCATCCAGATTTCGCGCGTACCCCAGTACGCCCAGGGTTCTGGCTTCAGCCTGCGTACTGTAGCGAAACCCAACGCCCTGGACGCGGCCATGAACCCATGCTTTAAAACAGGCTGCTGACATGATTCTCTCCTGCTGCTGTTCGTTGCAATTTCCCGTTATCCACCGGACAATGGCGCCTCATTTTTTCAGGTAAGCATAGCAAACTATGACAGTCAGATTGATTCTCGCAAAGGGACGTGAAAAGTCCCTGCTCCGTCGCCATCCATGGGTCTTTTCAGGAGCCGTTGCACGTCTGGAAGGTAAAGCGCAACTGGGTGAAACCATTGACGTGTGTGACAGCAACGGTAAATGGCTGGCGCGTGCCGCTTATTCACCCGAGTCGCAGATCCGCGCCCGCGTCTGGAGCTGGCAGGCCGATGAATCCATCGATATCGCCTTCTTTGTCCGCCGTTTTGAACAGGCGCAGCAGTGGCGCAAATGGCTGGCGGCCCGCGATGGTCTGGATAGCTATCGCCTGATCGCCGGTGAATCAGATGGTTTACCGGGCGTTACCATTGATCGCTTTGGCAACTTTTTAGTACTTCAGCTGCTTTCAGCAGGTGCGGAATATCAGCGCGCGGCGATCATCACTGCCCTGCAACAGTGCTTCCCTGGCTGTGCCATCTATGACCGCTCTGACGTCGCTGTTCGTAAGAAAGAGGGCCTGGAACTGACGCAGGGCACCGTCACCGGTGAACTTCCCCCGCCTCTGCTGCCGATTACCGAGCATGGCATGAAGCTGCTGGTTGATATTCAGGGCGGTCATAAAACCGGCTATTACCTTGATCAGCGTGACAGCCGTCTTGCCACGCGTCGTTACGCGCAGGATGCCCGCGTGCTTAACTGCTTCTCTTATACTGGCGGCTTCGCGGTTTCTGCATTGATGGGCGGCTGTAAAGAAGTGATCAGCGTGGATACCTCACAGGAAGCGCTGGACGTTGCCCGTCAGAACGTTGAACTGAATGAGCTGGATCTTTCCCGCGCGCACTTTGAACGTGATGATGTATTCAAATTGCTGCGCCGTTATCGTGACAACGGGGAAAAATTTGATCTGATCATCATGGATCCGCCAAAGTTTGTCGAAAACAAAAGCCAGTTAATGGGTGCCTGCCGCGGCTATAAAGATATTAATATGCTCGCCATTCAGCTACTTAACCCGGGCGGCGTGCTGCTGACGTTCTCCTGTTCCGGTCTGATGGCCACCGATCTGTTCCAGAAGATCATTGCCGATGCCGCACTGGATGCTGGTCGCGAAGTGCAGTTTATTGAGCAGTTCCGGCAGGCAGCGGATCATCCGGTCATCGCCAGCTATCCGGAAGGTCTCTATCTGAAAGGTTTCGCCTGCCGCGTGATGTGACTTGAAAAATCAGCTCCTGCCCCCATATTGGAAAGAGAGCTTTTTTTCGGAGGTCACTATGATTGCCAGTAAATTTGGTATTGGTCAGCAGGTTCGTCATCGTCTGTCCGGCGTACTGGGCGTTATCGTCGATGTCGATCCTGAATACTCGTTAGATGCACCTAAAATTGAAGATGTTGGCGCGGAAGAGAAAATGCGCACCGCACCCTGGTATCATGTGGTGATGGAAGATGAGGAAGGCGATCAGGTTCATACCTATGTTGCCGAAATTCAGCTGTCCGGTGAAACCAGCATTGAGCATCCTGAGCAGCCATCAATGGATGAGCTGGCGGCGTCAGTACGTCAGCAATTACAGGCACCGCATCTGCGGCATTAATCTGTGGCGGCACGCTCTGCCGCCACGCTAATTTTTTAACGCGTTATCCCCAGACGCGGAATTTCAATCTTCGGGCAGCGATCCATAATCACCGTCATACCCGCATCCTGTGCCAGTACCGCCGCCTGCTCATTAATCACACCCAGCTGCAGCCATAATGTTTTTGCACCTGCAGCAATGGCTTCCTGCGCTACGCCCCATGCGGCTTCTGAATTGCGGAAGACATCTACCATATCAATCTCGCCCGGTACATCCGCCAGGCTGCCATAAGCCTGCTGCCCCAGCAGGGTTTTACCGGCCAGTTTCGGGCTGACCGGGATCACGTCATAGCCCTGATCGAGCAGATATTTCATCACACCATAACTGGGACGGTCGGGACGATCGCTTGCCCCTACTAAGGCGATACGTTGGGTACGCGTCAGCACATCGCGAATTGTCTGGTCGTTCATCTTTATCTCCTTTCAGGTCAGTGTTGAGTGTAGTTTGACGCATGCTTTAACAGTTAAGTCCCTGACGAAATTAATTGAACCCGCGCACGAATAAATATGTTTAAATGTAAATTAGCTGCCATAATGTAAGAATTTGCTACACGCCATCCTTTGCGTCACCACTTACCGGAGTTGAAATGAAGCTGTCGCTGGCCTTAACGGGGTTACTTACACTCCTTGTTTCGGCGTCCTGTTCTGCCATCACACTAAAGCTCGATCCCCAAATCGATATGCTGGTGCTGGATGGCCGAAAAATTTCAGGCTCGTTCCTCAAAGGAGCAGACAGCTTAGAGCTGGATAGCGGTCAGCATCAGTTTCTGTTTCGGGTAGAGCAGCAGCGTGAAGGGCAGAAAGAGAGTGTGATCGCTTATCAGTCTGCACCGATGATCGTTACCTTTACTGCCGTGGCCAAAACCATCACTATCCGGTTGCCGGCGCTGGAGACAAAACGTGAGCGTTATCATTTTGACCGCAGTCTGAATTTTCAGTTGGTGGATGAGAAAGGCAATGAGATAACCAGCGTGCGTGACCACTTGCCAGCAACCGCGACAGCTGATATGGAAAAAGCGATGCTGAATTACAATCGCACCCATCAGATTGCCTCTGTACCCCGGTTTGCAAATTCCGCTTCTGCTACGCCCTCTTCTTCCCGCCTCACCGCCGATCTGGACTGGACAACGCAGGCCGAACTGCCCTCGCTGCATCGCTGGTTTCACCGCTTCGACGAAGCCACGCGTCAGCAATTACTGACCCTGGTCAAAATGTTACGTACGAGTTGATAGCGTTGAAGGGCCAGAGGTACACTCGTGCTCTCTCTTCTTGCGCATGAGCCTTATCAGGACGCCTTTATGGAACAGACTTTTCGTACCCTTGGCACCACAAAACATATCGCGCTGGTCGCCCATGACCACTGTAAAGCCGCTCTGCTTGAATGGATTAAACAAAACCAGCCCGCACTTGAACCACACATCCTCTATGCGACCGGCACCACCGGAAACCTGATCAATCGTAATACCGGTCTGAATGTGACAGCTATGCTGAGCGGCCCCATGGGCGGCGATCAGCAGGTAGGTGCGCTGATCTCGGAAGGTAAAATTGATGCGCTGATTTTTTTCTGGGATCCACTCAACGCCGTGCCGCACGATCCGGATGTAAAAGCCCTGCTGCGTCTGGCGACCGTCTGGAATATCCCGGTCGCCACGAACCGCTCCACAGCGGATTTTATTATTCAGTCGCCACTGTTTGCCCAAAACGTTGAGATTATGATTCCTGACTATCAGCGCTATCTGGCCGATCGTCTGAAATAACTCAGGCTTTACGCAGCACAGGAACGCCCAGTTCGCGGAAGTGATCAACAAACGGTGACGGCGCGGCCTTATCAAACATCAGAAAAACCTGCTGGCGCGCTCGCGTCAGCGCCACATAGGCCAGACGGCGCTCTTCGGCATCCGGAAACGCTTCGGGCTGCGGTAACAGGCCCTGTTCGATAATCGACTCACGTACTTCCGCCGGGAAACCCTCTTTGCCCTGCTGCAATCCCAGCAAAATAACGTAATCCGCCTGCTGACCTTTGCTGGCATGGATTGTCATAAATTCCAGATTAAGTTTCGGCCAGCGGGTTCTGGCTTTATCGAGCAGTTCCGGTCGCAGATAGTGATAGCGCGCCAGTAGCAGAATCCGCTCTTCAGGCTTCGCATAACCGCTGAGTTTGTTCAGCAGGGCTTCCAGCTGATCCTCCGCCAGCAGCGAAATCGACTTTTTATTGCCTTTGGTGACGCTGTTCAGCGGTTTTGCCAGCTGCTGCGGATTCTGCTGGATAAACCGGTTCGCAATGTCACCGATGCGATCATTAAAGCGGTAGGTGGTGTCCAGCACGCACCGATCGCCCTCACCGAAGTAGTGATGAAATGCGGTGGTCAGCGTCATCTCTGCGCCGCTGAAGCGGTAGATAGCCTGCCAGTCATCGCCGACAGCAAACAGCGCGGTGCGCTTATTCTGCTGGCGTAGTGCGCTGAGCAATGCGGCACGCTGAGGCGAGATATCCTGGAATTCATCCACCAGAATGTGTTTCCACGGACTGATAAAGCGTCCTTTTTCCAGAATGGCAATCGCCTGGTGAATGAGTCCCGAGAAATCGACCGCGCCCTCTTCTTTCAGCGCGCTTTTCCACGCTTTCAGCAGGGGTGCCATCAGTTTGATGCGTTTACTGAAGCGATCCCGAATCTCTTCCGGCACGTCGGCGATCATCGCTGCCTGCGCACCGCCATGCATGCGCATCAGACCGAGCCAGCGCTCCAGACGTGACGCCAGCCGGTTTGCCAGCCTCTCGTCCTCCCAGAATGGCCCTTCCGGTAACTCCCACGCCAGTTCGTCACAGAGCCACTGACGCCAGCCGTTTGCCATCGCCTTTTTCTCGTGGCACTGCTGCCGCCACTCCCTGAGTAGCAGCGTGCGACGTGCATCCGCATCGCTCTCCAGCTTGCTGATAACCGGCTGCTTATTGCTCCCTTCACGAATAATATGCAGAGCCAGAGAATGGAAAGTCTTTGCCTGGATGTCACCCGCAGAGAGCCGGGACTGAATACGTGCGTTCATCTCTTCAGCAGCCTGGCGGCCAAATGCCAGCAACAGAATTTGATCGGCGCTGGCCAGTCTGCGCTCCATTAACCAGCCTGCACGGGCCACCAGCACCGAGGTTTTACCGCTGCCCGCACCAGCCAGTACCAGCAGAGAATCCTCGCCATTAACCACCGCCTCACACTGCGATTGATTGAGTGGCGTGCTCTCGACGCTGGCAAAGAACGACTGATAGCGGGTCAGCATAGCGTTAGTCCAGTCACGGTTTCGCTGCCGCAGAGCCAACTCACCCTGATCCAGCCAGTGCTGGCAAAATGCCAGGCTATCACGGCAGTCAGGAAAATCGTTTAAGCGGGTGAGCGGCATCGGTAACGCGTCGAACTGTTTGAGAATTTTTATCTTCAGCGCCTGCAGCTCGTGGCGATTCAGCCAGCGATCCTGCGCGCCAAACGTCCCGATTTCGTCGCGCAGTGACTGGAGTACCTCGCGGCACACCGTGCTCATCTCCAGACTCCAGTTCTGCCAGGCCTGCATCAGATAGTGGTGAAAGCGCTGCGTCTCCTGCCATTCCGTTCCGTGCAGCCGGACCACTTTTTCATCGTCCAGCAAAAATTCCAGCTCGCCCCATACCAGCCCACGCTTGCAGGCGATATTAAGTAACTGGTTAAAGGGGATCAGATACTCATGCTTATCGCCACTGACTTCGACACCCGCTGCCAGCAGACGAACACGGTTATAAGGATGCTGAGCAAGCCGTTTGCCCATTGAAGTTGCTTTCAGTTCCACGCCGACACCAACGTCAGATAAGAGGATTAGGGGGAGTTTACCTGTCAGACCCTTGGCGCTCCAGCCTTAAAACAGGCTAAACTTGGCGTCACATCTTGCGGAATGCAAAAGGAAAAGAAGATCATGCGCACCGTTTTAAATATTCTGAATTTTGTTCTGGGCGGCTTTTTCACCACCCTGAGCTGGCTGTTTGCCACATTGATCAGCGTCGTGCTGGTTTTTACCCTGCCGCTGACCCGCTCCTGCTGGGAAATCACTAAACTCTCGCTGCTGCCGTTTGGCAACGAGGCGGTGCATGTCGATGTGCTGCGTCCTGAAAGTAAGAGTCATATTCTGAATACCGGCGGCACCTTTCTGAACATCTTCTGGCTGATTTTCTTCGGCTGGTGGCTCTGCCTTTCGCATATTTCCGTGGGCATTGTGCAGTGCATCAGCATCATCGGTATTCCGACAGGGATTGCAAACTTTAAGATCGCCGCTATTGCGCTCTGGCCGGTTGGACGCCGGGTGGTGTCAGTAGAAGAGGCGCGTGCTGCGCGCGACGCCAATGCCCGCCGCTATTAATATGATGTCTGATGCAGTGCCTGGCTGGCGAAAATATCTGTTTAACAGTACGTGGCGCTATCTGCTGCGGATCCTGTTTGCCCTGAGTGGCTGCGCTGCCATCCCCTGGTGGCTGCATCAGATTGAGTGGACGATTCCTCTGACGCTGGGGGTGGTCGCGGCTGCGCTGGCCGATCTTGATGATCGTCTGGCCGGACGTCTGAAGAATCTGCTGATTACCCTGCTCTGCTTCTGCATCGCCTCGGTTTCCGTAGAGCTGCTGTTTCCCTGGCCGTTCGCCTTTATGGTCGGGCTGGCGATTTCGACCTGGGGCTTTATTCTGCTGGGTGCTCTGGGGCAGCGCTACGCCACTATCGCTTTTGGTGCGCTGCTGATTGCGGTCTATACCATGCTCGGCATCGGGCTGTTCAGCCAGTGGTACATGCAGCCAATGCTGCTGCTGGTCGGCGCTCTCTGGTATAACCTTCTGACCCTGCTGGGTCATCTGATGTTCCCGGTCCGACCGGTACAGGAACAGCTGGCGGGAAGCTTTTCACAACTGGCCCGCTACCTTGATGCAAAGGCGAATCTGTTCGATCCTGATGCGGGCGAGCAGGATGATGCTGCGTTTATTGATGCGGCAATGGTCAACAGCCAGTTAGTGGCGCAGCTCAATCTGACCAAAACCACGCTGCAGAGCCGTCTGCGCGGCGATCGCGGATCGCGCGGCACCCGTCGCAGTCTGCACTACTACTTTGTGGCGCAGGATATTCATGAACGCGCCAGCTCCTCTCATCTGCAATATCACCTGCTGCGCGGCGACTGGCGCTATAACGAAATTCTGTTTCGCTTTCAGCGTCTGCTGAATATGCAGGCGCAAGCCTGTCGCCAGCTGGCACACTGCATCCTGATGCGTGAAAGATGGGTGCATGACAGCCGCTTTGAACGTGCGTTTGAACGATTGCAGAAAGCGATTGAACGACTTGAGCAACATGAGCCTGAGGCGCCACATACCCGCGCGCTATTCTGGCTGCTACGTAACCTGCGTGCCATTGACGCACAGCTCGCATCCATTGAGTCAGAGCAGACGCTGGCCGGTGAAGATCCGCAGCACAGTGACAATCTGCTGTCACGTGAAGGGTTGAGTGGCTGGAGTGATATCCGGCTGCGCTTCAGCCGCCATCTCTCTCCCGCGTCGGCACTGTTCAGGCATGCGGTTCGCATGTCAGTGGTGCTCTGTATTGGATACGGCTTCATTCAGATAACCGGACTGGAGCGGGGATACTGGATTTTGCTGACCAGCCTGTTTGTGTGCCAGCCCAACTATAACGCCACGCAGCGACGCCTTGCCTTGCGCATCGGCGGAACGCTGGCGGGGATTGCGATCGGTTTACCCGTTTTATGGCTGGTACCCTCCATTGAAGGGCAGTTAATCCTGATAGTGATTACCGGCGTGCTGTTCTTCGCTTTCAGGCAGGTGCAGTATGCGCAGGCTACGCTGTTTATCACTCTGCTGGTGCTGCTTTGCTTTAACCTGTTAGGTGAAGGGTTTGAAGTCGCGCTGCCCCGTGTCGTGGATACCTTACTCGGTTGTGGTCTGGCCTGGCTGGCTGTCGCCTTTATCTGGCCTGACTGGCGCTTTCGTCAGCTGCCAGCTGTGGCAGAGCGAACGCTGAAAGCGAACTGTCGTTATCTGGATGCCATCATGGAGCAATATCACCAGGGTAAAGATAACCGGCTTGCCTATCGTATTGCCCGCCGTGATGCACATAATGCGGATGCTGAACTGGCGTCTGTCGTCTCAAACATGAGCAGTGAAAGTCGTACCAGCCAGAAACTGCGTGATTCAGCTTTTCAATTGCTCTGCTCCAATCACTCATTTCTGAGCTACATTTCCGCGCTGGGCGCTCACCGCGATAAAATTACAGCGCCGGACCTGCTCGCCTTACTGGATGATACGGTTTGCTATGTCGAGGATGTGCTTCAGACGGACGTGGTCAGCGATAAACATGTTGAACTGATGCGCCAGCAACTGGCTCAGCGAATCAGCCAGCTGGCTGCAGATGCAGATACGCGTGCGCCGCTGGTGCTCCAGCAACTCGGTCTGTTGGTGGCATTAATGCCGGATGTGGCTCGCCTGCGCCGCACGCTCATTACTGACTAGCTTTCACTACTTCTGAAGTCCGGGTGTGATAAAAGCGTGCGCTGGAACCATGCATTCAACTCCGCCCGGGTTGCCTGCGGCAGCGCAGCCGCATGGCGGCCCGTAATAGCCCCTTGCAGCGCCAGTAATGTCTGAAATCCCACGTGCTGGTTGATCGCTTTCAGCTTCAGCCAGCACTGCTTGGCCCCTATCTGGTAGAGATGATTGACGCTCATTACGCCCGCCTCAAAGAGCATCATCTCCATGCGTACACTGAGATTAGGCAAATCTTTCAGCCGCGGAGACGCTTGCCTGTCCTGCAACTCCAGCTGCGCCGTCTCTAATGAGGCAGCAGAGAGCGCCAGCAGATGGTCAGAATCGCGCCATAAGGCCTCATCAACCCGAAAGTAATTGAGGCTGACCAGTTTTCCCCGCTTGCGAAAAATCAACGGTTGCAGCGGGCGATCGGTAATGTATTCGCGCAGCGGTTCACTGGCCCGCAGATAGAGTTCGTCTTGATTAATTAAGGCAAAAACCACACTTTCGACAGCCAGAGCATACCCCCCAAACTGGGTGCGGGACTCTATTGGTCCCAATGGGGCCAGGCGCGCTCTGGAGCGCTCTACGACCGGATTCACCTTTTTCATTGCACCACCTCCATGTCAGAAATACTTCTTAAATTGCCTTGGGTATCAGGCAATTAGAAGATAGAAAAAAGTGTCAGCCGGTTCAATGAATAAATAACGCTTCAACTAATCTTGTCGCGTTTTTGCGAGGCGTTTTCAGAAATTTGGGTTGATCTTTATCCAGGATAACAGTACTGTATATTCATACAGTCAACTGCTGGTGATTAACTTATGCGAACACAACATCCTGATAATGCACGCTATGCTCATCATTACGCGTCCTCTTCCGTTCCGGCCTCTCAGGGCGGTGGAATTACTGAGTTACGCTGCAGCGAGCAGCCCGGTATGATGCAGATGCTGCTGTTGCCATTATTACAGCAGCTGAGTCAGCAATCACGCTGGCAGTTGTGGTTAACACCGGCACATAAACTGAATCGCACCTGGATGCAGGAGTCGGGATTACCGCTGGATAAAAGTATGCATATCGCCGATTCTGAACGTCTGAATGCGGTGGAAGCGATGGTCAAGGCATTACGTACAGGAAATTACAGTGTCGTTCTGGCATGGATTCCTTATGACCTTGGCGAAGATGAGCGCCGTCAACTTGAAAATGCGGCGGCAGAGGGTGACGCGCTGGGTTTGATTTTGCGGGCAAGCGGGACATCGGAAGCGCCTCTCAGACCGCAAAGTGCGATAAAAATTCAGTCGGATTTGTTTCATTAAGTAAAAATCAGAAGTTTCCCAAGCTATTTTTCTTATCTGTCGTCGCTAAACCACTGATTCTGTTAGTTCGAGCTGTGACAATGGTTTAGCAGGTTTTTAAGGCTTTTTGCCGCGACAATACTACCAGGCTAATTGTTAGAAATTGTGTATAAATCGCTGTTTTTTTACAGAAGCGCCTCACATCATACTTGTAAGTTTCCAATCTCGTTGTAGACTTTATCTCGCCAGGGTGCTCAATAACCTCCGTTTTTTGCGGTAGAGTCATAAGCGAGCGTTTTGACCCGGCGAAGGATTTAAACCAAGAGCAACCTTTTTGCTCATTGCCTATTTGGATGATAACGAGGCGCAAAATGAAAAAGACAGCTATCGCAATTGCAGTGGCACTGGCTGGCTTCGCTACCGTAGCGCAGGCCGCTCCGAAAGATGACACCTGGTACACCGGTGCTAAACTGGGCTGGTCTCAGTATCACGACACTGGTTACTACGGTAACGGTTACGAAAACAATGACGGTCCAACTCATGAAAGCCAGCTGGGTGCAGGTGCATTCGTTGGTTACCAGGCAAATCCATACCTGGGCTTCGAGCTGGGCTATGACTGGCTGGGTCGCATGCCTAACAAAGGCAACGTGACTAACGGCGCATTCAAAGCACAGGGCGTTCAGCTGGCTGCTAAACTGAGCTACCCAATCTATGACGATCTGGACGTGTATACTCGTCTGGGCGGCATGGTATGGCGTGCAGATTCAACGCAGACTAACCCAACTACTGGCCGCATCAGCGACCACGACACCGGCGTATCTCCGCTGGCTGCTGTTGGTGTTGAATATGCGCTGACCAAAAACTGGGCTACCCGTCTGGACTACCAGTGGGTTAACAACATCGGTGATGCACAGACCGTTGGTACGCGTCCAGACAACGGCATGCTGAGCGTAGGCGTTTCATACCGCTTCGGTCAGGATGACGTCGCTGCTCCGGCGCCAGCTCCGGCTCCAGCACCAGCTCCAGTTGTTGAAACCAAGCGTTTCACTCTGAAGTCTGACGTTCTGTTCACCTTCAACAAATCTACCCTGAAGCCAGAAGGCCAGCAGGCTCTGGATCAGCTGTACAGCCAGCTGAGCTCAATGGATCCTAAAGATGGTTCCGTTGTCGTACTGGGCTTCACCGATCGCATCGGTTCAGAGCAGTACAACCAGAAACTGTCTGAGAAACGTGCTCAGTCAGTCGTAGATTACCTGGTATCTAAAGGTATTCCTTCTAACAAGATCTCTGCACGTGGCATGGGTGAATCTAACCCAGTTACCGGCAACACCTGTGACAGCGTGAAAGGCCGTAATGCCCTGATCGACTGCCTGGCGCCGGACCGTCGTGTAGAAATCGACGTTAAAGGTATCAAAGACGTTGTAACTCAGCCACAGGCTTAAGTTTACACGTCATAAAAAACCCCGCCTTAGCGGGGTTTTTTTGTGCCGGTAATCAATCGGTCTTTAGCGCCTATACTCTGAATTCCCTGCCCGCTTACTCGCTCTCTGAACCCGATTTACCCAGAATCGCCTGCAAATCCTGCTTCAGACTCGACATCTGAGTGGCATATTTCTCTTTGCGTTCCGCATCTTCTATCAGCTGAACAATCGTTTCAGAAAGCGTGCAGCCACGCCGCTGAGCGAGGCCTGCCAGCCGCTGCCAGACCAGATACTCCAGGTCTATCGATTTTTTTCGGGTATGCTGATGTTCAGCGTTGAAATGGCGTTTGCGCCTGGCACGGATGGTCTGCTTCAGCCGGTTATCAAGATCAGAATGAATATGTTCTGCAATCCACTCGTTCACCGTCACCGGATTATTTTCCATCGCCAGCAGTTTATCCACTGCCGCCTGTGCCGCGCTTAACTCAAGGTGACGCGTGATCAGTTCACCTTCCCGATGTTTTTTCACCAGGTATTTCCACTTCCATCCACATTCAAGATTTTCGAGTTGCTGGTATTTCATCGGAATCTCATCGTGATCACGTAACGGGCTAAGAATAACAGCTTTTTTCCCGGATGCAGCAACGAAAAACATGCTGCCATCATCACATCTTCAACAGGAAGTCTGCAGTGCTTAACAAGGGTGAATCCTGTATAATCTCGCTTTTCTTAAAACAGATAAATGCGATTATTTTGACCAGCACTCAACTTACGTGGCAGACCTTACAGCCGGATAGCGCGCAATACCAATCCGTTTTCTCCCGAATTGCTGATGAAGAAACTGATGCTCTGGCAACGGTACAGCCCCGGTTGCTGAATGCGCTGGCGCATTTACATCACCAGTCGCAGGGATTCCCGTTACTGCTGGTTAGAAGCCAGGAGAATCGCGATTATCTGACATTCATCGTTCAGGCCGCGCAGCGGGTCATGGCTGACAGTACCACTCTGTCCGGCGGTGATTACCATATCATGGCTGACAACGTCACGCTTCAGCCCCCATCCGATCCGCAACGCCCATTCACCAGTCAGGGTGGTATTCACTTTGCTGAGTGGATTGAGATGGAGCAGTTGTTTGGCTGCGTGCGGCAGTATAAAGATCGCATCCAGCTTGAGCCAGGGCTGATCCATCGCGCCAATGGCGGCACGCTGGTACTGTCACTGCGTAGCCTGCTGACGCAGCCAATTCTATGGCTGCGCCTGAAAAAGTGTATTGAGCAAGGCTATGTTGAGTGGACCTCTCAGGATGAACGCCGCCCGCTACCTGTCTCGATTCCTTCATTACCGCTCAGTCTTAACCTGGTCCTGTGCGGCGACCGCGAAGCGCTTGCGGATTTTCAGGAGCTCGACCCTGAAGCGCATGAAATGGCCATCTATACTGAATTTGAAGAGAACATTCAGGTTCTTGATGAAGATGACATGCTGGCCTGGTGTCGCTGGAGTACTGAACTGGCGCAACAGGCGGGCCTGCCCGTGCCGGAAGCGGACTTCTGGCCAGAGCTGATCAAAGAAGGTGTCCGTTACAGCGGCGATCAGGATACGCTACCCCTCTGCCCGCGCTGGCTGCAGCGTCAGATGCGCGAGTCGGCTCTGATGGGCGACGTACTCAATGCCGAAGCATTGCGTGATGCGCTTGAAGCGCGCTTGTGGCGCGAGAATTATCTCAATGAACGGATGCGTGATGAGATCCTGCTGCGACAGATTCTGATTGAAACCGAAGGTGAAGTAGTCGGTCAGATTAACGGCCTGTCGGTGGTGGAATATCCTGGTCATCCCCGTGCCTGGGGCGACCCCTCTCGTATTACCTGCGTGGTTCATCCCGGCGATGGCGAGTTCATGGATATTGAGCGTAAGGCGGAGCTGGGCGGTAACATTCATGCTAAAGGCATGATGATCATGCAGGCATTTTTGATTGCCGAGCTGGAGCTCGATCAGCAACTGCCCTTCTCAGCCTCAATGGTCTTTGAGCAATCCTATTCCGAGGTGGACGGTGACAGCGCTTCGCTGGCTGAACTCTGTGCCTTAATCAGCGCATTGGCGAATCAGCCGATCAATCAGCAAATCGCCGTGACTGGTTCAGTCGATCAGTTTGGCAACGTACAACCGGTAGGCGGACTGAATGAGAAGATCGAAGGCTTCTTTGATATCTGTCATCAGCGTGAACTAACGGGTCAGCAGGGTGTGATTATTCCTGCCTGCAACGTTCGTCATCTCAGTCTTAACCAGGCCGTTGTGACAGCGGTTGAACAGGGTCGCTTCCACATCTGGGCGATCGACCGTGCTGATGAAGCGCTGCCGCTCCTGACCGGTAAAATCTGGAGTACTGAAGATGGTCAGGGTGACTGCCTGCTGAACACCATCCAGGAACGCATTAGCCTGTTTAACCAGCCGGACGTGCCGCAACGTCCCTGGGCGCTCCGCTGGCTTAACTGGTTCAACCACCGTTAATCCGATTTGCTCAGCGTACAACTGTTCGCTAATATTCGTGATTCACTAAAACAAGGCTTATTGAAAACATGGTAGATAAACGCGAATCCTATACCAAAGAAGATCTGATTCTGTCAGGTCGTGGTGAACTGTTTGGCGAAAATGGTCCGCCGCTTCCATCTGGCAACATGCTGATGATGGACCGCGTGGTCAAAATGACCGAAGACGGCGGCAAATATGACAAAGGCTTTGTTGAAGCGGAGCTGGATATCAATCCTGATCTCTGGTTCTTCGGCTGTCACTTTATTGGCGATCCGGTGATGCCGGGCTGTCTGGGCCTGGATGCCATGTGGCAGCTGGTCGGTTTCTATCTGGGCTGGCTGGGCGGCGAAGGTAAAGGTCGTGCGCTGGGCGTGGGTGAAGTGAAATTCACCGGACAGGTCCTGCCTGAAGCGAAGAAAGTCACCTACCGCATTCACTTCAAACGTGTGATTAACCGTAAACTGGTGATGGGCGTAGCAGATGGTGAAGTGCTGGTTGACGGCAACCTTATTTATACCGCCAGCGATCTGAAAGTCGGCCTGTTTAAAGATACTGCCGCTTTTTAAGCGTTTCCCCTGGAAACAAAAACCTCCGCGCATGGCGGAGGTTATATTCCCTTTTCAGTGACATCCGGTTATGCAGCTACCGACCTGTCCTCCATGGCTTGTCGCCAACCTCCCAACCAGTGAGACTTAGCGTCAATCAACTGATACGGACACATCTCTTTTGAGCGTCCAGTAATGCCTGCCTGATAACCACGTGAATGGGCGCGTTCGAGGCGGTCTCGTTTCTGTCTCTTCATACTCCGTGTCCCTCATGTAAGGTCTGTGGAATCTGGTGGAAAGAAAAAGTGGTGAATTAATGTTCAACCACCCTAATGTTCTACCTCCTGCGCACCCAAAGATCAATGCCCAATCTTCATGCCAGTGTCATAAATGTGACCTTAATCGGTAAAATTAAGGACGTTTTGTGATGCATACGCCAACACTATCTTTCTGAATAAGCTAATAAAAAAGCCCCTGAATGACGCCGATAAAACACGACAATCGTTCAGGGGCTTAGCTTATTTATTCACATTAATCTTAATTTAACGCAACCACATTATTAGCAATCGTCTGTGCGGTCTGCTGCCAACCCGCCGCCAGCGTTCTGACCATCGCATCGTAGCCATCTTCAGTCTGCGGCAGCACGAGGTTAAATGCCTGTTTGGTCACACGGCCCTGATGTTCCAGCGTCCATTCGCCACTGACAATCGCTTTGCCATCGTAGCGTCCCTGGAAGCCTGTAATGGTTACATTCAGCGTGTCGTGCTGGGCGCCTAACGGTGACCCGGCTACCAGCCGGCCTGGCAGCGCCTTGCTCAGGTTAGTGATCAATGTCTGCTGCAACTGCTGATCAAGCGGGCTGGCCCAGAGATTATTCGCGGCGATAACATATTTGACATCGCTGGTCTGATAAACCAGTCCGTTGCCTGCCAGATAATCCGGCACCGTCACCTGCTGCACCCATAACATCGGTTGCGCTTCATTCAGCTGGCTGCTGCTGACCTTCATGGAAGCCGCCCCGGATGGCAGCTGATACCAGGTATTGTCAACGCTGCTGCTGCACGCACTCAACACCAGCGCGGCACAAAGTATCAATCCTTTTTTCACTGTTTCGCCCTCTTCGGCTGGGGATCCTGTCCCGGTTTCGCCTCAAATACCAGCGCATTGCTCTTGGTGTTAAGCGTTCTTAACACCGGCTGGAGTTCACGCAGAACCTGATCCAGCCGCTGCATATCGCCGACCAGCTTGCTGTAGGCAGGCGAACCTGGCTGCAGGCCTTTCATGCTGCGGTTAAGCTCGCGTAACGTCTGCTGCAAATCTTCTGGCAGCGTTTTCATGGCCGGACTGCCGGTGACTTTATTGATGTTGTCGATGGTGCGCTGCAGATCACGCATCGTTTTCTGGCTCTCTTTGAGCGTACCTGTCGCTTCATTGACCATACCGTTCAGTGGCAGACTATTGATCTTATCCAGCGCCGCCATCAGCTTCTGCTGAATCTGGCTCAGGCCGCCGCTGACCGTTGGGATGACTTCATAACCAGAAACTTTCTGCGGGCCTTTATAAGGCGGTGCATTGTCATAGAAGTCGAGATCGACATAGAGCGCACCCGACAGCAGGCTACCGGTTTTCAGCGTCGCACGCAGGCCACGTTTTTTACCATCCTGCAGATGCTGCTCCAGATCGAAGTTCTCACCCAATCGGCTGACAAAACGATCCGGCTCAATGCGGATCAGCACCGGCACCCGGTAATCGTTATTCAGTGCCTGGACCAGGCCCGCTTTCATCAGTGGCGCTTCGGAGACAGTACCCAGACGAATGCCACGGAACTCAACCGGCGCGCCCGCCTGCAGCCCACGAATCGAGTCAGAGAAGAACATCACGTAGTCGATATGATTGGTGTAGAGCGAGTCCTGAATACTGCGCTGATCGTCAAACAGATGGTAGTCAGACTTGTTCTGCGCGGGCTCGCCCAGCGCCCAGCCATCCGGCACGTCAAAACTGACACCGCCGCTGAAGAGCGTGGTGAGCGATCCCATTTCCACCCGCATTCCTGAGGCGGACATATCCACGGCAATGCCGCTGTCCTTCCAGAAGCGGACATTGGTGGTAATCAGGCGATCGTAGGGTGCAGCGACAAACAGCTGATAGGTCATCATACGTTTGTCAGTATCAAAAACGCTGGTCTCAACCGTACCGACACGGTAGCCACGGAACAGCACCGGATCACCCGGATTAAGCTGGCCTGCCTTTTTGCTGTCCAGCACGATACGAATACCTTTGGCATCCGGTGGCGCTAACGGCGGCGCATCCAGCAGCTTAAATTGCTCGGGTGGCTGTTTTTTGGTGCCGGGCTGCAGTTCGATATAAGCACCTGACAGCAGCGTGCCAAGCCCGCTGATCCCTTCACGCCCCACCTGTGGTTTCACTACCCAGAAAACACTGTCGCTGTGGAGCAGCTTTTCCATGCCCGCATTCAGACGCGCTTTGATTTCCACATGGTGAAGATCGTCGCTTAATACCGCGCTCTCCACCACGCCGACATCGACGCTGCGACTTTTAATCGTGGTTTTACCGGCAACAATGCCTTCGGCATTTTCGGTGATTAAGGTGACTTCCGGCCCCTGATGGCTGAAGTGATAAAAGAGGATCCAGCCACCGATTAACAGCGTAACGATGGGGACAATCCAGACCGGCGACCAGCGCTTAATCTGTTCCACCTTTGCATGGCCGTGGTTAGTTTCCGTCAAGGCGCGACTCCTTCATATTGTTTTCGCGTACACGATCCCAGGTTAATCGCGGGTCAAAGGTCATGGCAGCGATCATGGTAATAATCACCACCATCGCAAACAATACTGCCCCCCACGCGGGATAAACATTCATTAATTGCCCCATACGCACCAGCGCAGAGAGCACGGCAATCACAAACACGTCGATCATTGACCAGCGGCCAACAAACTCGACCACTTCATAAATTTTATGCATCTTATGACTGTCACGCCGCCCGCGTCCGCTGGCATCCCAGCAGAGCCAGCCGATGGCCAGCATCTTCAGCGTCGGCACCATGATACTGGCGATAAAGATTACCAGCGCCACCGGATAGGAACCATCGCCCCACAGCACAATGACCCCTGCCATGATATTGGAGGGATAAGCCGTACCGAGGGTTTCCGTCACCATGATCGGCAACAGATTGGCCGGGATGTAAATCAGTATTGAGGTGAACAGTAGCGCCAGCGTCCATTGCAGGCTGTGCTTACGCCGCGCCTGTGCGGTAACGCCACAGCGTGGACAGGTGTGCTCAGCTTCCGGCAGAATGGCGGTACAGCAGGGACAGGAGCGCAGGCCCTGCTCTAAACCACTGATGCCCACTTCGGGTGAATGAGGGATCGCAGGTCGCGGGGAAAGACTGTCCCACAAGCCCCGCCGGTCAACGCACTGAAAGGCCCGCAACTGTAACAGGCAGAACATCACCCACGGCCAGAAGCTGGTTTCCAGTCCGATATCCCCATAGGCCATCAGTTTGACAAAGCTGACCAGTACACCCGCCATAAAGATTTCGGCCATGCCCCAGTTACGCAGCTGAAACAGAATACGCGCCAGACCAGTTTTGAGACGGACGGGCAGAGGGACCGGATTGACCAGCAGAATAATGGTGATCATGCAAAAGGCCGGAACCGCCTGCACAAACAGCAGAAACAGTGTCGCCAGGCTGCTGTAATCTTCCGTCACCATCACTTGTGGGATCTGCGACAGCGTAATCTGGCTGGTCAGCCCCGCCACTTTCATGGAGACAAAAGGAAACAGATTCGCCAGCAGCAGCATAAAGAGTGCCGCCAGCGCATAGCCCGTTGGCCGTTTACGGGGTTCGTGCCAGTTGGCCGTCAGAGAGGTATCGCAGCGCGGGCATGACGCACGGCTGCCAACGGGAATGTCCGGCAGCTTAATCATTAAATCGCATTGTGGACAGAGCATCCACGCGTTACTTTTCACTGCTAAACACATCCGTTAGCCCTGCCCTACGCGCCGTTTTTCAGTGACTCTAGCTCTTCCCAGCGCGCAAAAGCGGTTTCCAGCTCCTGCTCAGCCTGAGCGAGATTATCCAGCACCGGTTGCGTCTGATCGTGTGCCTGACTGAAGAAGTCCGGGTGACTCATCTTCGCCTGCAGTTCACCGATGCGCGCTTCCAGCTGCTCCAGTTTTTGCGGCAGCTGTTCCAGCTCACGCGCCAGATTGTAGCTGAGCTTATTCACGCTACGCTTCGCTTCACTCTTTTCGGCGGCTGGCTTAGCGGTATTCGCTGTCGCTTTTGCCGGTGAAGCAGACCTGTGCTGCCGGTAAGCGGCACGCTGCTGCTGTGCATCGTGATAACCGCCCACAAAGGTACCGATTTCGCCGTTGCCTTCAAAAATCCAGCACTCGGTGACCGTATTGTCGACGAACTGACGATCGTGACTCACCAGTAAGACGGTGCCCTGATAACCATCAATCAGCTCTTCCAGCAGCTCCAGCGTTTCGACGTCGAGGTCGTTGGTCGGTTCATCCAGAATCATCAGGTTGCTGGGACGCAGGAACAGGCGCGCCAGCAGCAGACGGTTACGTTCACCCCCTGAGAGTGCACGCACCGGCGTCATGGCACGTTTTGGATGGAACAGGAAGTCCTGCAGATAGCCCAGCACGTGGCGCGGTTTGCCGTTAACCAGCACTTCCTGCTTGCCTTCGGCCAGGTTGTCCATCACGGTGCGATCCGGATCCAGTTCAGCGCGATGCTGGTCGAAGTAGGCCACTTCCAGCTTGGTGCCGGAATGGACGCGGCCATGATCGGCTTTCAGCTGCTGCAGCATCAGACGCAGTAAGGTCGTTTTACCGCAGCCGTTCGGCCCGATCAGCGCAATTTTATCGCCACGCTGAACCTGGGTAGAGAAATCCTTCACCAGCGTTTTGCCGCCCACTGCGTAGTCGACATTTTCCAGCTCAAATACAATCTTGCCGGAACGGGAGGCTTCACCGACCTGCATGTTGGCTTTGCCCATCACTTCGCGACGTTCTGAATGTTCGCGACGCAGCGCTTTCAGCGCACGTACACGGCCTTCGTTACGTGTACGACGGGCTTTGATGCCCTGACGGATCCACACCTCTTCCTGCGCCAGCTTGCGGTCAAATTCCGCGTTCTGCATCTCTTCAACGCGCAGCGCCTCCTCTTTGCCTTCCAGATAGAGATCGTAGTTGCCCGGCCAGGAGACCAGCTTGCCACGGTCAAGATCGACAATGCGCGTCGCCATATTGCGGATAAACGAACGGTCATGCGAGATAAAGACGATGCTGCCGCTGAAGTTCTTCAGGAAGGTTTCCAGCCAGTCGATGGTTTCAATATCAAGGTGGTTGGTTGGCTCATCCAGCATCAGGACGCGCGGGTTACTCACCAGCGCACGACCCAGCGCGGCTTTACGCAGCCAGCCGCCAGAGAGCGACGACAACTCGGTATCGGGCTGCAGACCAATCTGTTCCAGCACGTCATGGATGCGGCTCTCCAGCTGCCACAAATTCTGATGGTCGAGAATGCTCTGCAGTCGTGCCATCTCGTTGAGGTTTTTATCGCTGGGATCGTCCATCACCACATGGGAAATGGCGTGATAGGCTTTGAGATGCTCAGCCTGCTCTTCAACGCCCTCAGCTACGAAGTCGTAGACCGAACCGGTAATATTGCGCGGCGGATCCTGTTGCAGACGCGCCACCACCAGATCGGTTTCATAAATAATGCGGCCATCATCCAGTGGCTGTTCGCCATTGATGATTTTCATCAGCGTGGATTTACCCGCACCGTTACGGCCCACCAGACAGACGCGTTCGTTCTCTTCGATGTGCAGCTCGGTATTGTCTAACAGCGGCGCATCGCTGAAGGAGAGATAAGCGCCGTGGATACTGATTAATGACATGTAATCTTATTCCTTACCGGCATGAGTGATCAGCCAGCAGTTGTGAATCTGACGGTTACGCGCGAAGTCCTGCGACTGCGTTTTCTGGGTAATATCCTGCGCCTGCAGGCCCAGTGCTTTCAGACCATCCATGTCCATTTTGAAACCACGTTTGTTATTGGAGAACATGATGGTGCCACCGCGACGCAGCAGGCGTTTCAGGTTACGCATCAGCATCATATGATCGCGCTGAACGTCGAAGCTCTCTTCCATACGTTTTGAGTTAGAGAAGGTTGGCGGATCGATAAAGATCAGGTCAAAATTCTCGTCACTCTCATTCAGCCAGCTCAGGCAATCCGCCTGCATCAGGCGGTGCTGACGTCCGGTTAGTCCGTTAAGACGCAGGTTGCGCTCCGCCCACTCCAGATAGGTACGCGACATATCTACCGTGGTAGTTGAACGCGCCCCACCCAGGCCGGCATGCACACTGGCGGTGCCGGTGTAGGCAAACAGGTTCAGGAAATCTTTACCCTGACTCATCTGGCCGAGCATTTTACGGGCAATGCGGTGATCGAGGAACAGGCCGGTATCGAGATAGTCGGTCAGGTTCACCCAGAAACGCGCATTAAACTCTTTAACGTCGAAATAGTCGCCTTTCTCGCTGAGCTTCTGATACTGCGCTTTACCTTTCTGGCGCTCACGCGTTTTCATAATCAGACGGTCAGCAGGCAGCTGCAGTACGCTCAGTGTCGCGCTGATGACATCGAACAGGCGCTGACGCGCTTTATTCGGATCGATGGTTTTCGGTGGCGCGTATTCCTGAATAATGACCCAGTCGCCATAGCGATCGACAGCAACGTTGTAGTCTGGCAGATCGGCGTCATAAATGCGGTAGCATTCAATGCCTTCCTGACGCGCCCACTTCTCCAGCTTCTTCACATTTTTACGCAGACGGTTTGCGTAATCTTCCGCAATCTGCCCGGCGCTTTCATGGCTGTTAACCGCCAGCTGATAGTTTTTCTGCACGCAATCCAGCGGACCGTTCTTCGCTTTGAACTGGCGATCGGCTCGCAGTTGCAGGCAGCTCAGCAGTTCAGGCGAGGCGCTGAACAGCGACAGGTTCCAGCCGCCAAAATGCTGCTTCATCAGACGTCCGAGCTGGCTGTGCAGCGCAATCAGCGCCGGTTCGCTCTCCAGACGTTCACCGTACGGCGGGTTACTCAGCACCGTACCGTGAACCGCCGGTTCGAGCGGATTGGTCAGTTGCAGCAGGTCCTGCTGCGCAAATGTAAAGAGTTCAAAGACGCCAGCACGACGGGCATTCGCCTGCGCCCACTCCAGCACCCGGCCATTGTTATCGTAGCCAAAGAAGCGCGCCTGAGTCGCGGCTGTGCCCGCGCGGGCACGGTTCTGCGCCTCGGTTTTCACGTCCTGCCACAGCGCAGCATCAAACTTGTTCCAGGCAGTGAAGCCCCAGTGCTTACGTAACAGGCCCGGAGCCCGATCGCTGGCGATCAGCGCCGCTTCAATCAGCAGCGTACCCGAACCGCACATCGGGTCGATCAGCGGCGTGGTCGGCTCCCAGCCTGAACGCAGCACGATAGCCGCCGCCAGCGTCTCTTTTAACGGTGCCTGACCGGTCTGCTGGCGATAACCGCGCTGATGCAGCGAGGTGCCGCTGAGATCCAGCGCAATGCTGGCGCGGTCGTCATTCAGCCAGACGTTGACACGAATATCCGCCTGCTCACGATCGACATCAGGCCGCTCGAGATTCTGACGGGTAAAGCTGTCTACGATGGCATCTTTAACTTTTAGCGCACCGAACTGGCTGTTACGAATCGCGTCGTTGGTGCCGCTGAAATGCACAACAAAGGTTTTGTCGCTGCCGAACATCGACGGCCAGTCCACGCTCTGTACACCCAGATAGAGATCGAGATCGCTGTAGACGCCGAACTCTCCCAGCGGCAACAGGATGCGTGATGCTAAACGACTCCACATCAGGCTTTGGTACATGGCGCGATCGTCGGCTTCGTAGTGAACGCCTCCCTGCACCACTTGCAAATCCTGCGCACCCAGCGCGTCCAGCTCACTTTTTAACAGCTCTTCGAGCCCACGCGCCGTGCTGGCAAACAGAGAATTCATATCGTCACTTTTTAACTCTTGAGAAAATTGTCGCGCATTATAGCGAATCGGAGACCTATGTCATAAAGTTAGCTTCTTTTGTGTCGCGCGTCGGGTTCAAGGAGAACACCATGATCACGCTTTCCCGCTTATTTATTCATCCTGTGAAGTCAATGCGGGGATTAGCGTTGTCACATGCGCTGGTCACTGACAGCGGGCTGGCGTTTGATCGTCTGTTTATGGTGACCGAACCTGATGGCACCTTTATTACTGCACGCCAGCACCCGGAGATGGTGCGCTTTACACCGGCGCTCCTGCCGGATGGCCTGCTGCTGGCTGCGCCGGATGGCAGCCAGACCCTGATCCGCTTCAGCGATTTTAGTGAGCAGGGTCATCCCACCGAAGTCTGGGGCAACCACTTCACTGCGCGCATTGCGCCCGAAGCAGTTAATCAGTGGCTGAGCCAGTTCTTCCCGCGTGACGTTCAACTGCGCTGGGTCGGGCCGCAACCGACTCGCCGGGTCAAAAAGTTTGATCATATTCCGCTGAGCTTTGCCGATGGCTTTCCGTTTTTGCTGATCAACAATGCTTCGCTGCACGATCTGCAACAGCGCTGCCCGGCCAGCGTGCGTGCCGAACAGTTTCGCCCGAATCTGATCGTCAGCGGTGCGGCCGCCTGGGATGAGGATAGCTGGGCAGAGATTCAGATTGGCGACGTCATCTTTGAGGCTCCCAAGCCCTGCAGTCGCTGTGTACTTACTACGGTCAGCACCGAGACCGGACTTAAGCATCCCACCGGTCATCCGCTGGCGACACTGCAGACTTTCCGCACCGCTCAGGATGGCAGTGGCGACATCGATTTCGGTCTGAACTTAGTGGCGCGGAACAGTGGTGTGGTGCGTACGGGTGATGAAATGATCGTCCTGAAACGTCATGCGCCCCGCATCTATGGTGCCGGCGAAGTGGTCGAAACGCTGAAACCACAGCAGCAGACGCCGGATGCCGTGACCATCACGTTTCAGGGTCAGACCTTCACCGGGGATAATCAGCAGGTATTACTGGATCAGCTGGAGATGCAGGGCTTTCGCATCCCTTACTCCTGTCGGGCAGGTCTGTGTGGTAGCTGCAAGCTGAGTCTGGTAGCCGGTGAAGTAAAAGCGCTTAAACAGAGTGCCCTGCGTCAGGACGGCACCCTCTTAAGCTGCAGCTGTATTCCGGTAGGTGATATAGAAGTGAAGTAATCAGACAGCGCGGGCGTAGTGCGCGACCTCCTGGTACCAGGGTTGCAGCCGGTCGTTCATGACCTTGATGGCATCGCCGAGCACCATATTTTTACCGGCCAGGGTTAATCCAGGCTGCGCCAGCAGGCAGAGCGCCGCATTATCACCACTCTCAACCACCAGCAGACGTGCCTGTGTGCCCTCTTCTGCCAGCGTAACCTGCACCATTTCACCGGGACGGGGCTGCATTGCAGGGGCATAAGCGGCGAAATGCCAGCTTTTTGGCATCAGTGGTTTGAGGAAACGCGCGGCGACCAGCGCATTCAGCACCAGTTCAGCGCAATGGCTGCCACTGAGTTTGCACTGACGACAGGTCTCTTCAAAGGTGTAATACAGAGCGGCGTCATCGACACAGAAACCCGACTCAGAGAACGCATCCGGCGTGAGCATTTTGCGGGAAAAGCGGGAACGAAAAAGCATCCCGTCAGCCAGGTCGAGCATCATTCGGTCGTGGCTGCTATCAAAATACCAGCGCCAGTTATCATCGGGTTTAATTTTCATCGTGTGCCCTGTATTTACCGCTGCGCCAAAAATCGCGCAGAATTCAGCGAAAAAAGAAACATAAGGAAAAGCTGAAAAAGCGTGCAACAGGACAAAATATAAACGAGCCGAGGGGATAAATAAACCCCCCGGCCAATCATTGTGAGAATTGTCTTAGAGATGCGTAACGATATCTTTAATTAATCCTGGCCCCTGATAAATAAAGCCTGAATAAATCTGAACCAGCGTTGCGCCAGCGGCGATTTTTTCACGCGCAGCGGTCAGAGAATCAATGCCGCCAACGCCGATAATGGGAAGACGCCCCTGTAGCTCCTGAGAGAGGCGCTGGATCACTGCCGTACTGCGCGACTGCACTGGCCGTCCACTTAATCCACCCGCTTCTTCAGCATGCTTAAGACCGCTTACCAGCGAACGATCGAGCGTGGTATTGCTGGCAATGACGCCATCAATCTGATGACGAATCAAACTGTCCGCGACCTGAATTAACTCCTCTTCAGAGAGATCAGGCGCAATTTTTACGGCCAGCGGAACATATTTCAGATGGCGCTTTTCAAGCTCTTTTTGTTTCTGTTTAATGGAAGAGAGCAAATCATCCAGCGCCTCACCATATTGCAGTGAACGCAAACCTGGCGTGTTAGGCGAGGAAATATTGATGGCAATATAACCGGCATGGGCATAGACCTTTTCCATGCAGATCAGATAATCCTCTTTGCCCTGCTCAACCGGCGTATCTTTATTTTTACCGATATTGATCCCAAGCACGCCGTTAAAACGCGCTTTTTTCACATTCTCAACCAGGTGGTCAACGCCCAGATTATTAAATCCCATCCGGTTGATAATGCCGCCCGCTTCCACCAGACGAAACATCCGCGGCTTATCATTACCTGCCTGGGCGCGCGGCGTGACGGTGCCGACTTCAACAAAACCAAAGCCCATCGCCGCAAACGCATCAATGCACTCGGCGTTCTTATCCAGACCCGCAGCCAGGCCCAGGGCATTCTTAAAGGTCAGTCCCATGCAGGTGACCGGACGCGACGGCAGATTCTGGCGATAAAACAGCTCCAGCGGCGTGCCGTTCATAAAACGCAGTTGCTTAAAGGTGAGTTCGTGCGCGCGTTCGGGGTCGAGTTTAAACAGCGCCGGTCGGACGATAGGATAAAACATGCACTCTCCTGAAGGACGGAAGCAATCGTGAAAGTCGGTGCACGGGAAAATGTGCGCCAGAATGGTAAAGTGCTCTGGCGCAAAAGTAAATCGAAGGGCGGGGATGCAGAAAACTATATGAAAATGCTTTGATCTTAAACGGCGGAATCGTTTACGGGCTGGTTTTTCACTTCGGAAGGAAACAGATACTCCCGTAGGATGCCGTGACGCTGCATGATGCCAAAGATACCGAGACAGACAAACGCTTCAGCCCCTACCATCGACCACGCAGCACCGATAGCACCAAATTTCCACGCCAGGAAACAGCATAGCGGCACGTTTATCACGCCAGCGGCCATCATGACCCACATACGCTGACGCGCCAGACCGTGCGGGATGAGAATCTGTAATCCAGCCGGATAGGCAATGTTGCCGAACAGGAAGCAGAGCACGAAGACGCGCAGCACATCCGCCGACGGAATAAAGTCTTTACCCAGTAAAATAGAGACCACCAGGTCAGCAAAGAACCAGGTAAAGATCACAATCGACAGACTCAGTGAGAATGACAGCAGCAGGCTTTTGCGCGTTGCCGCAATGGCGGCACGTTTATCCCGACCAAACAGATGGCTGACACGCGGGAAGAAAGCACTGCCGATCTGCTCGGGTACGGAGTTAGCCGCTTTACGCAGACGATCCGCACCGTTGTAGATCCCGACCATATAAGTAGAGGTAAAGGAGGCCAGGATCACCACGTTGACGCTGTTAAACAGATTGGCACCCGCGATAGCAATAAACACATCCATGCTGTCGGTGATGCGCTGTTTGATTTCGCGCGGCTCAAAGCGGTAACGGCCAATGACCTTCATCTCCAGCACAAACTTCAGCGTAATCGCTGCACTGATGATGGAGACAGTGCCAGGGATCAGCGCCGCCAGCCAGGTATCCTGCGGGGATTTCACCAGCAAAAAGGTCAGTGGAATGGCACAGAAGTTACCGAAGGTGGCGATCATCGCCGTTTTACCCAGTTTCTCAAACCCCTGCATCAGCCAGCCGAATGAAAACAGCGAGCCTATCAGCGTGGTGCAGTTCGCCAGAATGATAAAAAACAGCGGATGCCAGGCGGGATTAAACCAGGTCGCCGTCAGTAACGTGCCACTGGTCACCACCAGCAGCATCAGCTTGGCGTTAAACGTTGACCAGAAAAGCTGACTGACGCGTTCCTTATCATCACGATGATGAGCAATGTCTTTAGTAGTAAAGACGTTGAATCCCCAGTCAGAGATGGTACTGCAATAGAGCACGCAGGCGATGGCCAGCGCCAGCGTCCCCATCTGCTCTACACCCAGAACGCGGGCAAGATAGGGCAGCGTGGCCAGCGGAAACAAAAATGATGCGCCGCGGTAGGCCAGCAGCGAGAAAATATTAATAACCAGACTTTTATCGAGTACTTTTGCCATGACGCAACAACCTTATACACATTGCATGTCTCACCTTCTCATTTCGCAAAGGCATAAACAATATCGCTTCACATTTTTCAGAATCAGGCTGCTTTTCAGAATCAGGCGGCGTTTTTCAGCTCTTTTTTGACCTTGTAATGCTGAAGTGCAATAAACAGTTCAGGCCGATTGAACAATAGCCACTCTTTAACGTTTTCTGTTTTCACATTGCGACCCATAAAGCGAATTGCGTTAAGCACATATTCCGGCACAGGCGTACGATTATAAAGTGATAAGTAGATCATCAGACGAAACGAGTGAATTAAATAGGCTTTTTCAAGCGTATCGCGCCACGCTGATTTAACCAGAGAGCCGGTTAACGTATTGTAGGCGTGCATAAAGGCATCATAACGCTGATAGAAAAACTCATTACTTTTGGTACTGTTCGTCAGTGAGCCGTTACGAATACGCTGTTTATAATAAACCTGATGGCTCACCCAGGCCTGCTGACTTTTCATAAAGCAGGAGAGCGTAAAATTGTGGTCTTCATGAACGCGTTTAACAAAGCGTAATTTATGCTGTTCAATAACACGTTTGCTGATGACATAGCTCCACGCCGCTGACGTATAGCTGCCGTTACGCAGCAGGCCCAATAAGACGTCCTGCGGTTTTTGCTGCCCAAAGTGTTCGTGTCTGACTTTTGGCGAGGTGATATCAATATGGCCGTCGCGATAGACGCACGATTTAAAACAGAACAGATCCGTTTCAGGATGCTTTTCCGCCACCATGCTCAGTTCAGCGACCAACCCATCCGCCACGACGTCGTCTGGATCGCAGAAAAAGAGAAACTGACCCTTAGCCTGCTCAATACCCACATCACGTGCATGACCGGCACCACCATTCTCAGTCGTCATTATTTTCACCTGAGCAAGGTGTGCATAATTCTGTTCAAGTAAGGCTAATGTTCCATCGGTGGAGCCATCATTCACAATGATTATTTCATTGGGTGCTTTAACCTGACGTAATAATGAATCGACGCACTCCACAATATATTTTTCAACATTGTAGGTTGGAATAATCACTGATAATAAAGTGTCAGACATAGGCAATTCTCTGCTGTTAGAAAAAAGACAATACGAGTCACCTGCCAGATGCAGGGCCTGACCAGAGGCGAAACGTCGAAAAGAGTAATACGCTACTATTATGATGGCTTTGATTGAGCCTGATTATCTTAAACCGGTTATGCGAAAAAAGACCACTTGTAAAAATTATCTAAACGTTTCACCTGATTTTCACTGTTAAAAAAAGTGCATCTATAGCCCGCTGTAATGTTAAAACCGTTGAGGAATGATTTAAAATCCCCCCACAAAGCAGGCGTAACCAGATTCAGAAATCTGTAAGCGAACATCTGAAAAGATGAATATCTTCACTATTCCTTCATTTTTATTACAGTTTACTTTCTGCAATTAATCTTAATCTTTGGCGGATGCGGCCGCAGTTACGCTGATTCCGTGCCGCTTCAGAGGCTATTTTTTCAACCGTTTCGCTTTAACACCGCGTCATTCTCAGGAAGATTGATTAAGCAATCAGACGAAAGAGAATTTTTCTGATCAATCACCCCATTATAGCAATCTCATATCATACCCATTAATGAATTGCTCAGCTGCCAGCGCCTAATTTAAGAATTATCGGAAGCGGTAGTTTTATTCGCTGCTACAGGCACGTCTATTTGCAGTTTTTACCCTTGCTTTGCCGGATAAATCATTTAAGCCCACTCCCCTGCTCTGACAGTATGAAGGCATAAGTTCTCAACATTAAATAATCAATAACTTTTAGTTATAAGGAGTGATAATGCGAGTTATTACGCTGGCAGGCAGCCCACGATTTCCCTCCCGCTCAACTTCATTACTGACGTTGTGTCAGCACAAACTGGAAGCTCGTGGCATTGAAGTCATTCCCTGGAATATTCACAACTTTCAGCCTGACGATCTGATTAATGCGCGCTTTGATGCACCCGCGCTGCTGGCCCTGCGTGACGATCTGGCCTCGGCTGATGGGCTGATTGTGGCAACACCTATCTATAAAGCGTCGTTTTCGGGCGCGCTGAAGACCCTGCTCGACCTGCTGCCTGAGCGCGCACTGGAGCATAAAGTTGTGTTGCCACTCGCCAGCGGCGGCAGTGTCGGCCATATGCTGGCGCTGGACTACGCGCTGAAGCCGGTTCTCAACGCGCTGAAAGCACAGGAAATTCTGCATGGGGTCTACGCCGAAGACAGCCAGGTTACGCATTACGATCGTCAGCCTGTACTGGAAGATTCACTGGCAGAGCGTCTTGACGAAGCCGTCTCCGCGTTCTGGCTGGCGCTGACCCGTCATCACCATCCCGTTGCGCAGGCAGTATAAGGAAGCGATCAATGAAGCAGAGATTAGGAAAGTGGCTGGTGGCGGGACTCTTACTGGCTGGCCTTCAGGTACAGGCCGCAGAATCGGATCCGGCTGAGATTCGCATCGGCTATCAGAAAGGTTCGGTCAGCATGGTACTGGCGAAGTCACATCAGTTGCTGGAGAAACGGTTCCCCCATACTCAGATTAAGTGGATCGAGTTCCCGGCTGGCCCGCAAATGCTGGAAGCGCTGAACATTAACAGTATCGATCTCGGCAGTACCGGTGACCTTCCGCCACTGTTTGCCCAGGCCGCAGGCGCAGATCTGCTCTATGTCGGCTCGGAGCCGCCAAAACCGAAATCAGAAGTGATTCTGGTGCCGAAAAACAGCGCTCTGAAACAGGTCTCCGATCTGAAAGGCAAAAAAGTCGCTTTCCAGAAAGGCTCCAGTTCACACAATTTACTGCTGCGCGCATTACAGCAGGCGGGCCTCACGTTTAAAGACATCACGCCGGTTTATCTGACACCAGCCGATGCGCGCGCTGCCTTCCAGCAGGGTGATGTGGATGCCTGGGCAATCTGGGATCCCTACTACTCTTCAGTACTGTTGCAGGGTAATTCGCGCCTGCTGATTGATGGCAGCTCACTGAATCTGACCGGGTCCTTCTATCTGGCGACGCGCAGCTATGCCGAAGCCCACGGCGCGTTTATCCAGCAGGTGCTGGACACCTTCAGCAGTGCCGACGCGCTGACGATCAGCCAGCCTAAGCAGAGCACCACGCTTCTTGCCCAGGCGATGGGCCTGTCTGAACCCGTTATTGCCAGCTATCTCAGCCATCGTCCACCCACCCGGATTTCGCCGGTCAGTGCTGAAACCGCAGCCGCACAGCAGCGTACCGCTGATCTGTTTTATGCCAATCATCTGTTGCCAGTCAAAGTGACGATTCAGGATCGCATCTGGCAACCGCATACCGTAACGCAGTAAGGAGCAATAATGAGCGTATCCATATTCTGGTTCCTGCCGACGCATGGCGACGGCCACTACCTTGGTACCGCCGAAGGCGCGCGACCGGTTGATCACGCCTATTTACAGCAGGTGGCGCAGGCCGCTGACCGTCTCGGCTTTGGTGGTGTATTAATCCCGACCGGCCGCTCCTGCGAAGATGCCTGGCTGGTTGCCGCCTCGCTGATCCCGGTGACGCAGCGCCTGCGTTTCCTGGTCGCGCTACGACCCGGCGTCATTTCACCGACTCAGGCGGCGCGTCAGGCTGCCACGCTGGATCGTCTCTCCAACGGCCGTGCGCTGTTCAATCTGGTGACCGGCGGCGATCCGGAAGAACTGGCGGGCGACGGCGTGTTCCTGGATCACCGTGAGCGTTACGCAGAATCTGCCGAGTTCACCCGCGTCTGGCGCCGGGTGCTGGAAGGCGAAACGGTTGATTACGAAGGCAAGCACGTGAAGGTTCGCGGCGCGCGTCTGATGTTTAAACCGGTGCAGCAGCCTCGCCCACCGCTGTGGTTTGGCGGCTCTTCTGAACCGGCTCAGGAACTGGCGGCCGAACAGGTCGATGTTTACCTTACCTGGGGCGAACCGCCTGCTCAGGTTAAAGAGAAGATTGATCAGGTGCGCGCGAAAGCGGCCGCGCAGGGACGTACGGTGCGGTTTGGTATCCGTTTGCATGTGATTGTGCGCGAAACCAACGAAGAGGCCTGGCAGGCCGCCGACCGGCTGATTGCCAATGTCGATGACGCCACTATTGCGAAGGCACAGGCAGCGTTCCAGCGGGCCGATTCTGTAGGGCAGCGCCGGATGGCCGCGCTGCACGGTGGTCGCCGCGACAAACTCGAAATCAGCCCGAATCTGTGGGCAGGTGTGGGTCTGGTACGCAGTGGAGCCGGTACAGCGCTGGTCGGTGATGGCCCAACCGTTGCCGCACGCATCAAAGAGTATGAAGCACTGGGCATTGAGACCTTTATCCTGTCAGGTTATCCGCATCTGGAAGAGGCTTATCGCGTCGGCGAACTGCTGTTCCCGCATCTTGATCTGCAGGTTCCACTCGTGCCTCAGCCGCGCGTCGTTCAGGCGCACGGTGAAGCGGTAACCAACGATTTTACCCCTGAGAAAAAAGCCGCCCGGGGCTGAGGAGAGCATGATGGCCAGAACCCGAAAACGCCTTGCTGATACGCTGGTGCCGTGGCTATTGCCGACACTGCTTGTCGTGGTGTGGCAGATTGCTTCGCAAACCGGCTGGTTATCGAACCGTATTCTGCCCGCGCCGGAGAAAATTGTGACCACCTTCTGGCAGCTGACTGTCAGCGGTGAACTCTGGCAGCATCTGGCAATAAGCAGCTGGCGGGCACTGATCGGTTTCAGCATTGGCGGTTCGATCGGCCTGATACTTGGGCTGATCACCGGCACCTCAAAAACCGGTGAACGGCTGCTGGATACGTCGGTGCAGATGCTGCGCAATGTGCCACATCTGGCGCTGATCCCGTTGGTGATCCTCTGGTTCGGTATCGACGAGTCCGCCAAAATCTTTCTGGTGGCGCTGGGCACGCTGTTCCCGATCTACCTGAATACCTATCACGGCATCCGCAATATCGATCGCGGACTGGTTGAGATGGCACGCAGCTATGGCCTCTCCGGCTGGAGCCTGTTTATCCAGGTGATCCTGCCCGGCGCACTGCCAAATATTATGGTCGGCGTGCGTTTTGCGCTGGGTCTGATGTGGCTGACGCTGATTGTCGCTGAAACCATCTCCGCCAACGCGGGCATCGGCTATCTGGCAATGAACGCACGTGAATTCCTGCAGACCGATGTGGTGGTGGTCGCCATCATTCTCTATGCCCTGCTCGGCAAACTGGCGGATGTCGCCGCGTTGTTACTGGAACGCGTCTGGCTGCGCTGGCACCCCGCTTACCAACTAAAGGAGGAGAACGCATGAGCCAGACTCTCTCACCAGCCCGCCTTAACACTGGCACGCCGGTTGGCGTTAACGGCGTCAGCAAACAGTATGGCAGTCGTACCATTCTCAATAAGATCGACCTGCATATTCCTTCGGGTCAGTTTGTGGCGGTAGTGGGTCGCAGCGGCTGCGGCAAAAGCACCCTGTTGCGCCTGCTGGCCGGACTTGAACACAGCTCCAGCGGTGAATTGCTGGCAGGGAATACGCCGCTGCAGTCAGCACGCGACGATACCCGCCTGATGTTTCAGGATGCGCGACTGCTGCCGTGGAAAAAAGTCATTGATAACGTCGGGCTGGGCCTGCGCGGCCGCGAATGGCGCAGCGCAGCGATGGATGCCCTGACGGCGGTGGGACTGGCCGATCGCGCCAATGAGTGGCCGGCTGCACTCTCTGGTGGACAGAAACAACGCGTGGCGCTGGCCCGAGCGCTGATTCATCGGCCCGGCTTACTGCTGCTGGATGAACCACTGGGGGCGCTGGATGCCCTGACACGCATTGAAATGCAGGGATTGATTGAGTCACTGTGGCAGCAACATCATTTTACCGTGCTGCTGGTCACGCATGATGTCAGTGAAGCGGTCGCGATGGCGGATCGTGTGTTGTTGATCGAAGAGGGCGAAATCGGTCTGGATCTGCTGGTAGATTTGCCGCGACCACGGCGTCGTGGGTCTGCGCGGCTGGCCGAGCTGGAAGCAGAGGTACTGGATCGGGTGATGCAGCGTACGGAACGACCGCAGCCGGTACGTTACGCGCAGCAGCGCTGAAAAAGGGAGCGTCTCAGACGCTCCCTTTTTTATTATCAGGCGTTCAGTGCCCGGGTAATTTTTTCGTAGAGATCGCCAGAGAGTTTATCCAGTTCCAGCAGTTGCTCCAGCGCCTGACGCATCATCGCCTGACGGCCTTCGTCATAACGTTTCAGACGAATCAGCGGCTCCACCATTCGTGCCGCAACCTGCGGATTGCGGGTGTTCAGATCGGTGAGCATCTCCACCAGGAACTTATAACCGCTGCCATCTTTAGCATGGAATGCGGCCGGGTTAGCCGAGGCAAAAGCCCCCACCAGCGAGCGAACGCGGTTTGGATTACTCATGGTGAAGGAGCGATGATTCAGCAGCTGACGCACGTTGCGCATCACGTTGGCAGCCGGGCTGGTCGCCTGCAGCACAAACCATTTATCCATCACCAGACCGTCCTGATGCCAGCGCTCATCGTAAGCTGCCAGCAGCGCATCACGGCACGGTAACTGTGCCGCAACAGCAGCGGAAAGCGCCGCCAGCGCATCGGTCATGTTGGTCGCCTGGTGATACTGCGTCTGCACCAGTTTATCCGCCAGCTGCGCATCGCTGAAGGCAAGATAGGTCAGGCAGATATTTTTCAGGCTGCGCTGACCAATCGCGTCATGCTCCACGCGATATTCAGGCTGCTGATTGGCGTTGTAGATCGCAAAGAACTCATCGGCCAGTTCGCGTGCCAGTGTGCGTTGCAGGGCATCACGCACCAGCGCAATCGCCTGCGGATCGATAGTGTCAAACAGCTCGGCAATCTCATTTTCTGACGGCAGCGTCAGGATCAGCGCGGTCAGGGCCGGGTCACAGTCGGTATCGAGCAGCACCGCGCGGAAAGCATCGGCAACATGCAGCGGCAGCGACAGATGCTGGCCCTGCTGATAGCGGGCGACATTCAGACGGATATAGGTCGCCAGCAGGCTCTGAGCCGCATCCCAGCGGGAGAAGTCATTGCGTGCATGACGCATCAGGAAGGTGAGCTGAGCATCACTCCATTTGTAATCGAGCTTCACCGGGGCGGAGAATTCACGCAGTAGCGACGGCACAGGCTGGAAGTAGACATTATCGAAAATAAAGGTCTGGAACTCTTCGGTGACATTCAGCACATGATGCACCGGATGGCCGTTATTCTGCAGCGGGATCACCTTGCCTTCACCGTCATATAGCTCGATATCCAGCGGGATATGCAGCGGCAGCTTCTCTTTCTGATCGGCAGTTGCAGGGGTGTGCTGCGTGACGTGCAGCGTATACTGCTCCAGCTCCGGGTTGTAATCATCGCGCACCGTCAGTACCGGCGTACCGGACTGGCTGTACCAGCGGCGGAACTGCGACAGATCGATATTTGAGGCATCTTCCATCGCCTGAACAAAGTCATCACAGGTGGCGGCGCTGCCGTCATGGCGATCAAAATAGAGCTTCATGCCCTTCTGGAAATTCTCTTCACCCAGCAGGGTGTGCATCATACGGATGACCTCTGACCCTTTTTCATACACCGTCAGGGTATAGAAGTTGTTCATCTCAATGACCTGATCCGGACGGATCGGGTGTGCCATCGGGCTGGCATCTTCGGCGAACTGCGCGCCGCGTACGATACGCACGTTATCAATGCGGTTCACCGCGCGTGAACCCAGATCGGAGCTGAACTCCTGATCGCGGAACACGGTCAGCCCCTCTTTCAGGCTGAGCTGGAACCAGTCGCGGCAGGTCACGCGGTTACCGGTCCAGTTGTGGAAATATTCGTGACCGATAACCGCCTCAATGCCGAGGTAATCTTTGTCCGTCGCCGTTTCCGCTTTCGCCAGCACATATTTGGCGTTGAAGACGTTAAGGCCTTTGTTCTCCATGGCGCCCATGTTGAAGAAGTCCACTGCGACGATCATAAAGATGTCGAGGTCATACTCCAGGCCGAAACGCTCTTCATCCCACTTCATACTATTTTTCAGCGAGGTCATCGCCCAGTCGGCACGATCGAGGTTACCGCGATCGACGAAGATCTCCAGCGCCACATCACGGCCTGAACGGGTGGTGAAGCTGTCGCGCAGCACGTCGAAATCGCCCGCCACCAGCGCAAACAGGTAGCACGGTTTCGGGAACGGATCCTGCCACTTCACCCAGCTGCGACCCTGCTCATCCCGGCCGCTGTCAATCCGGTTACCGTTGGAGAGCAGGAATGGATAACGCTCACCATTGGCATAAATGGTGGTGGTAAAACGTGCCAGCACATCAGGGCGATCGAGATACCAGGTAATATGACGGAAGCCTTCAGCCTCACATTGGGTGCAGAGCGCCTCGCCCGATTTGTACAGCCCTTCCAGCGCGGTGTTCTGATCCGGATGAATATCATTGATGATTTTCAGGGTGAAGCTGTCCGGCAGCTGGCTGATGACCAGTGCGCCCTCTTCTTCACGGAAGGCCGTCCAGGCTTGCCCGTCGACCTCCAGCGCAATCAGCGTTAACGCTTCGCCGTCCAGTCGCAGCTCAGCCTGGCTGTCGCCCACGCGTTTAACCTGGCTGATGGCCGTTACACGGGTCGTCGACGCATCCAGTTCAAAAGTTAAATCGATATCGGTGATGGTGTAATCGGGTGCACGGTAGTCGTGGCGATACTTGATTTGGGGCTGTTGCGTCATATTGCGTCTCGCGTTGTTATAAGTTTACCGGCAAAGTCTAAGCTTGTTACTACAAGCTTGCCACGCACAATGCACCTAAAGGGTGAAATGGCTACACTTTGTTAACAAAGGCACAGATTGGCCTCGACCCGCCCGACTGAAATATGCTGTGATCGGCTTCAGATAGTGAATTATACTTTTGCGTCTTTATGACTGTGTACAACACCGGGCACTGCGCCACCGAACAGGATGCTGAAACGCGCCATGACAGGACATGCTTCCCCGATACTGACCTCCCTGCTGGATACGGACGCCTATAAACTCCATATGCAGCAGGCCGTTTTCCACCGCTATCATGACGTAACGGTGGCGGCGGAGTTTCGCTGCCGCGGCGACGAACTACTGGGTCTCTACGCTGACGAAATTCGTGACGCGATTACTGCCATGCAACACCTGGCGCTGACTGATGATGAAGCGACCTGGTTATCCCGCCTTCCCTTCTTCCGGCAGGATTACCTCAGCTGGTTGCGCCAGTTCCGCTATAACCCGGAGCAGGTTGAGGTGCGCAATCACCATGGCAAACTGGAACTTCGTATCCAGGGGCCGTGGCGGGAGGTGATCATGTGGGAGGTGCCGCTACTGGCGCTGATCAGTGAGATTGTGCATCGTCATCGCACGCCGCAGGTCACCACTCAGCAGGCGATCGACCATTTGCATCAGAAACTCGGCGACTTTAAGACGCAGGTAGCGGATCTGGATATGTCGCGCTTCCGCCTGATGGATTTCGGCACCCGTCGCCGCTATTCGCAGGATGTGCAGCAGGCGATTGTCTCCACACTGAAACAGGATTTTCCGTGGCTGATTGGCACCAGTAATTATGATCTGGCGCGCCGTCTGTCTCTGACGCCGGTCGGTACTCAGGCGCATGAGTGGTTCCAGGCCTTCCAGCAAATCAGCCCGGTTCTCGCCAACAGTCAGCGTGCTGCGCTGCAGGCCTGGCTGGACGAGTATGACGATCAGCTGGGTATCGCGCTGACCGATTGCATCGCGATGGATGCGTTCCTGCGCGATTTCGGTCCGATGTTTGCCCGCCGCTACCAGGGGCTGCGTCACGACTCCGGCGATCCGGTTGAATGGGGCGAGAAAGCACTGGCTCATTATCAGAAGCTGGGTATCGATCCGCAAAGTAAACATCTGGTCTTTTCTGACAACTTAAATCTCGACAAAGCGCTGGCGCTTTATCGCCACTTTGGTCAGCGGACGAATGTCGTGTTCGGCATCGGTACCCGCCTGACCTGCGATATTCCGGGCGTAACGCCACTGAACATCGTTATCAAGCTGGTGCAGTGCAACGGCAAGCCAGTAGCGAAACTTTCAGACAGCCCGGGCAAAACCATCTGCCAGGATAAGGCTTTTGTCAAAGCGCTGCGAAAAGCCTTTGATCTGCCGCTGGTGAAAAAAGCGAGTTAAACCTCTTCTTATCGGGGCGTTGATGCGCCCCGCCTCTGCTGTAATAAATCCGCTTTCCCCCTGAATTTTGCTTGTTTCCTGAAGACTCACAAGTAACATAGCAAAACCCCGGATGGGGCAACTTTTAACTCACTTCTTCTATATAGAGAGATATTTATGAGCGTAGTGCCTGTAGCGGACGTACTGCACGGTCGCGTCGCGGTTGACAGTGAAGTCACCGTACGTGGTTGGGTGCGTACCCGAAGAGATTCCAAAGCCGGTCTTTCCTTCATCGCTGTCTATGACGGCTCCTGCTTTAATCCCGTTCAGGCTGTCGTCAATAATTCTCTGAATAATTATCAGGATGAAGTGCTGCGTCTGACCACGGGCTGTTCCGTCATCGTGACCGGTAAAGTGGTGGCGTCGCCGGGTCAGGGCCAGGCGTTTGAAATTCAGGCGACCAGCCTGGAAGTCGTCGGCTGGGTAGAAGATCCGGACAGCTACCCGATGGCGGCGAAGCGTCACAGCATCGAGTATCTGCGCGAAGTGGCACACCTGCGTCCACGCACTAACCTGATTGGCGCGGTCGCCCGCGTTCGCCATACTCTGGCGCAGGCGCTGCATCGCTTCTTCCATGAAAATGGCTATTTCTGGGTTTCCACTCCGCTGATCACTGCATCCGATACCGAAGGTGCTGGCGAAATGTTCCGTGTCTCGACGCTGGATATGGAAAACCTGCCGCGTAATGATCAGGGCAAAGTCGACTTCAGCGAAGATTTCTTTGGCAAAGAAGCCTTCCTGACTGTTTCCGGTCAGCTGAACGGCGAAACCTATGCCAGCGCCCTGTCGAAGATCTACACCTTCGGCCCGACGTTCCGCGCAGAGAATTCCAACACCAGCCGCCATCTGGCGGAATTCTGGATGCTGGAGCCGGAAATCGCCTTTGCCTCACTGGATGATGCGGCTGCACTGGCCGAAGCAATGCTGAAGTATGTCTTCAACGCGGTGCTGGAAGAGCGTGCCGATGACATGGCGTTCTTCGCTGAGCGCGTGGATAAAGATGCCGTTGAGCGTCTTCAGCGTTTCATTACCACCGATTTTGCCCAGGTCGACTACACCGACGCGGTTGAGATCCTGATGAACTGCGGTCAGACCTTCGAAAACCCGGTTTCCTGGGGTATCGATCTCTCCTCAGAGCATGAGCGTTACCTGGCCGAGAAACACTTTAAAGCGCCGGTGGTGGTGAAAAACTATCCGAAAGACATTAAAGCGTTCTATATGCGCCTGAACGAGGATGGCAAAACCGTGGCGGCGATGGATGTTCTGGCGCCAGGCATTGGTGAGATCATCGGCGGTTCACAGCGTGAAGAGCGTCTGGATGTCCTGGATGCGCGTCTGGAAGAGATGGGTCTGAATAAAGAAGATTACTGGTGGTATCGTGACCTGCGTCGCTACGGTACTGTGCCACATTCAGGTTTCGGACTGGGCTTTGAACGTTTAATCGCCTATGTGACTGGCGTGCAAAATGTCAGGGACGTTATCCCCTTCCCGCGCACGCCACGCAATGCAAGTTTCTAAAATTCAGCATTAAATATAAGAAATTCATATATATAAAGAGGTCGGCACTGCCGGCCTTTTTTTATTTTTGTAAATTTTGAGTTCTCTCACAAAGTTCCGTATTTTTTACATTTTGTAATACATATTTTCTTACTGAAACAAGATTACGAGTTTAGTAGCATTTAAGCGCTAGAATTACGGCGGGTGGGATGGAAAGATGCGTGCAGACACAGGAAGACACCAAACTTCGCTCAGGGTTCTGTAAAGATTTCCTGACGGCAGTGGCAGGTGTACAAATAACTCCAATGAGGGTAATGAATAATGATGAAGCGCAATATTCTTGCAGTGGTTATCCCTGCTCTGTTAGCCGCCGGCGCAGCAAACGCTGCAGAAATCTATAACAAAGACGGCAACAAACTGGACCTGTACGGTAAAGCAGTCGGCCTGCACTACTTCTCTGATGCCTCAGACAACGACGGTGACAAATCTTATGTTCGTTTCGGCTTTAAAGGCGAAACCCAGATTAATGACCAGCTGACCGGTTACGGCCAGTGGGAATACAACATTCAGGCGAACAACTCTGAAGGTTCTGATGCACAGAATGGCAACAAAACCCGTCTGGGCTTTGCCGGTCTGAAATTCGGTGACGCTGGCTCAATCGACTACGGCCGTAACTACGGTGTGGTTTATGATGCTATCGGCTGGACCGATATGCTGCCAGAGTTCGGTGGTGATTCAGGATATTCCGATAACTTCATGAACGGCCGTAGCACCGGCCTGCTGACCTACCGCAACACCAACTTCTTCGGCCTGGTTGATGGCTGGGACTTCGCAGTTCAGTATCAGGGTAAAAACGAGCGCACCGGTACCGACGGCCTGCGTCGCTCCAACGGCGACGGCTACGGTGTGTCAACCTCTTATACCTCACCAATCGGTCTGGGTATCGTAGGTGCTTATAGCAGCAGCGACCGTACTAATGCTCAGGCAGCAGGCGCACAGACAACTGTTACACCTAGCGCGGCTAATGGCGGCGGTGATGCAACTACCACTGTCACCGGCCAGGGTGCTGGTAAACGTGCTGAAAACTGGGCAACGGCAATCAAGTACGATGCAAACAATGTTTACCTGGCTGCAATGTATGGCGAGACACGCAATTCAACACCAGTTACTGCTACCGGTACTCTGGCTAACGGCAACGCGTTCTCTACCACTGGCTTTGCAAACAAAGCACAGAACATTGAATTGGTTGCACAGTATCAGTTCGACTTCGGTCTGCGTCCATCCATTGCCTATGTACAGTCTAAAGGCAAAGACATTGAAGGCGTGGGCGATGCTGACCTGGTTAAATACATCGACGTTGGCGCGACTTACTACTTCAACAAAAACATGTCTACCTATGTGGACTATCAGATCAACCAGCTGGATGACAACAACCGTCTGGGTCTGAACACAGACGACGTGGTTGGTGTTGGCCTGGTTTACCAGTTCTAATTCCGCTTTAAACATGTTGAAAAACGGGGCTACGGCCCCGTTTTTTATGGCTGCTATTCCCAACAGGTGCGTTTTGCCCCGAGCCGTTACCCCGCTTTAATCACTACCTTTCTCCGTCGCGCAATCCACACTGCAAAATGTATGAATTTGTCTCGCAAACGGTTGGCATTTGCCTGGCCGGACGCTAACCTGAGAGCCCTCTTGCTAAAGTTCACGCTAATGGACCTGACACATGTTTGAATCGATCTCTGCTGCACCCGCCGATCCTATTCTTGGACTGGCCGATCTGTTTCGTGCTGATGACCGCCCTGAAAAAATCAATCTGGGTATCGGCGTTTATAAAGACGAAACCGGCAAGACCCCGGTACTGACCAGTGTTAAAAAAGCTGAGCAATACCTGCTGGAAAATGAAACCACCAAAAACTATCTCAGCATTGATGGGCTGGCGGATTTTGCCCGCTGCACGCAGGCCCTGCTGTTCGGCAACCAGAGTCCGCTAATCACCGCTGGCCGCGCCCGCACGGCTCAGACACCGGGTGGTACAGGTGCGCTACGCGTTGCAGCCGATTTCCTCGCCACGCAAACATCGGTGAAGCGGGTCTGGATAAGCAATCCAAGCTGGCCAAATCACAACAACGTGTTTAAGGCTGCCGGTCTTGAGGTCTGTGAATACCACTATTACGACCCGGCAAACCATACGCTGGATTTCGATGGCATGCTGGCGTCACTGAAACAGGTTCAGCCAGGCGACGTGGTGCTGTTCCACGGCTGCTGCCATAACCCGACCGGTATCGACCCGACCGCCGGGCAGTGGCAACAGCTGGCGCAGCTGTCACAGGCCAATGGCTGGCTGCCGTTGTTCGACTTCGCTTACCAGGGCTTTGCCCGTGGTCTGGATGAAGATGCAGAAGGCCTGCGCATATTTGCCGCCTCGCATCAGGAACTGATCGTCGCCAGCTCTTACTCCAAGAACTTCGGTCTGTATAACGAACGTGTTGGTGCCATCACGCTGGTTGCCGCCGATGCGAGCGTGGCAGATACCGCGTTCAGTCAGGTGAAGTACACCATTCGCGCGAACTACTCCAATCCGCCTGCACATGGTGCCGCCATCGTCGCCACCATTCTGGGCAATGATACCCTGCGTACCATCTGGGAGCAGGAGCTGTCGGACATGCGTCAGCGCATTCAGCGCATGCGTCAGCTCTTCGTAAATACTCTGGCGGAAAAAGGCGCACAGCGCGACTTCAGCTTTATTATTAAGCAGAACGGTATGTTCTCCTTCAGTGGCCTGACCAAAGACCAGGTGATTCGCCTGCGTGAAGAGTTTGGCGTCTACGCGGTGAACTCAGGGCGGGTGAATGTGGCGGGCATGACGCCAGACAATATGTCGGCGCTGTGCGAAGCGATTGTCGCGGTGCTGTAACGCTGTCGACGAAACAAAAATGGGCCTGCTGGCCCATTTTTTATTGCAGGAAAGGATTGCTGATGCGTTCATGCCCCAGCGTAGAAATCGGGCCGTGACCGGGAAGAAAAGTCACATCATCGCCCAGCGGCAGTAATTTTGTGCGGATAGCCTCGATGAGCTGCTGATGATCGCCCTGTGGGAAGTCAGTACGCCCAACACCACCATTAAAAATCACGTCGCCTGAAATCAGTAATTGTCCTGGCCGGTCAAAGAACACGACATGGCCAGGTGAATGTCCCGGGCAGTGCAGAACGTCCAGCGTGATCAGCCCGACCTGCACGCTCTCTCCCTCTTCCAGCCAGCGATCGGGGGTAAACGGCGCGCACTCGTCAAGTCCGAACATCCGGCTCTGAGTTGGCAGCGCTTCAAGCCAGAAGGCATCGCGCTTTTGCGGTCCAACAATCGGAATCTGATAAAATGCTGCCAGTTCAACAGCGGCCCCGACATGATCAAGGTGTCCATGTGTCAGCAGAATCTGAGCGGGTTTAAGTTTAAGCTGTTCCAGCGTTTGTTTGATCAGTCCGGCATCGCCGCCTGGGTCGACCAGTGCGGCTTCGCGAGTCGTGTCGCACCAGATAACTGAGCAGTTCTGGGCAAAAGCGGTAACAGGAATAATGTGGTAATTCATAACGCTCCATGACCGGCTCACGCAGCGTTGCCGGTGTCACTACCAGTGCCTGATCGGACCGGTATCAATATGTACAAAGTTACTGCGGGGATAATATCCTACACCACCCGCACGCAGAGATAACGCCGCTTTGCGTACATTCGCCAGCGAAACGCCTTCAATATGAAAATCCATCGCCTGGCCTTTGGTGTGATAGCTGTGTTTCGCGACTCCCGGACCGCTCTCACGTAACATGTTGTTGGTTGCCAGTGAACGATAGCCAGAAACCAGCTGTATCGGTTTACGCATACCCAGCAGCGCCTGCAGGCGAAAAATCTGGTCAAACAGATGTGGATCGATGCTTTTCACTTTGTTGGCGCGATAGTCACGGAAAAAATGATTTAATCGTGACAGCTCATCCTTGTCGTAACTCTTACCATTAAAAAACTCAGTTTTGAGGGTTTCACCGGTGTGAAGATTATTAAGCATCAATACACGCGGGCGAGACGTTGAAAGCGAGGCCCTTGCAGAAGCTGGCAATAATGCCAGTCCGGCGGCGGCACTACCGCACAGCAGTAGTTTGCGACGAAAAGAATCAATAGTAGACATGTAACGGTTTACCTGAGAGTGGAGCCATAGAAATGTGCAAAAAGCGCACAGGCCGAACCATAACTTTCTCTCAGAGAAGCGTCAACCCATCTGCCATGAGTTTGCGAGGCGATCCCCTGAGGGATCGCCATTTGATAAGATTTTTCTTTAATAAGGATTTGCGGGGAACGATTTAAAATCAATTACTAGAGCAGTAATTGCTCGGCCCGACTCAGAGCCTGACTGCCCGAACGGGCGGTGTCATCATAATTGTAAATATCTGTGCGGAACTGCGGTTTGCCATCATCAGCGACCCACGCCGTCAGATAATAGAGATTGACCGGAATGCGGTGGCGAATCGGCACATAGCGGGTGTCACCCTCTTTCAACGTACTGGAAATTCGGGAGTCGTTCCAGCCCGCATCCTGCAGCAATAAGCCTGCCAGCTCAGACGCTTTGTTCACCCGCACACAACCTGAACTGAGCGCACGGATATCACGCTGGAACAGGTTATGGTTTGGCGTGTCATGCAGGTAGATCGCATCTGAACTCGGCATATTAAATTTATACCGTCCCAGCGCATTCGCCACGCCCGGAGCCTGAATCAATCGGTAAGGGAACGATGAGGCGGTGACCATGCGCCAGTCGATCATGCTGGGATCAATTACTTCAGCGTCTGCGCTCCAGCCTGACAGCAGGGTATACCCATGCTTATAAAGATAGGTTGGATCCTGCTTCACTTTTGGAATGATGTCTTTACGCACCAGGGTTGTCGGCACATTCCACGGCGGGTTAAGCACGACATTATTCAGCGCACTGCGCATAAGTGGCGTTTTACGATCGGGACGACCGACGATAACGCGCGATGAAAGAATTTTGTTGCCGTTGTTGTAATAGATCAGCGAATAGTTGGCGATGTTCACCATGATGCCGTTGTGCATATCGTCCGGCAGCAGACGCAGGCGCTGAATATTCAGCGCCAGCAGAGAAGCACGCATCTGCGGAGAGACGTTAAGCCACTGCCGTGTTCTGGCACCGATAGCGCCATCGCCATCCAGTCCCTGCCAATGCTGGAAACGCTTCACACCGGCCACCAGCGTCTCGTCATAGACATTGGCGGTATTCCCGTCCAGCGTCTGACCCTGGACATTACCCGGTGACTGCGGTGATGGCGTAAGCAGATTAGTGACTGGCGTAGCGGAAGGACTCACCGCGACAGGCTGGTCGCTGTGCGTCACCGGCGACGGCGCGACAGGCACCGCATCGTCATCCGGTGCGGGCGCGTTAACCTGTGCCGTTAACATGCCGCTGCGCTGCAAAATTTCACGCAGGGCTGGAACGTCATCACTGACCTGGCCGGGACGCAGGGTTTCACTGCTTTTCAGTTGTGGCCAGGGCTGCTTATCGCTGAGCAACGTTTTCAGCGCGGCGTGCATAGGCTGATACTGTGGGTGCTGCGGCTGTAATGAGGCAATAAACGTGTTATCAGAACCCGCATTGACCGCGTTCTGCCACTGATTCACGACCGCGATCGACGGCTGTGTCAGCCTGTAAGGAACGTTGCTGTAGAGCCACGTTTCACCCTGTGTCGGCACATTTGAAACAAACTGCAGATAACCCAGCATTGCATCGGAGAGCGCGACATCGCGGGCAAAGCCGGTAATAGCCGGATTCGTCAGACGCTCAATCCAGCGCGTGAACTGTGGCTGAACACCTGAAAGCGCCACCTCAGCCAGCTGCTGCTGAAATTTTTGCACCGCCTGAGCATCCTGCCAGAGCGGCTGCATATGGCGGGATGCATAGAGCGTCGCCAGCGGTGCAAGATAAAACGGCTGATCGGCGCTGGAAAACGCCTGCCGGATGCGTTGCTGACTTTCGGAAACGGAGATAGCCGCCTGCGTTGTCCCGGGCAAAGCGGCGATGACAGCGGCCTGCGGTAGCGTAAATGGAACAACGGTTAGCGCCAGCGCTAACAATGATAGAACGCGATGATGATTTAATTTTTTTACCAGCAACATCCCTGCCCCCTTGTTTTTCAACTTCGCAGTGTTCCCTGTATCCACTGCGACCGCGCCGTGACTCATCATGTGAGTATACAAACAAAAACGGCATTTGCCTCATGCGACAAATGCCGTAACCAGATTAACGAATGGTTCAGTTTTTGACTACGTTTCCGCCTGCGAATTTTCAGCGGTTAAATCGGGCAGCGCATCTGCGTCACTTCCCGCACGCACCGGCGAAGGATCGGCAGCAAAACCCCGCAGACCGACCACATGCACATGCTCGGTGTTATTAAACACCTTACGTACCAGTTTGTAGGTCGTGCCTTTCTCCGGGCTGATATTCTCCGGCGCGGCAATCACTAACTGCATCTCCAGTCGCTCACAGAGTTCAAACAGTGTGGCGATGGAGCGGGCATCCAGACGGGCTGCTTCATCAAGGAACAGCAGTCGGCATGGCGAAATATCTTTGCCGCGCAGACGACGGGACTCCTCTTCCCAGCTCTGCACCACCATCACCAGAATGGACATACCGGTACCGATCGCCTCACCCGTTGAGAGCGCACCGCTTTCTGCACGCAGCCAGCCATCGGAACCCCGGTTCACTTCCACTTCCATCTCCAGATAGTTGCGGTAGTCGAGCAGCTCCTCACCGATGGTCTGCGGCGTCCGCTGACCCATGTCGATATGCGGGTTAAGTCGCTGATAGAGCTTCGCCAGTGCCTCAGAGAAGGTCAGGCGGTTGCTGTTGAACAGATCCTGATGCTGCTCATGCTCTTCTGACAGCGTATCCAGCAGCATTGCGTGGGTTTCACGGACGTTCACGTTAAGCCGCACGCTGCGGACCTGACCAAAGCTGACAGTCTGCAAACCCTGGTTGAGCTGGCGGATGCGGTTCTGTTCACGCTGGATCGTCTTGCGGATGATGTTCGCCGCACTGCGTGAACTGATCGCCAGCATCTGCTCACGCGCGGTCAGCTCTTCGGTCAGACGGTTCAGTTCGATTTCCATCTGCTCAATCGCTTCGACCGGATCGTCGGTACGAATAATATCCTGACGGATACGCTCGCGCAGATGTTGATAGACCGCAATAAAGAACTGAATCTTACGCTCAGGACGTTTTGGATCTTCCGACAGCCGCAGTACGTCGCGCAGATGTTCGTTGTCCGACACCGCCAGACGCAATGCACCCAGCGCTTTATCCGACATCGAGCGCAGCTCATCGCCGCTCAGGTAAGCCAGTTCACGACGATGCAGGCGACGCTCAACGCCATTCTCTTTCACCAGACGCAGGACGGTACACCAGCCCGCTTTTGCACTGACCACCTGCTCACGCACCTGATGATACTGACGCTCCAGCTGACGCAGGCGCTTCTGCAGATTATCCATCTCCGCTTCACAGAAGGTAAGCTGTTTCTCCAGCTGATTGCGGCGGGCGCGATTGTGGCTCAGTGCCGTGTAGAGCTCATCGCGGCGAACGCGCGCGCGTTCTTCTGCGCTGCTGTCAGCCTGGACGCCAATGTCCTGCATCTCCTGCTGCAACTCTTTCAGCATGTCGCGCTTGGCGTCATAAGCGCTTTTCAGCGAAGCCAGCACCTGCGCATATTGCGTCAGTTGCGCCTGATGTTCACGCAGGCGATCGCGGCTGCGGCTGCGTTCACCCTCAGCCTGCTCAAGACGCTGACGCAGCTTATCGCTAAGGTCATTGTTGCCGTTGAGCATGCTGGCGGAGTCGTCATAACTGAAGTGGGCGCGACGCTGCACCACCTCTGTCAGCGCAAAGGCCTGCTGACGCGCGTTGCGCTGCTGCTGCTGCGCCTGCTGATAATCTGCCTGTAACTGCTCGTGCTGTTCCGGATCGCTCTGCAATACGGCGAGGATCGGTTCCAGTTTCGCCAGCTTCGCGCCATGCTGATGCAGGAAGCGCGCCGCGTCCTGAGCCGCATCGACCTGCTCACGGATCTCTTCGCAGCGATCGCCCAGCGTGTCATCCAGCAGCAGGTTGACGCGTGGCAGCAGTCGGTTTAACTGCGATACGCCCTCTTTCGCCAGCTCATACTGCTGACGCTGCTGCTGATTATTGCTCTCATGCTGATTCAGCGCCCGCTCCAGTTCACCCCGACGCGCGCCCAGCTGACGGATCTGCGCTTCCGGGTCGGCGTCAAAGGCAACGGCCAGATGCGTGCCGATAAAGCGGCTGAATGACTGATGCAGACGCTGCGTTTTCTGCACATCGAACGACAACGTGGCGTAACGCTCAGCCAGTTTGTCGCGCTCAAGGTGCAGCAGCTCCAGCTGATTTTCGCGCGCTGCGCGGCCAAACAGCGGGATTTTCGGGAAGCGGGAGTAGCGCCACTGACGCTCTGCCACTTTCACCACAACGGCATTCTGCAGCTCATCAACGCTGAAGACACTGTCATCGAATGACTGCGGGTCACCCTCGATCAGGTAGAGATCTTCCGGGCACTCCTCCAGACCATCCAGCATCTCACGCACGCGGGAGAGATCCGGCACCACGATTGCATGACGTGACGGACCATAGAGCGCCGAGAAGTACGGCGCATCATCCAGGGTCACATCATCATAAATCTCAGAGAGTAATACGCCGCCAAAGCGTTCCGCCAGCTGGGTCAGGCGCGCATCTTCCGCCCCGCCCGGCTGACTGAGCCGCTCAATCTGCTGCTCGATATCACGTTTGCGTGCCGCCACTTCGTCGCGCTCGACGGTGGTTTCACGCTCGCGCTCCAGCAGTTGCTGCATAAATTCGGTAACGTCCTGGCTGCTGTTCAGCGCCTGACCGGTCTGTTCACTGAGCTGCGTCAGGATCTCCTGTGCCGCCAGCCAGTGTGGCGCACGGGCTGTCAGGCTGGTGATGCGTTCGCGCAGCTGTTCCAGCTCCTGACGCATCATCATGCGCTGCTCACCGGCGTCCGAGACGCTGCTGTTCAGCTGTTCGATCTGCGCTTCAAGCTCCTGCTGCAGGCCAGCCAGCGCATCGGCTTCGTAATGCTGTCCCTGACGCTTGCAGAATTCGGCCAGCAGTCGCTCCGCCTCATGCTGCTCACGCAGACGCTGTTCCAGCTCATTGAGCCGCAGACGCAGCGACGAGAGCTGTTCGGCGTGATGACGCTGATTGCTGGCATCACGCAACAGTTCGCGGCCGGTCTGCCAGGCATCCTGACGGGTCACATCACCGGCAATGCTGGTCACCAGCGCCAGCGCCTGTTCAAACTGGCTGTGCGCGGCTTCGGCCACGCTCAGCTTCTGCTCCAGGCGCAGCAGGCGTTCTGTCGCTTCTTCCTCTTTAGCCTGGAAGCTCTCCTGCCATTCTGCCGCGTTATCGATAGTCAGATCGGGCAGCTGGCACAGCGTGCGGGCGCGTTCCAGCGCCTGCAAGGCCTGCTGATACTGGATGGCGCGCGTTTGCTGAACGTCGAGTGCCTGCTGGAAATCGGCCAGCTGACTTTTCAGTTCATCCACTTCCAGCTCAGCCGCTTCAGCACGCGCTTCATTCTCTTCCTGAATTTCGCGCGCTTCGGCAACCACTTCGGTCTGCTCTTCCAGCCGCAGCGTCAGATCTTCGATATCCGCATCGTAGCGCTCAATCTTCTCCTGCTGCCGCATCGCCGTCTGCACCAGGTTCAGGTGATCGCTGGCGGCCTGATAATCGACTTCAAGATCGTTTTCTGCACCACTGTGCTCTGACAGCTCGCGCGCCATCTCCACGTGACGATACTGCTCGGTGGCGAGTTGCTTACGACTGCTGAACAGCTCATTGCGCAGCTGTAATGCGCTGTCGAGATGTCCACGGCGCTCGTTGGCGTGACGCATATAGTCAGCCGACACGTAGCTGGTCGCCTCGGAGATGAGATGCTTAAAGAGGTCGCGGTCGGACTGGGTAACGCGGATTGCCTCCAGCGTCATGCGGTTCTCGCGCAGCGCAGCTTCCATATCCTGGAACGCTTTACGCACGCCGCTGTTTTCAGGCAGCAGGTAATCACGCAGCGATCGGGTGATGGCGCTGGAGATACCGCCATAGAGCGAGGCTTCAATCAGGCGATAGAACTTGCTGCGATCGCTGGCAGAGCGCAGACGACGCGGCACCACGCCCAGATCAAACAGCATAGCGTGATAATCCGTCACCGAGTTATAAGCGCGGAACTGCACGCCTTCCTGTGCCTCAACCCGTTCTTTTACCTCATTCAGCGGTAAGACGCGTGCCTGACGGCTGTTAAGCACTTCCGTCAGCATATCGGTCGGATTTGTGTCGGTTGGCAGACCGTGGATACTGAACGGCTTGATATCGACTTTTTTGTCGCGTCCGGCCACCTGTTGCAGACGGACACCGACCACCACACGCTGATGGCGTGAGTTCACTACGTCCAGCATTGAGTAGCAGACGCCGGCCCGCAATTTACCGTGCAGACCCTTATCACGGGATCCCGACGTCGCGCCCGCTTCTGTGGTGTTACGGAAGTGCAGCAGTGTTAAATCGGGGATCAGTGCGGTGACAAATGCCGCCATGGTGGTGGACTTACCCGCACCGTTACCGCCTGACAGTGTGGTCACTAGTTCATCAAGATCAAAGGTACGGGCAAAAAAACCGTTCCAGTTGATCAGCGTAAGCGAACGAAACTTTCCGCGCTCAATCATGCCTGTTCTTCCTCTGCGTTCTCACTGTCGCCTTCCTGCCCTTCACTTTCATCTGTGTCGATCGGTGCAGTCGCATTTTCCAGTAGCATGGCTTCGCCATCACGAATCAGGCGAAGCTGCGCTTCACGGGCATCATCACCGCCACGCACGTCGGCACCAAAGCGGAACACCGATTCCGTAATACGGAATTTGCTGCTGTCATTGCCGAAGAACCACACCATCCCAAGACGGCGCAGGCGGCTCAGAGAGGCGCGCACTTTCTCCTGCAGCTTGGTGCGATCCAGATCCGAACCGGTTGAACGCTGATTAACCAGCTTCAGCAGACGGTTCTCGTCGGCCAGCGAGAGCAGTTCGTCATACAGCTCCTGCTGGGTGAAGATTCCCTCATTAGCCAGGCGTTCCGGGCTGAGATAGAGGTAGCAGAGAATTTTCCCAACCATCATGTCCAGCTCAGAGAGCACAGAACGCGGAATCAGCGTGGTTGAACGCGGACGCAGATAGAAAAAGCCTTCCGGCGCACGAATTAACTCAACGTTATAGCGGGTGTAAAACTCTTCGAGAAATGACTGGTAGTCCATCAGAAAAGCGTGGTTATCCAGCTCTTCAATTCCGATATGGCGTCCGGCGCGTAACTGGCTGTCCAGCGCGGGAAAAATCGGGTTGGCCAGTGCCTGTGCCAGCTTAACCGGCATCACTTGTTCAATATTTGTCGATGACATGTGCCTGCACCTTGGCTCCGTAATCATTGATGGCTTGCCATTCCACAGGCAAACCGGCTAAATCAGCTTCCGCTACGCCAAGGCGTACCGCCTGGTCCACCACAATGCGCGCCAGGTCGAAATGGCGGGCACGTGGATACTGGGCCAGGTAGTCACGCATCACTGACGCGAGGTTGAGCGGTTTTTGTTGCGATTTGTAGACCTGCAGCGCTTCTTCAATCATCGCTGCCAGCTGTTCGCGAATTTCATTAATCTCTTCGTATTCCATCTCTGGCGGCAGTTCGCCCATCACTTCGTCATTCCGCAGCGTCAGCGCCTCATCGCGCATGTCATACAGGCGGTCGGCATTGGCGTAGGTCAGCGCCCAGGGCGCGTCGAAGTAGTTCTGTACCGATACCCGCAGGCGCTGGGCAAAGACGCGATTTTTATCCATGTCGATGGCGGTACGAATAAATTTATGAACGTGCCGGTCATAGCCGATCCACAGGTCAATCGCCTGCTGACCCCAGCTGGTAATACGGTCGAGCTTGCTTTGCAGGTCAAACACCAGTTTATCGACGAAGCCCAGGTCTGGGCTGTCCAGCGTGGCATCCTGAATACGCAGCAGGTTTTCCTGAAGTTTGTCGCCCGCCGCTTCCAGCGTATCCTGCAGTTCACGCAGTGTCCCGGAGGTTTCAGAGAGCAGCATTTCACAGCTGGAGATCGCCGCGCGCCAGTCTTTATTCAGCAGTTCAGCGATATCGTTTTTCACCGCCTGCTGCTGTTCATCCATCAGACGCTGGGTCATATCGATGCTGTCGAAGATCTCCGCCACCGAATATTTCAGCGGCGCGAAAACATTGCGATGCCAGTGAAACTCATCACCGTTTTCCTGCGCGGCATCGGCTGCCCGCTTGAGCTCGCTGGCCACAATTGACAGCTGCATCGACAGGCGCAGCGTTGAAAACTCACGCTGACGGATGTAGTAGTCGGTGATGCCGATCGCCAGCGGCGTCAGGCGATAGATAGCGTTGCCTTCGGTGAGTTCACTGGTAAAGCGGTTGAGCAGACGCTGACGCACCATGTCGTTGATGGCGTTGTTGGCACGAACCAACACGGTTTCATGGGTTTGTTCAAAAGCTTTACTGACATGACGGAAAGCGTCAATCAGATCGCCTTCGCTCATTTCGCCATCCATCCGCTCACCGTTGAGGGTGGCGATAGCCAGCAAAAAGGCCAGACGTTCCACTGGCAGCGCAAGGGAAAAGTCATTTTTGCGCGCCCAGGAGACCAGTTCAGGTACCGTCTGGGAAAATTCACTCATAATTCGTCCTTCTGCCCCGGTTTACGCGCGGTCACATGGATGTAGCGCCCTAAGCTTAAAAAGGGTTCCTGACGGCAGTAACGCCGCTCCATCTCAATAATTTCGTCGTCGCTTTTTGGCTCGCCTTTCGGCGGTTTCATGTAGTCACTGAATACCCGGATCCCGGCACGCTGCTCAATCACAAAGCCACACGCCTCCAGCCAGCGATAGACCTGCTCTGGGTCGCGCGGATAGTCAGGCGACAGGGTTCGCTTTTTGCGTTTAGTCAGGTTGGTGCGCAGATAGCCGAAGTTACCCAGCGTTAAGGTGCGCAATGTCAGGCCGTGCAGATTGTAAAACATCAGCGACATGACGCCCCCCGGACGCAGCAGATCGAACAGCGCTTTGAGCACCTTCTCCGGTTCAGCGACCCACTCAAGCACAGCGTGGAACAATACCAGATCCACCGGCTTATCCAAATGTTCGCCCACCTGCTGCGCGCTAATTTGTCTGAATTGCATGTTGTGGCTCACACCCTGTGCCGCCGCATTTTCGGCGGCCCGGCGCAGCATCTCAGCAGAGAGGTCGCACAGCAGAACCTGATGGCCCTGTGCAGCCAGCCCGCTGGAGACCTGGCCGACACCGCCGCCAGCATCCAGCACCGATAGCGGGTGCGGTGACAGGCCGGGCACTATCTTCTCCAGCTCATCCCGGAGGATGGCCTGGCGTATCTTCCCTTTGGTGGTGCCGTAAATATTTTGCGAAAATTTATCCGCGAGATCGTCAAAGTTACGATCCTGCATGGCATGCGCTCCGGTATGCTGCGGTGAGACTTGTGCTATTTTGTCACAGGCATCAGAAGAATGAACCTTTCATCCCCATCTTCCCTTCCGGGTGCTCTATTTTCGGACAACAGGACGCGTTTTCGATGTTATTTACCCTGAAAAAAGTGATTGGCGGGCTGCTTTTACCCTTGCCGTTTCTGCTTTTGCTGATGGCGCTGGGCATTTTACTGCTTTGGTTTACTGACTGGCAAAAAAGCGGCAAAACCGTGATCTCTGTCAGCTGGCTGTTATTGCTGCTGCTGAGCCTGCAACCGCTGGCCGATCGGCTGCTTTTGCCGCTGGATAACCGCTATCCGACCTGGAACGGTGCAGAGAAGGTGGACTACATTGTGGTGCTGGGCGGAGGCTATACCTTCAACCCGGCATGGGCACCCAGCTCAAACCTGCTGAATAACAGTCTGCCACGCGTGGCGGAAGGTATTCGTCAATGGCAACGCAATCCACAGTCGACCCTGATTTTTACCGGCGCTGCCGGTGGCACCAATCCGAAGAGCAGCGCCTGGGTAGCCGCTCAGGTGGCAGAAAGTCTGGGCGTACCGCGCGAACACATTCAGATTCTTGACCAGCCTCGTGATACCGCGGATGAAGCGCAGGCGGTCAAAACGGTAGTAGGCGATCGCACGTTGCTGCTGGTCACCTCAGCGAATCATATGCCGCGGGCGATACGCTTTTTCCACGCGGTCGGTCTGAAGCCGATTGCTGCCCCTGCCAATCAGCTGGCGATTACCTCGCCGCTGAATGGCTGGGAACGCGCGATACCTTCATCGATCTGGCTGAGCCACAGCGAACGGGCAGTGTATGAAACGCTGGGCACGTTACTGCAGCGGCTTAAAGGTGAGAAACCCGACTCAGCCGAGCCAGGGAAGTAGTTGCGCACGGGCATGGTCAAAACGCGGGCGGTTGAACGTGCCGGTCTGCACGAGATGTTCGATGCAGTCCCACAGCTGATAAACCCACCGGCGCCAGACAAAGCCTTCAGAGACGGGTGCCCGTTGCAGGTAGTCGTGCAGCAGCGCTGTCTCAGCAGGTGAGGTATCCAGATGGATCAGGTCATATTCACGGGGCGCCCAGAGAATCGTGCCCGGCTGTGTCATCGCGACTAACTGGTCACTGCGGCTGTTTTTCAGCATGCTCTGCAGCCGCACGTTGCCGTGAACCATCACGCAGGGATCATCAAAGTCGTGGAAAAGATGCGCCAGACGTGACCGGCAGCGGAACAGAATCTGGCGATCTTCCAGCGTGAAGCCGGGTGGGCGCAGATAGCTGAGTGTCGACCACAATACCTCAACCCGTTGTGCATACCAGGCCGGCCAGCAATTCTGCTGCGTGCTGTCTACCGTTCCGACCAGACCGTGGCTGTCGAGCCGGTGCCAGGCCAGCAGACCCTCGACTGCCTGCTCGCAAAACTGTTGCCATCGCTGAGCATCCCGCGCAGGCGCCTCCGCCGTCACGCCATTCAGTCTCGTCATCAGAAGCGTTTCATGCACCGGCGGCTGCTGGCTCAGCACCAGACCATAGACCGCTGGCACAGGGATCAATCCGGCCTGCCCCAGTAATGCCAGCTTTCTGGCTTCTAGCGCTGCCCGCCCCTGATGAAGAAAATATTTTGCCACCATCGGCATGGGGTGCCCCTGCCTATCGTACAGGGCATAGAGTCGGGTGGGCGGATGTTCACTGATTAATTCGAGGCGGCTGATGCTTTCACCCAGCGCCAGCGTGAGTTCTGATTTAAGCTGTTCCATGCGGCATCCTCCTCAGATGAATATCATAATATCCTGAAGGAAGTACTGGCGATAAGTTTAGCGGCGGATCAATAACGTTGCGCTGAAACGGGGAGACTGACTCCCCGTATATCAGGCCTGCATGGCATTGCGGACGCGTTGCAAATCGTCTGGCGTATCCACACCCACGCTGGGAATGGTTTTTGCTACGGCGACATGAATTTTTTCGCCGTACCATAAAACACGCAGTTGCTCGAGCAGCTCAATCTGTTCAAGAGGACAAGGTGCCCAGGCAACATAGCGGCGAATAAAACCGGCACGGTAGGCATAGATACCAATGTGACGAAGTAGCGTATCGCCAATCTGCTCGCGTGAGGCAGCATAGCGTTCCCGATCCCAGGGAATGGTGGCCCGTGAGAAATAGAGCGCATAGCCATTCGCATCCATGACCACCTTCACCGCGTTCGGATTAAAGGCTTCTTCCACATCGGTTATTGGCACCGCCAGCGTTGCCATCCCGGCCGCTGAGCCCGCCAGATTGGTCGCCACCTGGCGCACAATCTCTGCCGGGATCATCGGCTCATCACCCTGCACATTGACGATGATTTCGTCATCTGCAAACTGATATTTTTCGATCACTTCCGCCAGCCGCTCCGTGCCGGACTGGTGATCGACGCGGGTCATGCAGACTTCACCGCCTGCCGCCTCCACTGCTCTGGCGACGTCAGGATGATCGGTAGCAACAATGACCCGACTGGCACCCGATTCACGGGCGCGCTCCATCACATGCACCACCATCGGTTTACCGTGAATATCGAGCAGCGGCTTGCCGGGTAACCGGGTTGACGCATAGCGCGCAGGAATGATGGCAGTGAAACTCATGGATGAATCTCTTCAACTGACAGAGTACGGGCTTCGGTTTCCAGCAGCACCGGAATACCATCCCGAACCGGGAAGGCCAGGCCATCAGGCTTGCAGATCAGCTCCTGCTGAGCATTGTTGAAGTAAAGTTTGCCATTGCACACCGGGCAGGCAACGATTTCGAGTAAACGATGATCCATATGTCCTCCATCAGGAACCGAATGCTTAAGGCATCAAGCATACCATAGCGCAGCGCAGGCGGGATGGGGTAAAACGCCTTCCCGCAGCGGCTGCCGCAAAATTGATTAATCCAGCCGCCACTGGGCTGGCCAGTGATCGTTGAGTGCATCGGGTGCCTGCAGAATAGCGACGCTTTCTGCTCCCTGCCAGACCGCGAAGCGCTCAATTGCACGCCGGATATCCACCACAAAGCGCGCCGTGATGCGGGTCGTCTCTTCCAGCCAGAGTTTTTTAATCTCCAGCTGTTTTGCCTGACGCAGCATACGGGCATCGAGCCGTCCTTTTATCTGACCACGATGAAGGATGGGCAAAACGAAATAGCCAAATTTACGCTTCTCCTCGGGGGTGTAACACTCGATACGATAGTCAAAACTGAACAGCTCCCGCGCACGCTTGCGATCCCAGACTACCGGATCAAACGGGGACAGCAGCGCGCTGTGCGTCGCCTGCAGCGGTGTCTCCAGTAATGGCAGGTAGTCACGATGCAGCCACATCTCACCCAGCCCCTCTGTATCGACGGCGACCAGATCGCCCGCGGCCTGGGCATCAGCGATAAAGTCGTTCAGGGGTGCTCGTTTAAGGCGATAGTAGTCCGGCAGCCAGGCCGCGCGGAAAATCCCTAAGCTACGGGCGCTGTTCATCAGCATCTGTCGGGTGGCCTCGGCTTCGCTGATGCCATGCACCGCATCCTGCCAGTCGGGCATGATGCGGCTGCGCAGATCATAGACACGCTGAAAGTTACGGCGTTCCGCGACCATCAGCTCACCGGCGCTAAACAGATTTTCCAGATGGCGTTTGTGTGGTTTCCATGCCCACCAGCCCGACTTCGGGTTATCGGCATGGGTGAAATCGGCGGCGCGCACCGGGCCGTTTTGCTGAATCAGCTGCAGTAATTCGGTAATCGCCTGCTGGTGGTCAGCAACCCATTGCGCATTGTATTTCCAGCCCAGACGTTCAGGAGAGAGCATGCGATGACGAAGCAGTCTGTAATCGGCGCGGGGAATAAAGCAGGCTTCGTGCGCCCAGTACTCGAAGAGTTCGCCCTGGGCCAGCGCCTGTTCCAGCCATGCCTGAGGATAGTTCCCCAGGCGACTGAACAGCACCAGATAAGGACTGCGTGCCACCACATGAATGGTATCAATTTGCAGCAGTGACATGCGGGAGATGCAGCTAATCAGATCCTGATAAACCGCGCGTTTTGCCGGAGGGCGCAGCAGGCCCTGCGCGGCGAGATGAAGATGACGTGCTTGCTGTAACGAAAGTGAATGCGGGGTGTTCATCCTCTTCCTTATCAGGCTTCACCTGAATGGGTGCGGCTATCAGAGCCGGCGACGGCAGCGTTGTTCAATATCGTCCAGTAACGGCGTTACGGCTTTACCGGTTAAATGGGCGTCCACCGGCAGATACCACCAGTCAGGCTGCGCAAAGTGACGGCATTTCACTGCGTCCTTTTCAGTCATTAATAGCTGCTGACCCGGCTGTAATAATCGTGTCAGCTCATCTTCACTGTAGGCGTGATGATCGGCAAAGGCGATCTCTGCAACCGGCGTAATACCCTGCTGTTTCAGCGTGGTGAAAAAGCGCGGAGGATGACCAATACCGGCCATGGCAACCACTGCGCCCAGTTGCTCAGGTGCGCGGGTTTCCCCGGTCAGCAGATTGGTGGCGAGTCCGGGCTGAAGTTGCATCGCAATCTCGTCACCCAGGGCCTTACCGCCATTAATGATGACGGCATCCACCTGCCGCAGACGATCGGCACGTTCACGCATCGGACCGGCAGGCAACCACCAGCCATTACCAAAGCGACGGACCCCATCAACCACCACGATTTCGCGATCGCGCTGCAGGGCGTAATGTTGCAGGCCATCATCCGTGATGATCACATCCAGCGGCCCCTGCTTCAGTAACGCTTCAATCGCCTGTCGCCTTTTGGGAGCAACCGCAACCGGCGCTCCGGTGCGCTGGGCGATCAGTACCGGTTCATCACCGGCCTGTTGCGTGGGGGTCTGCGCCGTGACCAGCAAAGGATAGTGGTCCGCCTTGCCGCCATACCCTCTGGAGACGACGCCAGCGCGCAGGCCACGTTGCTGCAACGCCTCAACCAGCCAGATCACGACTGGTGTCTTACCATTTCCGCCGGCAGTCAGGTTACCCACCACCACGACCGGCAGAGGCGCACGCCAGCTTTTACGCCAGCCGCGCCTGTAACTGAAGCGTATCAGGGCCGTGATCGCGCCATACAGCAGGCTGAATGGCCATAGCAGTAGCCATAGCGGTGAACGACCACTCCAGATACGTTCAATCATTGGCCGAACTGCATTTTATGCAGCTGTGCATAGGCGCCGCGTTCTGCTAACAGCACCTGATGCGTTCCGCGTTCAACAATCTGGCCATCTTCAATTACCACGATTTCATCCGCTTTCTCAATGGTAGAAAGGCGGTGCGCAATTACCAGCGAGGTACGGTTCTTCTGCAACTCATCCAGTGCAGACTGAATCGCGCGTTCTGACTCGGTATCCAGCGCCGAGGTCGCTTCATCCAGGATCAGAATCGGACAATCACGCAGCAACGCACGGGCAATGGCGATACGCTGACGCTGACCGCCAGATAACAGCACGCCATTCTCGCCAATCATCGTATCCAGACCCTTATCCATTTTATTGATAAAGTCCATGGCATGCGCCATGGTGGCCGCCTGCTCGATCTCTTCACGACTGTATTGCTCACTGCGGGCATACGCGATGTTATTGGCAATCGTGTCGTTGAAGAGGTGCACATTCTGTGACACCAGCGCCACCTGATTACGCAATGAGCGCAGGCTGTACTCACGCAGATCATGACCGTCCAGCAGGATTTCGCCCTGCTGGATGTCATAAAAGCGGGTCAGCAGACTCGCCATCGTAGACTTACCGGAACCGGAACGGCCCACCAGCGCCACCGTTTTTCCTGCCGGCAGCGACAGATTGATATTGCGCAGGGCCGGAATTTCACGACCAGGGTAGGTAAAGGTCACATCACGGAATTCAATATCCCCTTTAGCACGGGTGATTTCGCGCGTACCGTTATCCACTTCCTGCTCACTATCCAGAATAGAGAACAGTGTCTGACAGGCCGCCATCCCACGCTGGAACTGGGCGTTGACGTTGGTCAGAGACTTAAGCGGGCGCATCAGGGCAATCATCGAGGAGAAAACCACGGTGATGGTACCGGCTGTCAGGGTATCCATGACGCTGGGGAAGCTGGCAGCATAGAGCACAAAAGCCAGTGCCAGCGACGCGATCAGCTGAATAATCGGATCGGAAATGGAGGAGGCTGAAACGAGTTTCATTCCCTGCTGACGCATCCGGTTACTGACGCGGGAAAAGCGCTCCGATTCAATGTCCTGTCCGCCAAAAATCAGCACTTCTTTGTGCCCTTTCAGCATCTGCTCGGCGCTGGTTGTCACCTGCCCCATAGTGTTCTGCATACTTTTGCTGATGGTGCGGAAGCGCTTAGAGACGGTGCGGATAGCAAAGGAGACGATAGGTGCCAGTACAATCAGGATCAGCGACAGTTGCCAGCTGTAGTAGAACATCATGATAAACAGGCCAATAATGGAAGCCCCTTCACGCACTACGGTGACCAGCGCGCCCGAAGAAGAGGAGGCGACCTGCTCAGAATCGTAAGTAATGCGTGACAACAGGGTGCCGGTTGACTGCTGGTCGAAAAACGAAACCGGCATGCCCATCATATGGCTGAACAGACGACGGCGGATGTTCATCACGACGTTGCCAGAGACCCAGGAGATGCAGTAGCTGGAGATATAACTGGTGACTCCGCGTACCAGCATCAGGCCAATAACCACTAACGGCAGCCACAGCATCACCGATCTGTCAGCTTTACCAAAACCATCATCCAGTAACGGTTTCAACAGTGAGAGCATTAAGGCGTCGCCCGCAGCATTAATAATCAGGGCGACTGAGGCCGCAATTAATCCCGCTTTATTAGGCGCGATCATCGGCCAGAGTCGGCGAAACGTCTGCCACGTAGAGAGATCTTTATCTTGATGCATTATTTATTCACGCTGTTGGAAATAGCCGGCCATTCTACCTGGATTCGCGTTTGACGCCAAACCACTGATGATACCAACGGGGCATTAATTGATCCCGCAAGGTCGAAACCTGCGCTCTGCCCTGCGCTATCCTGATACTGATTTGTCCTGACTGGCCCGTATCCAGCCACTGAAAACCGGCCGTTCGATAGTTTTCCAGCACATTTTTCGCGGGCATACGCCATGCATTGTAGCGTGCCAGCGAGGCGATAGCGGTGTGGCCTGCGGCTTTACGCAGCAGCAATGAGGTCGACGAAGTACGGCTGCCGTGGTGCGGGACCTGCAGAATATCGACCTTCAGCCCCTGCTTCTCCAGCGCCACCAGTTGGCGTTCCGCTTTCGCTTCAATGTCACCGGTTAACATCAGACGAACCTGACCATCATCGACGATCACCACACAGGAGTCATTATTTCCGCCCGGCAGGGGGGCCGTCAGCGGCCAGACCACCCGAAAGTGGAGCTGCCGCCAGCGCCACTGCGTGCCCCGTACGCAGGGTAAGTGTGCCTCATCAGCCAGCGCACTTCTGACGTCAACCGCTGGCCAGCGTTGCGTAATCGCCTCCAGCCCGCCAGTATGATCCAGATGCTTATGACTCAGGATGACCTGTTTTAACCGTAACTGCCTGCGCTCCAGCCACGGAATGATCACCCGACTCCCCGCATTATCGTTCTGCCAGCGCGGGCCGGTGTCATACATTACGGCCTCGTCGCCCTGGCTGATCACCAGACTCAGACCGTGCCCGATATCCAGCATATCGATGCGCCAGCCCTGCTCCTGATTTGGCTGGCGACTCAGTATCATCGCCAGCGCTAACGCGCAGCTGCTTAGTGGCAGAGAGAAGAAGAGCTGCGCACGCCAGAGAATCAGGCCACCCCATACCATGACCGTAAACCAGGTTGTGCCACTCAGCGGCCACCAGCCTGGTGGCAGCAACGTCAGGCAATGAAACAGTGCGCGTAAAGAGAGATCGGCCGCTCCCCAGAAGAAGCCAGATAAATGCGCCACCGGTAGCAGCAGGGCGAGCGTCACCAGAGGCATGGTAATAAACGAGACGACCGGAATCGCGACAACATTCGCCACCAGCGCAGTCAGGCTGATGCCGTTGAAAATCGCCACCTGCAACGGCACCATTAAAATCATCATGCCCGCCTGCAAATGCAGTAGCTGTACCGGAATCCAGCGCCATTGATGGCGGAACTGTGCAGGCAGCGGGAACCAGTGATACCAGACCAGCAACATGCCGACAGCCAGTACCGAAAGCCAGAAGCTGTCAGACAGCACGGTCAGTGGATCCATCACCAGCAGCAACGCAATACAGAACGTCCAGATCTGCCAGCTGTTCAGCTGAACACCCGCAAGCCGTGTTATCGTCCATAGCGTCAGGGCGAGCAGAGAACGGGCTGCAGGAGGCTGCGCCCCTGAAAGCCAGGTATAGATTGCTGCAAACAGCCAGCTCACGATGAGGGGAAAAAGATAGCCGATAAAGCGGGCTGGCAATATAAACTGCACGCCTCGCGCAAGCACCCAGCCAGTGCTGGCTGCCAGGGCAATATGCATGCCCGATATCGCCATCAGGTGCGCCGTGCCGGTATCACGCAGTAGCTGGCGCGTCTGTGGGCTCATTTCCTCCCGGATACCAAATGCCAGCGCCTCCAGCGTGCCACGCGAAGGCATTTCACGGGTCCTGTCACGGTGCCCTACAATAAATCGCCAGCGGCCATCACAGCGATCGCTGATAGCATCCTGTTTAAGGATCCGCCCCTGAAGCGGCGTATTATTCGCGAGTGCAAAACGCTGTGCATCAAAGTCGCCTTCATTAAGGCGGGCATGGACCGGTCGCAGACGGAGGTGCATGGTCCAGCGCTGGCCCGGACAGTAAATCTCTGGATCAGTATCGAAAAAGAGCCAGGCAAAGCGAGGCGGGAATATCATCCTGCCCTGTTCTTCAAGCAGACGAACCCGGATTTGCTTCCGCTCTTTTCGCAGTTCACTGATCTGAAGGGTGTAGGTGGCAGGACGCGCCGAGAACTTTTCGATATCCCGCACCATCAGACGGGCGTCGTTACAGGCCCATGCCAGAAACAGCAGAGTGATACCGGTCAGACGAAGCGGCGGGTAAGCGCAATGCAGCAGAGCCAGACCCACGAGGACAAGCAGCAGAATCGTCTCACCGGAAGGCAGCCGCGCCATCAGCAGTAGCGGTAACGTTGCAACGATCGCCAGTCGCGCCAGAATGGTCCATGTCAGCATAATCATATCCATTGATTCAGTTCGATTATTCTGGGCAATTGGGGAGAAATTAACAGTGGACAATGAGTGAGGCTGGAGCCGTTTCGCAAGGAGAGCGCGGCATTGCAGTGTGGATGACCGTAATCTGGATGTCAGGTCTCAACCTGGATAGCAGGCAAAAAAAAACGACATCCGGAGATGTCGTTTATCTGGTTCGGTATCGGCTTAGCCGTAGATATTTGCGCGATCGCGCAGTTCTTTGCCTGGCTTAAAGTGGGGAACGTATTTACCTTCCAGATCCACTTTGTCACCCGTTTTCGGGTTACGTCCAGTACGCGGAGCGCGATAGTGCAAAGAAAAGCTGCCGAATCCCCGGATTTCGATGCGTTCGCCTTGTGCCAGCGTAGTGGCCATATGCTCAAGCATCTCTTTTACTGCATCCTCAACGACTTTCGCCGGTATATGAGTATGCTGTCCCGCCAGTCTTTCGATCAGTTCTGACTTGGTCATGTAACCTCCGGTTTATCCCTGTAGGAATGTATGACAGCTTTTACCGAAACCGGGTGGTTGCCCACCCGGTGCTTCAGGTCGATTACTCGCCTTTAGCCGCTTTGAACGCTTCAGCCATAGCGCTAGAGAAATTGCCTTCTTCCTGTTTGGTGTTAACAGTATTGATAGCTTCTTTCTCATCAGCCTGGTCTTTCGCACGGACAGACAGGCTTACGACACGGTTTTTACGATCAACGCCGGTGAACTTAGCTTCAACGTCGTCGCCAACGTTCAGAACCAGAGTTGCATCTTCAATGCGGTCCAGTGAAGCTTCAGAAGCGCGCAGGTAACCCTCAACGCCGTCTGCTAATTCAACTGTAGCACCTTTAGCATCAACTGCAGTCACTTTACCGGTGACGATGGCACCTTTCTTGTTCAGAGTGATGTAGTTGTTGAACGGATCTTCTGCCAGCTGTTTAACGCCCAGAGAGATACGCTCGCGCTCTGCATCAACCTGCAGTACAACGGCAGCGATTTCATCGCCTTTTTTGTACTCACGAACGGCTTCTTCGCCGGTCGCGTTCCAGGAGATGTCAGACAGGTGAACCAGACCGTCGATGCCGCCGTCCAGGCCGATGAAGATACCGAAGTCAGTGATTGACTTGATTTTACCTTCAACACGATCGCCTTTGTTGTGCGTCTCAGCGAACAGCTGCCATGGGTTAGATTTACACTGTTTCAGACCCAGGGAGATACGACGACGCTCTTCGTCAATGTCCAGAACCATAACTTCAACAACATCGCCTACGTTAACAACTTTAGACGGATGGATGTTTTTGTTGGTCCAGTCCATTTCAGACACGTGTACCAGACCTTCAACGCCTTCTTCGATTTCCACGAAGCAGCCATAATCAGTCAGGTTGGTAACACGACCGGTCAGGCGAGTGCCTTCCGGATAGCGTTTAGCGATAGCAACCCATGGATCTTCGCCCAGCTGCTTCAGACCCAGAGAAACACGGGTACGCTCGCGGTCGAACTTCAGCACCTTAACGGTGATTTCGTCGCCAACGTTAACGATTTCGCTTGGATGCTTAACGCGTTTCCATGCCATATCAGTGATGTGCAGCAGGCCATCAACGCCGCCCAGATCAACGAATGCACCGTAGTCAGTGAGGTTCTTAACGATACCTTTAACTTCCATGCCTTCCTGCAGGTTTTCCAGCAGCTGATCGCGCTCTGCGCTGTTTTCGGATTCGATAACCGCACGACGTGAAACCACGACGTTATTGCGTTTCTGATCCAGCTTGATGACTTTGAACTCAAGCTCTTTGCCTTCCAGGTGCAGCGTATCGCGCACCGGACGCACATCTACCAGTGAACCTGGCAGGAACGCACGGATACCGTTGAGCTCAACTGTGAAGCCGCCTTTAACTTTGCCGTTGATAACACCGGTAACAGTTTCAGCGTCTTCGTAAGCTTTTTCCAGCGTGATCCATGCTTCATGGCGCTTAGCTTTCTCACGGGACAGCAGGGTTTCACCGAAGCCGTCTTCCACTGCATCCAGAGCAACATCAACTTCGTCGCCTACCTGGATTTCCAGTTCGCCGGCTGCGTTCTTGAACTGCTCTGCAGGAATTGCAGATTCAGATTTCAGACCCGCATCAACCAGAACGACATCTTTGTCGATAGAAACGACGATGCCACGAACGATAGAACCCGGGCGGGTTTCGATTGTTTTTAAGGATTCTTCAAATAGTTGAGCAAAAGATTCAGTCATATTGATAATCTTCAGGATTCTTCAATTTAACGTCCATCTGACTTCATGTCGGATGGGGTTGTTTCACATGCCCGGCACCGGATCCGTGGTACAGGGTGATAAATTCAGTTAAGCCGGAATGCCCAGCTTCTCGCGGGCATAGTGTAGCGCTTTTTCAATGACCTGGTCGATAGACATCTCTGTAGAGTCCAGAACCAGTGCATCGGCAGCAGCGACTAAAGGCGCAATTGCGCGGTTACGATCGCGGTCGTCGCGTTCTTTTATCTCGGCTAAAAGGCGGTCAAAGTTAACATTAAAGCCATTTCCCTGCAACTGTAGCATACGTCGCTGAGCACGCTCTTCCGGGCTGGCATCAAGGAAAATCTTTACTGGCGCATCCGGGAAAACCACGGTGCCCATATCGCGGCCATCAGCGATCAGGCCCGGCATCTCACGGAAACCGCGCTGACGGCGCAATAACGCTTCGCGCACCCGCGGAAAGGCAGCGACACGTGAGGCGGTGTTGCTGACCTCCTGAGTGCGGATTTCACCGGTAACATCTTCACCTTCAAGTATGACCTGCATTTCACCATTTTGTGACAAAAAGCGCACATCAAGATGTGCAGCAATCGGCACCAGCGCTTCTTCAGATTCAATGTCCACTTGATGATGCAATGCCGCTAACGCCAGCACGCGATAAATAGCACCAGAGTCCAGCAGATGCCACTGCAGCGATTCTGCCATCGCTTTGCACAGGGTTCCCTTTCCCGCTCCACTTGGCCCATCAATAGTTATGACCGGGGCAGTTACTGTCATTATTCCCTCCTGTTGCTGCGTGCATTATGACCTTCAGGTCACCCTTAATGCTTAGCATTATACGCTGCATAGCAAGGCTTGGTTACCCTTTCGCACTGACCGGGTTCGAAATGTTAGTCAATTCAGAGGATATCGGTCAGGTTACAGCCAGATTGAATCAGGGGGAGACCCGGTGCGGAACCGCACCGGAAAGGCGATATCAGGCGTGCTGGCTGATTTTAGCCAGCTGAACAAAATAGTCCGGGAAGGTTTTCGCTGTACAGCCAGGATCGAGAATAGTTACTGGTGTATCGGAAAGGGCAACCAGCGAAAAACACATTGCCATGCGGTGATCGTTGTAGGTACCAATATCAGCATGAATCAGCGATGCTGGCGGTGTAATACGGATATAGTCATGGCCCTCTTCAACTTCCGCCCCCACTTTACGCAGCTCTGTAGCCATTGCGCTCAGTCGATCAGTCTCTTTTACTCGCCAGTTATAAATATTACGTAACTGGGTCGTGCCGTCGGCAAACAGCGCGGTGGTCGCGATGGTCATGGCAGCATCCGGGATATGGTTCATGTCCATATCAATGGCCTGCAGTTTTCCGGCCGTGCAGGCAATGAAATCATCGCCCCACTCAATTACCGCACCCATCCTTTCCAGCACATCAGCGAAACGGATATCGCCCTGCACACTCTGGCGTCCGATACCGGTGACGCGAACCGTGCCACCTTTTATTGCGCCGGCAGCCAGGAAATAGGAGGCGGAAGAGGCATCGCCTTCAACCAGGTAATCGCCCGGTGACTGATACTGTTGCTGTCCCTTAATCAGGAAGCGTTGATAGTTCTGATTCTCAACCCCGACGCCAAAGCACTGCATCAGATTGAGTGTGATATCAATATAAGGTTTGGAAACCAAATCGCCTTTGATAGTGATGCAGGTATCCTGCTGTGCCAGCGGCGCGGTCATCAGCAGTGCTGTCAGGAACTGACTGGAGACGCTGCCATCTACACTGACTTCCCCCCCGGTGAAACCACCGCGTAAACGCAGCGGCGGATAACTTTCGTTTTCCAGGTACTCAATACTTGCTCCCCCCTGACGAAGTGCATCAACCAGATGCCCGATTGGACGCTCTTTCATGCGGGGTTCGCCGGTCAGCTCGATATCGTGCTCGCCCAAACAGAGTGCAGCGGCCAGAGGACGCATTGCGGTTCCGGCATTGCCCAGAAACAGCGACAACGGTTGAGAGGAGTGCAGTGGCCCGGCATTTCCCGTCACTTCACACACGGTGCGATCGCTGGAGAGCGTATAGCTTACGCCCAGCGCGGTCAGCGCATTCAGCATATGCTTAACATCATCGCTGTCGAGCAGGTTGGTGAGACGGGTGGTACCTTCAGCCAGCGCAGCCAGCAGCAATGCGCGATTGGAAACGCTTTTTGAGCCGGGCAGATTTACGGTGCCATCGACGCGCGCGATCGGTTGGAGAGTCAGGGAGTCCTGCATGTGAAACGAAATCCTCAAAAAATACAGAGACCTCGCCCTATGACGAGGTCTGGCATCAGCATCAACGCTGATATCTTAATAATCAGCCGTGACGGCGTTCAAAGTCGACCATGAAATCGGTCAGCGCCTTCACACCTTCCAGCGGCATCGCATTATAAATAGAGGCGCGCATACCGCCTACTACACGATGGCCTTTAAGCGCATGCAATCCTGCCTTAAATGACTCTTCCAGGAACAGTGCATCGAGCGACGCATCAGCCAGCTGGAAAGGAATATTCATGCGCGAGCGATTTTCTTTAGCCACATCGTTACGGTAGAAGCCACTGTGATCGATAACGCCATAAAGCAGGTCAGATTTTGCCTGATTGATACGATCAATTTCGGCCACACCGCCCTTCTCTTTCAGCCATTTAAACACCAGGCCTGAGAGATACCATGCAAATGTTGGCGGGGTATTAAACATCGAATCATTATCGGCCAGCACTTTGTAATCAAGAATTGAAGGTACAGAGGCGTGCGCCTGACCCAGCAGATCGTCGCGAACGATAACCAGCGTTAACCCGGCCGGACCGACATTTTTTTGCGCACCCGCATAAATCACGCCATAGCGGCTCACATCGATCGGACGTGACAAAATGGTAGATGAGAAGTCAGCGACAACAGTTTTATTGCCGAAATCGGGCTGTTCATCAATGGCGATGCCATCGATAGTTTCATTCGGGCAGAAATGCAGATAAGCAGACGATTCACTCACCTGCCATTCGCTCATCGGCAGAATGGCACGTTTACCATCGCGAGTGGTTTTCACATCCAGCGTACGCGGAGAACAATACTTTTCCGCTTCTTTAATTGCACTGTGTGCCCAGTAGCCGCCATCGACATAGTCGGCGCTGGTCGCTTGCCCGAGCAGATTACCCGGTACTGCAGCGAACTGCGCACGCGCGCCGCCATGACAGAATAAAACTTTGTAATTAGCCGGTATTTTTAGCAGATCACGGAAGTCCTGCTCCGCTTCCTCAGCCACCTGAATAAACTCTTTACTGCGGTGACTGATCTCCATTACAGAGGTACCCAGACCGCGCCAGTTCGTCAGCTCCTGTTCTGCACGACGAAGGACTTCAACCGGTAGCATCGCCGGGCCAGAGCTAAAATTATAAACTTGCGTCATTTCCCCTCACCACTGTCATATCGAACGGTTATGAATAACCATCCGGTTTTATCACTGCATTCTGATAGCTGCAATCATAAATCAGGGTGCGGTCACATTTTCTGAATCCGGCTCGCCGGAGGTTATGTTACCAATGTAAATCTCAACGGAATTTTGTGAGGCTTTATCTAGCGCCATCAATCTGCGTTTGGCCAGAGTGCCGCTGTGATGAAAACTACGTCGGTAAACTAAGCCGGTAAAAATGTCCCGCCCTGATAGCGGTCAGTTAGCAAAATCCGTATCATGGCGCGCTTTACGCACCCTATGACAACAGAGAGAGCGGCACTATGACGCAAACATTTATCCCGGGCAAAGATGCCGCACTGGAAGACTCCATCGCGCGTTTCCAGAACAAGCTGCAGGATCTTGGCTTTAACATTGAAGAAGCCTCCTGGCTGAATCCTGTCCCCCATGTCTGGTCAGTGCATATCCGCGACCGCGATTGCCCGCTCTGTTTTACCAATGGTAAAGGCGCCAGTAAAAAAGCGGCACTGGCCTCTGCACTGGGTGAGTATTTCGAGCGTCTCTCTACTAACTATTTTTTTGCTGACTTCTGGCTGGGGAAAAAGATCGCTGACGGTGATTTTGTTCACTATCCCAATGAAAAATGGTTTGCGTTACCAGAGGATGATTCTTTACCTGAAGGCATTCTGGATGCGCGCCTGCACGCGTTTTACGATGCCGACAATGCTCTGACGGCTTCCGGCCTCATTGATTTGCAATCCGGCAATGCTGAGCGTGGTATATGCGCTCTGCCCTTTACCCGCCAGTCCGATCAGCACACTGTCTATATTCCGATGAACATTATCGGCAACCTCTATGTTTCAAATGGCATGTCTGCAGGTAACACCGCAAATGAAGCCCGTGTTCAGGGGCTTTCAGAAGTGTTTGAGCGCTACATTAAAAACCGCATTATTGCGGAAGCAATCAGCCTGCCAGCGATTCCTGATGAGGTGATGCAGCGCTATCCTGACGTCATTGAAGCGATTGCGCGCCTTGAAGCAGAAGGCTTCCCGATTTTCGCTTATGACGCCTCGCTGGGTGGCAAATATCCGGTTATTTGTGTGGTACTGTTTAACCCGACCAACGGCACCTGCTTTGCCTCATTTGGTGCGCATCCTGATTTCGGTGTGGCGCTGGAGCGTACCGTCACCGAGTTGCTGCAGGGTCGCAGCCTCAAAGATCTGGATGTGTTTACACCACCGACCTTTGATGACGAAGAAGTGGCTGAACATGCCAACCTCGAAACACACTTCATCGATTCAAGCGGTCTTATCTCCTGGGATCTGTTTAAAGAGACGGCGGATTATCCCTTTGTCGACTGGTCTTTCGCAGGCAGCACCGAGCAGGAATTTGCTACGCTGATGGCGATCTTCGCTTCAGAAAATCAGGAAGTCTATATCGCTGACTACGAGCACCTGGGTGTTTATGCCTGCCGCATTATCGTACCTGGCATGTCTGATATCTACCCGGCGGAAGATTTGTTCCTGGCGAATAACAGCATGGGTGCTGGCATCCGTGCAACCCTGCTTGCCCTGCCTGACAGCAACTGGAATCCGGAAGAGTATCTGGATCTGATTGGACAGCTGGATGATGAAGGTTTTGACGACTTCACCCGTGTTCGCGAGCTGCTGGGTCTGGCAACCGGTAAAGACAACGGCTGGTACACGCTGCGTATTGGCGAACTAAAAGCGATGCTGGCGCTGGCGGGCGGCGATCTGGATCAGGCATTGATCTGGACAGAATGGACAATGGAGTTTAACAGCTCAATCTTTACGCCAGAGCGGGCTAATTACTATCGTTGCCTGCAGACCCTGCTGTTACTGGCAATGGAAGATGAGCGCGATCCGCTGCAATATCATCACGCCTTCCTGCGTATGTATGGTGAGAACGCAATGGAAGCGGCTTCCGCCGCTATCAGTGGTGAGAATCCGTTTAATGGGCTTCAGGCTGTGGATGAAGAGTTGCAGGCATTTCCGGCTCATCAATCCCTGCTTGCTGCATACGAAAAACTGCAAGCTGCCAAACGTCATTACTGGAAAAAAGCGTAAGGCATAACGCCTGACGCTGGAAACAGATAGCTCAACATGGCACTGGATTTATCTGGTGCCATAATTTTCCTCTATCTCAATGAAACATTAGCTGTAATAAAAATACCTTCCGCCACATTCCATTATTTTACTTAACATATAAGATATTAATTTATAACACCGCTTGAATTAAAAACGCGCGCAATCGCCTGTCATTAAAATATATTTGTATTTTTAAAATTTATTTAATACTTTATTTTCAGTAAGTTACGCAATTATTTTTCCATTTAAACACGATAGCCTGGCTACCATTTCGTCAAACATGATCCACATCAATTACTGACCTATACTCCTTTGTTAGTATTTTTTCAGACAACTTCAGGAGTAAGTTAGTGTGAAAACTGACAACCCTTTTAATCTTTTATTACCCGCCGCAATGGCGAAAGTGGCCGAAGACGCCGGTATCTATAAAGCAACCAAACATCCCTTTACTACCTTCTTTCTGGCCATAAACGCTGGCGTATTCATCTCAATCGCATTCGTTTTTTATATTACAGCGACTACCGGCAGTGGCGCGATGCCTTATGGTATAGCCAAACTGATTGGCGGTATCTGCTTCTCTCTCGGTTTGATGCTGGTCGTGGTGTGTGGTGCCGACCTTTTTACCTCGACGGTACTAATCGTCGTGGCTAAAGCCAGTGGTCGCATCAGCTGGGGTCAGCTGGCCCGCAACTGGATTAACGTCTACGCCGGTAACCTGGCCGGTGCACTCTTCTTTGTCGCCCTGATGTGGTTTGCCGGACAGCATATGGTTGCGAATGGTGCATGGGGGTTGAATGTCCTGGAAACCGCCGATCACAAGATGCATCACACCTTTATAGAAGCAGTCTGTCTGGGTACATTAGCTAATCTGCTGGTCTGCCTCGCCGTCTGGATGAGCTATTCCGGTCGCAGCCTGACCGATAAGCTGGTCGTGATGATTCTGCCTGTTGGGATGTTTGTCGCCAGCGGTTTCGAACACAGCATCGCTAACATGTTTCTCATTCCCTATGCCATTACTATCCGCGACTTCGCAACACCTGAGTTCTGGCAGGCTGCTGGCACCACGGCTGCACAGTTTCATTCGCTGACCGTCAGTAACTTTATTCTCCATAATCTGATTCCCGTAACGATCGGTAACATCATCGGCGGTGGCGTTCTGGTTGGGCTGACTTACTGGGTTATCTATCTCCGCAAAGGTGACCAGGTACATTAAACGCATTTTTGACGGCACAGGACGTTGACTGTGCCCGACCGTAAAGTCTCTTCATATAAGGCAGGTATATTATGACCGAACTTAATGCAAAACTGGCTTCAGCATGGGAAGGATTTGCTGAAGGCGAATGGCAGAACAGCGTCAATGTGCGCGACTTCATTCAGAAAAACTACACCCCCTATGAAGGTGATGAGTCATTCCTGGCGGGCGCCACTGAAGCAACCACCAGGCTGTGGGAAAGCGTGCTGGAAGGCATCAAAATTGAGAACCGCACCCACGCGCCAGTCGACTTCGACACCGATCTCGCCTCCACAATTACCTCGCACGACGCGGGCTACATTAATAAGTCTCTGGAAAAAATTGTTGGTCTGCAGACTGAAGCACCATTAAAACGCGCCATCATTCCTTATGGCGGCATCAAAATGGTCGAAGGTTCATGCAAAGTGTATGGCCGTGAACTCGACCCTTCTCTGAAAAAAATCTTCACCGAATACCGCAAAACACACAACCAGGGTGTCTTCGATGTTTATACCCCGGACATTCTGCGCTGCCGCAAATCAGGTATTCTGACCGGTCTTCCTGATGCTTATGGTCGTGGTCGTATTATCGGTGACTATCGTCGTGTGGCGTTGTACGGCATCGATTTCCTGATGGCGGATAAATTCTCTCAGTTCGCATCACTGCAGGAAGATTTAGAGAACGGTGTGAATCTCGAGGCGACCATTCGTCTGCGTGAAGAGATCTCCGATCAGCATCATGCGCTGGCCCAGATCAAAGAGATGGCCGCAAAATATGGTCATGACATTTCCGGTCCGGCCACCAACGCGATGGAAGCTGTGCAGTGGACTTACTATGGTTACCTGGCTGCCGTTAAATCACAAAACGGTGCTGCCATGTCCTTTGGCCGCGTCTCAACCTTCCTGGATATTTACATTGAGCGTGATCTTAAAGCCGGTAAGCTGACGGAAGAACAGGCTCAGGAACTGATTGACCATCTGGTCATGAAACTGCGCATGGTTCGCTTCCTGCGTACCCCAGAATATGATGAGCTGTTCTCTGGTGACCCAATCTGGGCAACCGAATCACTGGCAGGTATGGGCGTTGATGGTCGTACACTGGTATCCAAAAGCACTTTCCGCTTCCTGAATACCCTTTACACCATGGGTCCTTCACCTGAGCCAAACATGACCATTCTGTGGTCAGAAAAACTGCCCATTAATTTCAAGAAATACGCCGCTAAAGTCTCTATCGATACCTCATCTTTGCAGTATGAGAATGATGACCTCATGCGTCCTGATTTCAACAATGACGACTACGCCATCGCCTGCTGCGTGAGCCCGATGATTGTCGGCAAACAAATGCAGTTCTTTGGCGCACGTGCCAACCTGGCGAAAACGCTGCTTTACGCAATCAACGGCGGCGTGGATGAAAAACTGAAAATGCAGGTTGGACCGAAAGGCGACAAAATCAGCGACGACGTGCTGGATTTCGACACCGTCATGGAGCGTATGGATCACTTCATGGACTGGCTGGCGAAGCAGTATGTGACTTCGCTGAACATCATCCATTACATGCATGATAAGTACAGCTATGAAGCGGCACTGATGGCCCTGCATGACCGGGATGTCTATCGCACCATGGCCTGTGGTATCGCCGGTCTTTCTGTTGCTGCGGATTCACTTTCAGCAATTAAATACGCCAAAGTGAAACCAATTCGTGACGAAGATGGTCTGGCGATCGACTTCGATATCGAAGGTGAATATCCACAGTTCGGTAACAACGATGCCCGCGTTGATGACCTGGCCTGCGATCTGGTTGAACGCTTCATGAAGAAAATTCAACAGCTGACTACCTATCGTAATGCCGTGCCGACGCAGTCTGTCCTGACTATCACTTCGAACGTGGTGTATGGTAAGAAAACCGGTAACACGCCGGATGGACGTCGCGCTGGCGCACCGTTTGGACCCGGTGCTAACCCGATGCATGGTCGTGACCAGAAAGGTGCTGTGGCTTCACTGACTTCTGTCGCTAAACTGCCGTTTGCCTATGCGAAAGATGGTATCTCCTATACCTTCTCAATCGTGCCAAACGCGTTGGGTAAAGATGATAATGTGCGCAAAACCAACCTTGCCGGTCTGATGGATGGTTACTTCCATCACGAAGCCAGCATCGAAGGCGGCCAGCACCTTAACGTCAACGTCATGAACCGTGAAATGCTGCTGGACGCGATGGAGCATCCGGAGAAGTATCCGCAGCTGACAATTCGCGTTTCTGGTTACGCTGTACGCTTTAACTCATTGACTAAAGAGCAGCAGCAGGATGTGATTACCCGTACCTTCACACAGTCACTGTAATCACGGCTAAACCCGATAAAAAGGCTCCTCGCGGAGCCTTTTCCTTAAAAGTCTGTTCTGATGGTCATCTTCATCAAGGTTCCTCTCAGAATCGATTTCCTGCCCTGAGCGCAACAGAGATTGCGCCGTCTGTCCCGGCAGACTCACTGGAGAAACATCGCAATGTCAGTTAACGGTCGTATCCACTCATTTGAATCCTGCGGGACCGTCGACGGTCCCGGCATCCGTTTCATCACCTTCTTCCAGGGCTGCCTGATGCGCTGTCTCTACTGTCACAACCGTGACACCTGGGATACTCACGGCGGAAAAGAGATCAGCGTCGAGGCGCTGATGGCGGATGTGCTCTCCTATCGCCACTTTATGAATGCGTCTGGTGGCGGTGTTACTGCGTCAGGGGGTGAAGCGATTCTTCAGGCTGAATTTGTGCGTGACTGGTTCCGCGCCTGCAAGGCCGAAGGCATCCATACCTGTCTCGACACCAACGGTTTCGTACGCCGCTACGATCCAGTGATCGACGAACTGCTCGACGTGACTGACTTAGTGATGCTCGATCTCAAACAGATGAATGATGACGTGCATCAGATTCTGGTGGGTGTATCCAATCATCGTACGCTGGATTTTGCCCGCTATCTGCAGAAAAAAGGCAAGCGGACCTGGATCCGATTTGTCGTGGTACCTGGCTATTCTGACGATGATGACACCGCGCATCGGCTGGGTGAATTCACACGTGACATGAAGAACGTCGAGAAGATTGAATTACTGCCCTATCACGAGCTGGGTAAGCATAAATGGATTGCGATGGGTGAAGAGTACAAGCTGGATGGGGTGAAACCACCGGGGAAAGAGACGATGGAACGCGTTAAAAACATTCTCGCCAGCTACGGTCACGAAGTGATGTACTGAATAATCGGTCATAAAAAAGGGAGCTTAACGCTCCCTTTTTACTGTTCAGCGATCAGGCATGTGCCACTGGCGTCGCCTGCTGATCCACTTTACGCAGCAGCATCAGCAGATAGATCAGCGCCACTGCGGCGATCATCACAAACAGCAGCCGGTCAGAATAATTCTGCATCAGAACAGAGGTCATTGCGGGTCCAGCCAGACTGCCAACGGTATAACTCATCAGCAGCGCCTGATTCATCGCAACCAGTTCATGATGTGCGACTGTCTCGCAAGCCCAGGACATCGCCACCGGATAGAGTGTGAAGCCTGCCAGTCCCAGAACAAACAGCGCTGGCGCCATTGCGGCATTGGTTAACATGGCCATCGCCCCCAGGATAACGACAAAGACCTGCACCCGCAGCACCAGCAAGCGGCCGAAACGATCGGCAAGACGACCAACTGGCCACTGCCCGACAATCCCTGCGCTAACCAGTAACGCCATCCAGTAGCCGACATTGGCATCACTCATTCCCTGATGCGACAGGTAAAGCGGCATCAGGCCATAAAGCGAGCCTAAAACGATACCGGAGATAATGCACCCATTGATGCCGAGACGTGAACTGCGGCGACGAAGCATCGGCCAGATGCGAGCCGGTGCCGCTTCAGCCGCTTCACCGGTGGCTGATACCCGTGTGAAGACCAGCGGCAGTACCGCGCAGAACACCAGCGAAGTGACCCAGGGTACTACGCTCAGTAATTCTGTTGAGAGTGTGCTGACCAGTAACTGACCGGTTACAGTGCCGAGATAATAAACGATCATATAGGCAGCCAGTAGCTGTCCACGATTGCGGACGGTTCCGCTACAGAGAAGTGCGCTTTCAACCACGACCCACATCAGTGCACAGCCTACGCCCGCGACAAAACGAAGCGAACTCCATGCCCAGAAACCTTCCATCGTTACCAGGCAAATCGTTGCCACGGCAAAGAGTCCTGTTGCCAGATAATAACTGCGATTAAACCCGTAATGCCTGATTAACCAGCCTGCCAGCAATGTACCTGCCAGATTGCCGGTGTAATAAGAGGAACTTACGATACCCACCTGCCAGGTTGTCAGTAAGTCATGCGTCAGCCACAGCGGAACAAGCGTATTCAGCACGGCAATGGCGACAGTCATTAACATCAGGCCGCAAAGCAGCAATATCACGGGGCGTGACCAGGTTGACATAGGGGATAAAAACCAGAGCAAAATGAAGGAAATTGCGCGCAGTTTGCCACTGGCTTTTTTAAAGTCAATGGGCCGAATTTGACAGCAGCACATTTTGCTGCGGGACAATTTAATTTACTAATCTTCAGTGGGTTACAATTGTATTATGCGGCACGCTGCTGAACGCTATCTCTATGAAAAATTAGCTTTTTAAGCGTTCCGGCGCACCTGGTATCGATAACGTTTATTTGTGAATAAATTCCGTCTCAATAAATCCTTTTTTTCAAAAATCAGGCATAAAAAAACCCGGCTATAGCCGGGTTTAAGAGATTGTGAATCGCTTAGCCGATGATATCAACGCCATTCATGTAGGGGCGTAAAACTTCAGGTACGGTGATGCGGCCATCTTCCTGCTGATAGTTTTCCAGCACCGCGACCAAAGTACGACCTACGGCCAGACCTGAGCCATTCAGGGTATGAACCAGACGCGGTTTCTTTTCCTGTTTGTTGCGGTAACGGGCCTGCATACGACGCGCCTGGAAATCACCCATGTTGGAACAGGATGAAATCTCACGATAGGTATTCTGCGCTGGCAGCCAGACTTCCAGATCGTAGGTTTTGGTCGATCCAAAGCCCATATCGCCAGTACAGAGTAAAACCTTACGATACGGCAGATTCAGCAGCTGCAGCACTTTCTCTGCATGACCAGTCAGCTCTTCCAGCGCATCCATTGACTGTTCCGGAGTGACAATCTGCACCATTTCAACTTTGTCGAACTGGTGCATACGGATCAGGCCGCGCGTGTCACGACCGTAAGAACCCGCTTCAGAACGGAAGCATGGCGTATGCGCGGTCAGTTTAACCGGCAGGCTATCCTCTTCCACGATCTCGTCGCGCATCAGGTTGGTCAGCGGCACTTCCGCGGTAGGAATCAACGCATAGTTGCTGCTGTCTGACTGCTCTTCCAGCGGACGGGTATGGAACAGGTCTTCGCCAAACTTAGGCAGCTGTCCGGTACCATAAAGCGTTTCGTGGTTAACGAGGTAAGGCACGTAGGTTTCAAGGTAGCCATGCTGCTCAGTGTGCAGGTCAATCATAAACTGACTCAGTGCACGGTGCAGGCGGGCAATCTGCCCCTGCATGACCACAAAGCGCGAACCGGTCAGTTTAACGGCAGCCGCAAAATCCAGACCTTTCGCCGCTTCACCCAGCTCAACGTGATCTTTAACCTGGAAGCTGAATTCGCGCGGTGTACCCCATCGGCTCACTTCCTGGTTTTCGCTGTCATCTTTGCCCAGCGGCACTTCATCTGCCGGAATGTTCGGCAGCGCCAGCGCAAAGTCACGGATTTGATTCTGCAGTTCATCCAGTTCTGCTTTTGCGGCATCCAGGCGTTCGCCCAGCGCGTTCACTTCCTGACGCAGCGGCTCGATGTCTTCCCCACGTGCTTTGGCCTGACCGATGGATTTGGATCGGGAATTACGCTCTGCCTGCAGATTTTCAGTTTCCACCTGCAGTACTTTGCGACGCTCTTCAAGCGAACGCAGCGTTTCCACATCCAGTTTGTATCCCCGGCGTGCCAGTTTTTCTGCGACTGCGTCTGGCTCGTTACGCAGCAGATTGGGATCGAGCATGCTTATCCTGTGTATAAAAAGTTGGTTGAAAGAAGGGACGCATTCCTGCGGAATGCGTTGAAAACATTGCCCACATTACCGTAACGTCTGTTTCAGCGGTAGCGTTTTGTCGGGCTATTTTGATCCTGCTCAGCGAGCCAGCTTAGCTTTTCACCAATCTTACCCTCAAGCCCGCGCTGGGTTGGAGTGTAATAGCGTGCGCTGGCCAGTTCCTGCGGAAAATAGACTTCACCGGCGGCATAAGCGTTGGTTTCGTCATGGGCATAACGATACTCTTTGCCCAGGCCCATCTCTTTCATCAGCTTAGTCGGCGCATTGCGCAGATGCTCAGGTACATCGTAATCGGGATGGTCGCGCGCATCGCGCATTGCAGCTTTAAACGCGTTATAGACCGCATTACTTTTAGGCGCGCAGGCCAGATAGACAATCGCCTGCGCAATAGCACGCTCCCCTTCTGCCGGCCCGACACGCGTAAAGCAATCCCAGGCCGCAATTGCCACCTGCATACCGCGTGGGTCGGCATTGCCGACATCTTCTGAGGCGATAGCCAGCAACCGGCGTGCCACATAGAGCGGATCGCCACCTGCGGTAATAATGCGTGCATACCAGTAAAGCGCCGCATCGGGTGCCGAACCGCGCACAGATTTGTGCAGAGCCGAAATCAGATCGTAAAAGCGGTCGCCTTTGTTATCAAAACGCGCGGATCGCTCACCCGAGACTTCGTTGAGCAACTGCGGCGTCAGTTCACGCTGACCCGAGGCGGTGATTTCGGCCATATCCGCCATCATCTCCAGCGTGTTCAGCGCCCGGCGTGCATCGCCATTAACCAGCTCAGCAATCATCCTGCGCGTGTTGTCCGGCAGCACAATATCACTGTCGCCATACCCGCGTGTTTTGTCCTGCATCGCCTGATCCAGCACCTGCTCAATATCTTTCAGAGTCAGCGATTTCAGCAGATAGACGCGGGCGCGGGAGAGCAACGCGGAGTTAAGTTCAAAAGAGGGGTTTTCGGTGGTCGCGCCAATAAAGGTAATCGTGCCATCTTCGATATGCGGCAGAAAAGCATCCTGCTGGCTCTTGTTAAACCGATGGACCTCATCCACAAACAGGATGGTGCGCCGCCCGGCATGTTTATTCTGGCGGGCACGCTCAATTGCCTCACGAATCTCTTTCACACCCGAAGTGACAGCTGAGATACGCTCCACATCGGCGTTACCATAATGCGCAATGATTTCAGCGAGTGTCGTCTTGCCGGTCCCGGGTGGTCCCCACAGGATCATCGAGTGCAGGTGCCCTGCTTCAATCGCGCGCGGCAGTGGTTTGCCCGCACCCAGCAGATGTTGCTGACCAATGTACTGTTTCAATGTTTCTGGCCGCATACGCGCGGCCAGAGGTTTGAAATTTTCGGTGGAAAAATCCAGAGACAGGTTACTCACCGTGACCTCACTGACGTTGGTCGTCCACCGTCACGCCTTTAGGCGGTGTGAACGTGAATTTATCCGGGCTGATAGCGCCATTCTGCTGGCTTTTCAGCTGGTAATCACTGCGCTGGCCATCCTGTTCGATAGCGCTGAAGCGGTTAATGGTGCCGCTGGAGGTCACCTGAATGGTGAACTGTTTCAGGTTGCCATCACTGTTTTTCGGTGTCAGCTCGAAATTGTCACCCTGCTGTTTGATGTTGTACTGCTTCCAGTCGTTCGACTGGTTGCGGGCAATCAGCATAAACGGCGTATTGCTGGTCGCATTCTGCAGCAGACTTACAGTCGCCTGCTCAACAAATGGATTGTAGAACCACAGCGATTTACCGTCAGAGATAATGATGCTTTCGTCCGGCGCGGTCATGTGCCAGTTAAACAGGCTGGGACGTTTAACCCACAATTCGCCTTCGCCATCCTGCACATTGGCACCGCTGCTGTCGGTCACTTTTTGCGTGAAGCTGGCGTGGAAGCTGCTGACCTTGTTCAGGCGCTGTTGCAGATCACTGGAAGCATCAGCCAGAACGCTGGCTGAAGAAAAAGTGGCCAACAGGCCAAGAGCGATTACGCGTAATTTCATCTGCTTCGATTCCTTATTTAAACGTTCCCATCGATAACTGCATTAAGCCTGGTCGCCGTTCCGCCATCAGAACAGAGGAAAAAGCCGAAAGCTGATCCAGATATGGGGGTTAACCGTATAAAAACAATGAGCCAGTCGAAACTGGCTCATTAAGTAGTGTTTCAAAACATTTAACCGCTACATATCGTGAGGCGGTGGCGACAGCACTTCACGGTTACCATTGTGGCCTGGTGCAGAGACGATACCCTGCGCTTCCATCTGCTCAATAATACGTGCAGCACGGTTATAGCCGATGCGGAACTGACGCTGAACGCCTGAAATCGAGGCTCGGCGCTTATCGACCACAAAGCCGACAGCCTGATCGAAGAGTGGATCGAGTTCTTCATCGCTATCGATGCCACCAGCACTTTCGCTCTCTTCGCCTGCCGTAATACTGTCGATATATTGCGGACGACCACGTGCTTTCCAGTCCTGAACCACCGCATGCACTTCCTGATCACGCACAAAGGCACCGTGAACACGAACTGGCAGTGAGGAGTTTGGCGGCATGTAAAGCATGTCACCCATACCCAGCAGTGACTCCGCGCCGCCCTGATCGAGAATGGTACGTGAGTCTATCTTGCTTGAAACGGTAAAGGCGATACGTGTCGGGATATTCGCTTTGATCAGGCCAGTAATGACATCTACGGATGGACGCTGTGTTGCCAGCACCAGATGGATACCCGCAGCACGGGCTTTTTGTGCCAGGCGCGCAATCAGCTCTTCAACCTTTTTCCCCACCGCCATGATCAGGTCAGCAAACTCATCGACCATCACTACGATATAAGGCAGTTTCTCCAGAACCGGCGGGGTCATATCCATGCTGTCGCCCGGTTTCCAGAACGGATCAGGAATCGGACGGCCCATCGCTTCGGCTTGCTCCACTTTTTCGTTGTAACCCGCCAGGTTACGAACGCCCAGCGCCGACATCAGCTTGTAACGTCGCTCCATTTCACCGACGCTCCAGCGCAGCGCATTCGCGGCATCCTTCATGTCGGTGACAACTTCGGTCAGCAGATGCGGAATGCCTTCGTAGACCGACAACTCCAGCATTTTCGGGTCGATCATAATGAAGCGAACTTCTTCCGGTGTCGCCTTGTAGAGCATGCTGATGATCATGGCGTTCACGCCCACAGACTTACCGGAACCGGTAGTACCGGCAACCAGCAAGTGTGGCATTTTCGCCAGGTCAGCCACGACCGGCTGACCGGCAATGTCCTTACCCAACACGACGGCCAGTGGCGACGGATTGTCGCGGAATTTAGGGCAATCCAGTACTTCACGCAGATAGACGGTCTGACGATGTTTGTTTGGCAGTTCCAGGCCCACATAAGGTTTGCCAGGGATCACTTCCACCACGCGAACTGCGACAGTCGAGAGTGATCGTGCCAGGTCGCGCGACAGGTTAGAAATACGTGCGGCCTTCACACCCGGTGCCAGGTCAAGCTCGAAACGGGTGATAACCGGGCCAGGCGAGATGCCAACTACTTCGGCTTTGACGCGGTAATCGCCTAAGCGTGACTCCACCAGACGGGCAGTCTGCTCCAGCGAGAACATATCAACCGGCTCTTCCTCTTCAGGTGGCGCCGTCAGGAGATCCAGCGAAGGTAGTGGCGTGGACGGTTTCTCCAGCGGCTGCTCATGGCGCATCAGGAACGGATGGATCAGGCTGTCATGCAGTGAAGGTCTCGCTTCTTCAACTGGCTGAACCGGCTCAGCGGCTGGCGCGCTATAAGACGGCGCGCCATAAGCCGGGGCCTGAGGCGCAGTTGGTGCAGCATACACAGGCGCAGACGGAGCGGCATAATCCGCTTCAGGCTCTGCTGGCGTACCATAAGCAGGTGCAGAATAAGCCGGGACCTGAGCTGCCTCTGGTGCATGATAAACAGGCTCTGCGGGTACCACAGGCGTCGCTGGCGCACTATAGGCAGGTTCTGCCGGTGCAAAACGGGCAGGTGCAGGCACCTGAGCCGGTGCCTGAGGGCTTGAGACCTCACTCACCTGCTGCCACGGTTCGTGTGAAGCCGCAGGTGCTTCCGGCTCCGGCGTCGCGGCAATCGTAAACAGCGGTTCAGACGGGCCGTCATCCACCAGATCTTTCATCGGTGAAAAATCGAACGCTGAGGCAGTATCAATATTTAATACCGGCTCTTTTCTCACTTCAGGTTCATAGCGCTGCTGTTGCTGCTCGGCGAACTGACGTGCCAGTGCATCCTGCTGCTGCGCATCCTGCTCATCTTGTTCGTCCTGCTGCCAGCTGGTGCCGTAACGTTGCTGCTGCTCAGACTGGAAGGCCTGACGCAGTTCAGCCTGCTGCAGTGCCTCTTCTGCATCAGATGCAGTGGAAACCGACGTAACCGGGGCCGTTTCGCTCTCTTCCGCTTTGGCTTTCTCTTCAGCCATGCGCTGAGAAGGTAACTTAATGCCATAAGAGGCCAGTTCACGACGTGTAGGCAGTTTTACCGGATTAGGACGCGGCAGCGCCGGTCCGATACCCTGCTTAACCTGCGGATTCAGATTGGTTTCAGGTGCCAGGTCAAAAACAGGTGCAGTACGTGTGGCCGCCGTTGCGGCAGCGGCAGTGGCAGTGGCAGTGGCAGTGGCAGTGGCGGCTGTAGCGGCCGCAGGGATCGCTGATGTGTCACGCCAGTTACCCATTTTAGGTTCGTCATCGTCGTAAGCATTGAACGACGGCGCAGCCGGGGCTTCGTCTGGCATTTCAAAGTGGTAAAGCGGTGGTGAGGCCGCGGGTGCAGGAGCATTCTGCGCCGGAGACGGGGCCATCGTTGTACCATAGGATGCAGGGGTGCTCTGTGCAGATGCTGGAGCAGGTTGTGCCGTTGGCGATGCGGGCATTGCTGCTGATGCGGCAGGCACCGATGCAGTAAAGGCCGCTGCAGCAGGTGCCGCGTTAACCGGCGCTGCGGGAGCGATGGTCACTTCTGCAGCTTCCGCAGTGGCGGCTACTGCCGCACTGGTTGCGGCTGCCGCTTTCGCCAGTAGCGGATCCGGCTGTGTCGGCACAGGCTGAGGGGCAGCGCGTGGCGCGGAAAGCAGCACATCATCTTTCTGATCGGCAGCACGCGGCGCAGACAGCAGCACGTCATCATCCTGGTCGGCGACATGCAATGCAGGGACATCCGCATAATCTTGCGCGTCCCGCTCGTCATCCTGCCAGGGCTCATCGTGACGTGAGCGGTTGCTGGCAAACGTCAGCACGCCCATGACGACGCCGCCAATTCTTTCTGCAATGGTGAGCCATGACCAGCCGGTATACAGGGTTATCCCCGCTGCCCAGACGCAGAGCAGCATCAGCGTGCCGCCAGCCGGACTGAACCAGGGGGCAATAGCATTACTGACCAGGCTGCCAATCACGCCGCCCGAGGCAAAGTACCAGATATCATCGGCGTTCAGCGCCGCCATACCACAGGTCGTCACCACCAGCGCGAGGACGCCAATTAAGCGTAACCCGACGGCAAAGTAGTCAAAGTAGTCCTGGCTGTCGCGCTGACGGAAAGCAATCCAGCACAGACCCAGGATGACGGGCGGAATGGCGTACGCCATCACACCAAAGATGAAGAGTAAAGTGTCAGCCAGCCAGGCACCGACGCTGCCGCCGATATTATGGATAGGTTCATGCCAGGCCGTTTGCGACCAGCTCGGATCGGAAGGGTTAAAACTGACCAGTGAAACCATCAGGTAGATAGCAAACAGCGCCACCAGAATCAGCAACGCTTCCAGCAGACGACGTCCACTGCTCAGCGATTGTAACGAAACGTCTTTATCTTCTGTATATTCCTGGCTCAAGAGGACTCTCCAGGTGCCTGTAAAGTAAGAAGCAACAGCGTCGGGCAAGCCCGACGCTGATCCTGTATGAATGCACAGGAGTGTACCGAAATCTCACAGGTTTTGCACCTGCCCCGCATCAGCGAGTTTTGATCACCAGTCGATTGCTCTGTTTGACCTCTTCCATCACCACATAAGTTCGCGTGTCGTTTACGCCCGGCAGGCGCAACAGGGTTTCACCCAGCAGCTTACGATAGGCAGACATATCAGGTACGCGCGTTTTCAGCAGGTAGTCGAAATCGCCAGAAACGAGGTGACACTCTTGAGTTTCCTCAAGTTTTTGCACAGCGGCGTTAAATTGCTCAAACACATCCGGCGCACCACGATTCAGAGTAATCTCAACGAATACCAGCAGAGAGGCATCCAGATAGTGCGGGTTTAACTGCGCGGTGTAACCAAGAATAAATCCCTGGCGTTCGAGACGGCGTACACGCTCAAGACATGGCGTAGGCGATAAGCCTACACGTTTGGAAAGCTCTACGTTTGAAATGCGACCATCTTTCTGAAGTTCATTCAGAATGTTCCTGTCAATTCTGTCGAGGTCTTTCCCGGGGCGTTTCTTATTGTCTACCATTATTATTGTCTCTCTTAATTCCTTCCCTTTACCTGCCACGCCCTGAAAACGCTCAATGTTCGGGGCATTTCTGAAGTGAGCTAACAGAGCCTGTGATCTGACACCTATCGATATGACGCATGTTGTCTGTCCACATCATGCGTCATTATCCATATCAGGCTGCTTTTATTCGGCGTTACACGCAAAACAGGCGACGAAAACCTGTTTTGTTCCGATAAATGTTATTCGCTTCTGATAATGTTTTCGCAAAAGCGCAGGCGATTGTCAAAGTAAAATCACCAAATTCAGGACAAGATGCCAGACAGACCGCTGGGTATCTGTTTTTAAATGAGTATTTTTCCACTTTTGCACCTCTCAAAGCCGATTTTTGCCCCATTCTGGCGCATTGACCAGGCAAAACCGCCGCTCATCGTCTACGCCACTTGCAGCTATCGTTAACAAAATTGGCTAAGTCTTGTTATTGTCGCCGGATATTCCCTACAATCGCAGGCTATGTCAGCCGAATGAAACTGAGGAACGCATGAGTACGGCCAAACACAGTAAGTTACTCATTCTGGGCTCCGGCCCAGCGGGTTATACCGCAGCCGTTTATGCTGCACGCGCCAACCTGAATCCGGTGCTGATCACCGGTCTGGAAAAGGGCGGACAGCTGACCACCACCACTGAAGTGGAGAACTGGCCGGGCGACCCGCACGATCTGACAGGTCCATCGCTGATGGAGCGCATGCACGAGCATGCTGAAAAATTTAATACTGAGATCATTTTCGATCACATCCACACCGTTGATCTGCAGAACCGTCCGTTCACCCTCACTGGCGATAGCGGCGTATATACGGCAGATGCGCTGATCATCGCCACCGGTGCGTCAGCGCGCTACCTGGGTCTGCCCTCTGAAGAGGCGTTCAAAGGCAAAGGCGTTTCCGCCTGCGCAACCTGTGACGGTTTCTTCTATCGCAACCAGAAAGTCGCAGTGATTGGCGGGGGTAACACGGCCGTTGAAGAGGCGCTCTATCTGGCGAACATCGCGGCTGAAGTGCATCTGATTCACCGTCGTGACAGCTTCCGCGCAGAGAAGATCCTGATCGACCGGCTAATGGAAAAAGTGCGCAATGGCAATATCGTGCTGCACACCCATCGTACGCTGGAAGAAGTCACAGGCGATCAGATGGGTGTGACCGGTCTGACACTGCGTTCTACCCAGAACAGTGATGAAACAGAAGCGCTGGAAGTCGCGGGTCTGTTTGTTGCTATCGGACACAGTCCGAATACGGCTATCTTCGAAGGTCAGCTGGCGCTGGAGAACGGTTACATCAAAGTTCAGTCGGGTCTGCACGGTAACGCCACTCAGACCAGCATTCCTGGCGTCTTTGCGGCAGGGGATGTGATGGACCATATCTATCGTCAGGCGATTACCTCTGCGGGCACCGGCTGCATGGCCGCGTTAGATGCTGAGCGTTTTCTTGACGGGCTGGTTAAAAACGATCGGTAAGTTGTTAACCCTCTGATCTCAAATATTCCAGGCGACGGTTTTTCCGTCGCCTTTTTTATAGCTCTCATGCTAGATTCTGGCGCCTGAAGAGATGGAAATGTCTTTCCATTTTCCCCTGTCACCGACATTTAGTATGGTCTCGCATGGACAAATCGCGGCAGCAGCATCTTACCCGCTGGCTTCGTCAGCAACGTCGTTTCGCCGGTCGCTGGTTGCGGCTCAACACGCTGCTGGGCATGGTAAGTGCCCTGCTGATCATTGCCCAGTCTGGTTTACTGGCCTCGCTGCTGCAGGCGCTGATCGTTGACCAGCAACCGCGTGAAGCACTGACGGTCAGTATCCTGCTGTTACTGCTTTGCTTCGTACTGCGCGCCCTGATTAACTATGCCCGTGAACTGACCGGCTATCGTGCCGGGCAGGCTATCCGTCAGGCGTTACGTCAGCAGGTCTTAGACCGGTTGTCTGCGCTGGGCCCGGCGTGGATACAGGGGAAACCAGCCGGGAGCTGGGCGACTCTTCTGCTAGAGCAGATCGAAGAGATGCAGGAGTATTACGCCCGCTATCTGCCGCAGATGACGCTGGCGGTGCTCATCCCCTGCTGCATTCTGCTGACTGTTTTTCCGCTGAACTGGACCGCGGGTCTAATCCTGTTTGCCACTGCGCCGTTGATTCCGCTGTTTATGGCGCTGGTCGGCATGGGTGCGGCCGAGGCCAATCGCCGCAACTTCCTGGTGCTGGCCCGCCTGAGCGGTAACTTTCTCGACCGTCTGCGCGGCAGAGAAACGCTGCGGCTGTTTCATCGTGGTGAAGCAGAGCAGCAGGCGGTTGCCGACGCCACCACCGATTTTCGCCAGCGCACCATGGACGTGCTGCGTTTAGCGTTTCTCTCCTCCGCCGTGCTGGAGTTTTTTGCCTCGTTAGCCATTGCTGTGGTAGCCGTCTATTTTGGCTTCTCCTATCTGGGCGAATTGCATTTCGGTGATTATGGCCACGGCGTGACGCTGTTTGCCGGGTTCCTGGTTTTGATCCTCGCCCCGGAATTTTTCCAGCCACTGCGCGATCTCGGCGCGTTCTATCATGCCAAAGCCCAGGCGGTCGGCGGTGCCGATGCACTTGAAGCCTTTATGCAGGCGACGCCCGACGTTATCCGGCAGGATGGCCCGCAGCCTTTCACTGCCGAGCGCGCAATCTCACTTGTCGCCGATGATCTGCGAGTCTGCGCGCCCGATGGCCAGGTGCTGTGCGGCCCGCTCACCTTTACCATCGCTGCGGGTGAGCAGATTGCGCTGGTCGGTCAAAGCGGGGCCGGTAAAACGGCCCTGATGAACGCCCTGCTCGGTTTCCTGCCTTATCAGGGCTCGCTGAAGGCGAATGGCGTTGAACTGCGTGATATACGACGGAGTGACTGGCATCAGCAGCTTAGCTGGGTAGGACAGAACCCGCAGTTACCGGCAAGCACCTTGCGCGACAATATCGTAATGAATGCTGCCTGGGACGGCGAGCGCTTTGCAACGCTGCTGGAATCGTGCGGCATTAATGAGTTTCTGCCTCGTCTGCCCAGGGGCATTGAAACCCAGCCCGGCGATGGTGGTCATCAGCTGTCGGTGGGTCAGGCACAGCGAGTGGCGGTCGCACGCGCGCTCTATAAATCCTCACATTTATTGCTGCTTGATGAACCGGCAGCCAGCCTGGATGCACTCAGCGAACGTCATGTCATGGTGGCCCTGAACCAGGCGGCTGCCCGCCAGACCACGCTGATGATTACTCATCAGATTGATACGCTGAGTCGCTGGCAGACCCTCTGGGTGATGGAGGCGGGTAAGCTGGTGCAACAGGGTAACTGGCAGCAGCTGTCGCAACAGCCTGGTCCCTTCAGTGAGATGCTGAAGCATCGTCAACAGGAGATTCGCTGATGTCAGCCTTGCGTCCTTTTCTTCGTCTCTGGCTGCGCCACCCTTTCCGTCTTGCGCTGGGCATTGTGCTGGCGATTGTTACCCTGCTGGCCAGCATCAGCCTGCTGACCCTGTCAGGCTGGTTTCTTGCCGCATCGTCAGTGGCAGGCGTAGCAGGCCTCTATACCTTCAATTATATGCTGCCCGCGGCAGGCGTCCGTGGTGCAGCGATCATCCGCACTGCCGCACGCTATGCTGAACGTCTGGTCAGCCATGATGCGACATTCAGAGTGCTTCAGCATCTGCGTGTCCACACCTTCAGCCGCCTTATGGCGCTTTCGCCAGAGCAGCTGTTGCAGTTCCGCCAGGCGGACCTGCTCAACCGTTTTGTGGCCGATGTTGATACGCTGGATCATCTCTATCTGCGCGTCATTTCGCCGCTGCTTGGCGCATTTTTGGTGATAGTGGTAGTCACCGTCGGGATGAGTTTTATTAATATTCCGCTGGCACTGACGCTGGGCGGTATCATGCTGAGTACGCTGATTCTGATGCCGTCGCTATTTTATCGTCTGGGCTCACCGGCAGGCATCGCGATTGCCCACGGACGCGCCCGCTGGCGCTTGCAGCTGATGCAGTGGCTGGCGGCGCAGGCTGAACTTACGTTATATGGGGCCTCGCAGGGCTGGCGTCAGCAACTTGACGAAGATGAACGGCGCTGGCAGCAGGCACAGAGCCAGCAACAGCGTTTACAGGCCGCCGCCCAGAGCCTGCTGCTGCTGTTCAGCGGCATAACCGTAACCCTGCTGCTCTGGCTTGGTGCTGCGACAATCAGAGAACAGCAGTTACCCGGCTCGCTGATTGCGCTGGTCGTGTTCTGCGCTCTTGCCGCCTTTGAGGCGCTGGCACCGGTTGCAGGGGCTTTTCTGCCTATGTCGCAGGTGACAACTGCCGCGCATCGGGTTAATGACATTATCGATCAGTCACCCGCTATCATCTTCCCGGCAAGGTCAGACGCCCGGTCAGGACCGCTCTGCATCAATATTGATCGGCTCGACTTTAGCTACCCCGACCGTCCGGATAAGGTACTCAACAGCTGTACCCTGCAGGTGGCCGCGGGTGAACATATTGCGCTACTGGGACCGACCGGCTGCGGAAAATCGACGCTACTGGCGCTGCTGACCCGCGCTCGTGAGAGCCAGCACGGTGTCATCAGCCTGAATGATCTGCCGATTACCGCCTGGTCAGAGTCCGCGTTGCGCCAGCGTATCAGCGTGGTGACGCAGCGGGTTCACCTCTTCAGCCAGAGCCTGCGCGATAATCTGCTGCTGGCCTGCCCCGATGCCACTGATGAGCAGCTATGCCGCGTTCTGAACGACGTTGGCCTGCAACGCCTGCTTGAGAATCAGGAAGGATTAAACGCCTGGATGGGCGAAGGGGGTCGCCCGCTTTCCGGCGGCGAACTGCGTCGGCTGGCGCTGGCGCGTGCGTTACTGCACGACGGCGATCTCTGGCTGCTGGATGAGCCCACCGAAGGGCTGGATGCCACCACCGAGCAACATATTCTTGCCCTGCTGCAACGGCTGACTGCCGGAAAAACCATGCTTATGGTCACTCACCGGCTGAGTGGCCTGGAACAGATGGATCGCATCTGCGTGATGGATAATGGCGCGATTGTTGAGCAGGGCAGTCATGCGGAATTAATCTCAAAAGCAGGGCGCTACTGGCGTTTCCGGCAGCGTATTGCGTTATAGTCTTAGCGAAATGCCGATGAGTAACATAACGCGATGAGACTGGTACAACTGTCACGGGAATCTCTGATCTTTCCCCCGCCGGAGATGGCGCTGCGTGAGCCAAATGGCCTGCTGGCCATGGGCGGTGATCTCTCCCCTGCCCGATTACTTAACGCTTATCGGCACGGTATCTTTCCGTGGTTTTCGCCCGGCGATCCCATTCTCTGGTGGTCGCCCGATCCCCGGGCCGTCCTGCTGCCTGAGCAGTTTCATCTCAGTCGTAGCATGAAGCGTTTTCACAGTCGTTCACCTTATCGGGTAACAATGAACGAGTCCTTTGCCGAGGTCCTTGAGGGCTGCGCAAGCGGTCGCGAGGAAGGCACCTGGATTACCTTTGAGATGAAGCGTGCCTGGTTACGACTGTATGAACTGGGCCACGCGCACTCGATCGAGGTGTGGGATGAACATCAGCTGGTGGGTGGCATGTACGGGCTGGCGATGGGGCAAATCTTCTGCGGTGAATCGATGTTCAGCCGTCAGCAGAATGCATCAAAAACAGCACTTTGGGTCTTTTGTCAGCATTTCGTCCGACATCAGGGCCGACTGGTGGATTGTCAGGTACTTAATCCTCATACCGCCTCGCTGGGTGCGCAGGAGATCCCGCGCGCGGATTATCTGCAATATGTGCAAAGCCTTGCTTACCAGCCAGTCAGCGATGGCTGCTGGCAGACACAAACGCTTTTTTAGCCCTGCAGAGATGTTTTGCACACATAAAGGCGCATAAGTGGTATATTAGTCGGGTTTGGTATGTCGTCCGCGCTTCGCAATATCGAGCCGGAATTGCCAGGCTGGGAATCTCAACGCACTCTCGGAACTGTTTTCAATCGTGCGCATGTAACCGGTTGATTCAGATTCTTAGCCCGCTAATCCCCTGCAGACGTCACCTTAAACACCCTAATTTTACCGGATGCGCGCAACTTACGTGCACCCCGGCAAAGCGTTGGCAAAATCGCCGACGGTTCTTTACATAAATCGTTGAATTGGGCATTATCTTGCCGGTTCAACTGAAAGGTAGTACACCCAGAGGATTCGATGGCCAAAGAAGACAATATTGAAATGCAAGGTACCGTACTGGATACGTTACCTAACACCATGTTCCGCGTAGAACTTGAAAACGGACACGTGGTCACTGCTCATATCTCCGGTAAAATGCGCAAAAACTACATCCGTATCCTGACGGGTGACAAAGTGACCGTTGAGTTGACCCCGTACGACCTGAGCAAAGGCCGCATTGTCTTCCGTAGTCGCTAATTTGCAGTAATCTCATCGCTCTGCATATTGCAGCGAAAAAAAAGGCCGGATTTTAATCCGGCCTTTTTCACATCTGTAGCAGGTGATTAATGCACAGTGCCTTCGGTTTTGCGTTTTTCAGCACTCAGGAAGTGATAGGTCAGTTCACCTTTCTCACGATCCAGCGCGACTGATACTGAGCCGCCATCCACCAGCGAACCAAACAGCAGTTCATTAGCTAACGGTTTCTTCAGGCTGTCCTGTACGGTGCGCGCCATCGGACGTGCGCCCATCGCTTTGTCATAGCCCTTCTCAGCCAGCCAGTCACGCGCTTCATCACTGACTTCCAGCGATACGCCTTTCGCATCCAGCTGCGCCTGCAACTCGACAATAAACTTGTCGACCACCTGATGGATCACCGCTGGGGACAGGTGACTGAACCAGATAATGTTGTCGAGACGGTTACGAAACTCTGGCGTAAAGATCTTTTTGATCTCCTCCATCGCATCGGTGCTGTTGTCCTGATGAATCAGGCCAATCGACTTACGTTCAGTTTCACGTACACCGGCGTTGGTGGTCATGACCAGCACCACGTTGCGGAAGTCCGCTTTGCGACCATTGTTGTCGGTCAGCATACCGTTATCCATTACCTGCAGTAGCAGGTTGAAGACATCCGGGTGTGCTTTCTCAATCTCATCCAGTAACACCACCGCATGAGGATGCTTAATCACGGCATCCGTCAGCAGGCCGCCCTGATCAAAGCCGACGTAACCCGGAGGCGCACCAATCAAACGGCTGACGGTGTGACGCTCCATATACTCGGACATATCAAAGCGCAGCAGCTCAATACCCAGCGCTTTCGCCAGCTGCACGGTGACTTCCGTTTTACCGACCCCAGTAGGCCCGGCAAACAGGAAGGAACCGACCGGCTTACGATCCTGACCCAGACCTGCACGGCTCATTTTGATCGCTTCCGTCAGCGCCTCAATGGCGTTGTCCTGACCAAACACCAGCATCTTCAGGCGATCGCCCAGATTTTTCAGCGTATCGCGGTCGCTTGCTGACACGCTTTGCTCAGGAATACGGGCAATACGGGCCACCACAGTTTCAATGTCAGAGACGTTGATGGTTTTCTTGCGCTTACTGGCTGGCATCAGGCGCGCACGCGCACCCGCTTCATCAATCACATCAATCGCCTTGTCAGGCAGATGACGGTCGTTGATATATTTCACCGCCAGTTCCACCGCTGCGCGCACCGCTTTCGCGGTATAGCGCACATCGTGATGCGCTTCGTACTTGGTCTTCAGGCCATTCAGGATCTGCACGGTCTCTTCAGGTGAAGGCTCCGTGATATCGATCTTCTGGAAGCGACGCGCCAGGGCACGGTCTTTTTCAAAGATGTTGCTGAATTCCTGATAGGTGGTGGAACCCATCACCCGAATCTTGCCAGAGGAAAGAAGAGGTTTGATCAGGTTCGCCGCATCGACCTGGCCGCCGGACGCGGCACCCGCACCAATGATGGTATGGATTTCATCGATAAACAGAATGCTGTGTTCGTCCTGCTCCAGCTGCTTCAGCAGCGCTTTGAAACGTTTTTCAAAGTCACCACGGTATTTGGTGCCCGCCAGCAATGAACCGATATCCAGCGAGTAGATGGTGCAGTCTTTCATCACTTCCGGTACATCGCCCTGCTCGATACGCCAGGCGAGGCCTTCTGCAATAGCGGTTTTACCCACACCCGATTCACCCACCAGCAGCGGGTTGTTTTTACGACGACGGCACAGCACCTGAATGGTACGTTCCAGCTCTTTATCGCGACCAATCAGTGGATCGATACCACCGACGCGAGCAAGCTGATTAAGATTGGTGGTGAAGTTTTCCATACGATCCTCCCCGCCTGCTTGCTCTTCGTTAACCGGATTTTCAGCGCCTGGCGCCTGGCCCGGTTCGTCTTTGCGCGTACCGTGAGAGATGAAATTCACCACATCAAGGCGGCTGACTTCATGTTTGCGTAACAGATAGGCCGCTTGCGACTCCTGCTCGCTGAAGATGGCGACCAGCACATTTGCCCCGGTGACTTCGCTGCGACCGGATGACTGGACATGGAAAACCGCACGCTGCAGGACGCGCTGGAAGCTGAGCGTCGGTTGAGTGTCACGCTCCTCTTCGCTGGCGGGCAGCACCGGTGTGGTTTGTTCGATGAAGGCTTCGAGTTCCTGCCGCAGAGCCACAATATCCACCGTACAGGCTTCCAATGCCTCTCTGGCCGACGGGTTACTGAGCAACGCCAGTAACAGATGCTCGACGGTCATAAACTCATGACGGTGCTCACGCGCTCTGGCGAAAGCCATATTTAAACTGAGTTCCAGTTCTTGATTGAGCATTAGGCACCTCCCCCAATTATCGCCCTTACCAGTTTCCTATATGGAGACGGGTTCAGGCTTTTTCCAGCGTACACAGCAACGGATGATGATTTTCCCGCGCATAGTTGTTCACCTGGGCCGCTTTTGTTTCGGCGACTTCTGCAGTAAATACACCACAGATCGCCTTGCCGTGATAGTGAACTTTCAACATCAGCTGCGTTGCACGTTCAACATCATAAGAAAAGAACTTTTGTACGACGTCAATAACAAATTCCATAGGTGTATAATCGTCATTATTCAGAATGACTTTATACATAGAAGGCGGCTTTAACCCTTCGCGTACTTTGTCTTCGGCCAGATGTTCAAAGTTAAGCCAGTCGTTTGTGTTTGCCATAGTGTTCCGTTGAGATTGTGCTTTAGCCTTTTAATGACTACATGTTGAGAGTTTAACATGCCTGTCAAGCTCCTGGTCGCTGCTGAAATTTTATTCAGAAATTCCCTTGCGCGACCTGCATCACAAAATTTCCAATAGCGTTAACCACCTCAAATTTTGATGATTTTTTCCCCACCTGGCCCGGTGGTTTGCTTGACGCCGGCGGCGCTTTCTCTACATTCTACCTGCACAGGCTGATTGAGTTTTAATCAAATCAGACTCACAGCCTGTAAGACCTCACCTACTTATAAAATGTCTTGCGAGGGAAGTAAAAGCATGGAGACGGGCACAGTTAAATGGTTCAATAATTCCAAAGGCTTTGGCTTTATCTGTCCGGTTGGCGGTGGCGAAGATATTTTTGCACACTACTCCACCATTCAGATGGAAGGCTACCGCACGCTAAAGGCAGGCCAGCAGGTTCAGTTCGACGTGCATGAAGGCCCGAAAGGTAATCACGCCAGCCTCATCGTGCCGGTTGAGATACAGGCCGTGGCCTGATACTTACCCCATCTCTGAACAGTGACCCAAAAATGCCAGCCAGTGCCGCTGGCATTTTCCTGTCTGAAGCAGACTTAATCTGCCTGGCCCTGCGCCAGCCCAATCACCCGGGCAAACATCTCCCGTATTAACGGCGGGATGGCTTCCGGCCCGCGTTCCGCCGCCGATGTCGCCACAGCGATCGCCAGTTCTGGCTTGGAGCTCTGGTGAATCGCTTTGGTAATAATACGCCTGGAACTCATCGGAACGTTTAACGGCAGGTGCGCCATCTGATGATAGACATCCTGAAAACCCTGGTGATAGAGAAAATTCTCCATATCCAGTGCCGGTAACTGCGTCAGAAAACGCAGCTCAGGATCGCCGGGCTGTAACTGCGTGCGTGCCGTGCTGGCATATTTGTTACCCGCCTGATCGCCGTCTGTCAGCACATGCCAGGCGATGCCCATGCGACGGGCAAACTTCAGCAGCGGCTTTAAGCCCGACTGAGCAAACTCAATTACCTTCACCCCTTCAGCTGCAAAGTTGTAACCGCACTGCTGTGCCAGCTCATTCATAATCCAGACTTCGGTTTCCCCCTCCACCAGCAGCCAGCAACGGGCAAACAGCGCCGCAGGCCGGTTGACACGAATATGGAAGCCAATGCGCCGGCTCTCTTCGGCACTCAGCCCTTCTGGCCCGATGCGCCAGGCGGCCACGCGCGAGGGGCCGCGTACCAGACGACAGACGTTCTCTACCGGCACCTGAGACAGAAGCTCAGCAGAATTGGTAGTGGCGATTTTTTGCAGCGGCAACAGCCTTAGCAGGTTCCACGCCACCGACAGCATAATCGGATGCAGCCGGGTTTCCGGATCTTCAATCAGCAGCAGCGGACGGGCATCAGCGGCCAGCGGGACGTCGCCTCGCGCCTCAATCAGCAGGGTAAATATCTGCAGCAGAATCAGCTGACGGCTGCGGGAGTCGGTTCCGGCTATCAGCTGATTGAGATGATCCAACGCCCGCCATCCCTTTTCCCCGTCGCGTGTCTGCGGATCCCGTGACCTGAGTTCATTGCCCGCATCGGGCAACTGCACCAGAAAGTAGTGCTGCATCAGTTGCTGCATGGTCTTCAGCCCCTGTCGCAGCACCTCATCACTGAGCTGCTGGGGATGGTGCTCCAGATCGCGCGCCAGCGACGCCATGCCCGCCAGCACCTCAGGATGTGGAGTAGCCACAGGCGCACTGTTACGCGTCCGCTTACTAAAGCGCGCATCGCGCAGCCGCAGCACCGGATAGCGTTTCATCAACAGATCAATGGCCGCCGCGCAGTGCTGCTCTGGCAACAGCTGCGCGTTCACATCAACGAAACGCCGTCGGGTTTCGATGCCGCTGTCACGCCAGGCCGCGCTGACGCTGTAATAAAGCCGACGCTGGCCCTGAGCATCGCGCTGCCAGAATGTCGAGAGCACAGCATCCGGGTCGCTGCCATCATCGCGAAAATGAAATACGATTGACAGACGGCGCATGGGATCGGCCACATCACCTGGGGTGAAATGGAAATCAGCCTGGGTAAAAACATAAGCTGGTTCATTGGGCGAAAGTAACAGGCTCAGGGCATCCAGCAGGCTGGATTTGCCCCAGGCATTCTCACCAATCAGCAGATTAGTCCGGGTTAAAGGGAGTGAGAGCTTGTTGATGCCGCGGAAACCGCGAATATCGATATGTTCCAGAATCATAGGCGTCCGTCCTCAGGTTATAAACAGCATGGTTGCCGCCAGCGAACCGGTCAAGCTGCTATGGGGTTTACTCCGATACGCTTTTTCGCTAGCGTGTTGCCTCTTCCCCCATGGATGGCATTGATATGTACTCCGGACTTTTGATTATTCTGCTGCCGCTGATCGCCGGCTGGCTGTTGCCGTTCCGTAAAACCACTCTGCTGCGTCGGGTAAACCAGCTGTTAGGCTGGATGGTTTACGTCATTCTCTTCTTTATGGGCATCAGCCTGGCCTTTCTCGACAACCTCGGCAGTAACCTGCTGGCGATATTTCACACCGCACTCGTAGCGGCGTTCTGCATTCTGCTGTGCAACCTGCTGGCGCTGCGCGGACTGGAAAAGTATGCGCCCTGGCAGCATGCACACCGGCAGGAGAAACTGCCCTCGCGGCTGCATATGGCACTGGACTCCCTGAAGCTGTGCGGCGTCGTTGTCCTTGGTTTTCTGCTTGGCCTGAACCAGTGGCCGCTGTTGCATCACGCCTCAACCGCCAGCGAATATGCGCTGATTTTCCTGCTGTTTCTGGTGGGTATTCAGTTGCGCGGCAGTGGCATGACGCTGCGTCAGATCATCCTGAACCGTCGTGGCATGCTGGTGGCCGTTGTCGTGCTGATCAGCGCGCTGCTCGGGGGCATGATTGCCGCGCTGGTGCTGGGCATGCCGTTAAAGACCGGTCTGGCGCTGGCCAGCGGCTTTGGCTGGTACTCCCTCTCCGGCATTCTGATGACCGAAGCCTTTGGCCCGGTCATCGGCAGTGCCGCTTTCTTCAACGACCTGGTACGTGAGCTGGTCGCCATCATGCTGATCCCGGCACTGATTGGTCGCCATCGTTCGAGTGCACTGGGTCTGTGCGGAGCCACCTCAATGGACTTTACCCTGCCGGTGCTGCAGCGGGCGGGCGGCAATGAGATTGTCCCTGCCGCCATTGTGCACGGTTTTGTCATGAGCCTGCTGGCCCCGATTCTGATCGCCCTCTTCTCTGCCTGAACCCGGTCTGATATGCGCTGAGCTCTGCCAGCGCATTTTTTCACGCCTGCTTTTCTGCCGTGTCGTCTACGCTTCTTTTTTCGGTTCTGGTCACGTCACTCCTCAGGGCGGGCCGACAAAGGAGAAGAGCATGAAACAAACCGTGGCGGCGCTGGTCGCCAAAACGCTGGAAAGCGCGGGCGTCAAACGCATCTGGGGTGTCACCGGGGACTCCCTTAACGGCCTGAGCGATAGCCTTAATCGCATGGGCACCATCGAGTGGATGCCGACACGACACGAAGAAGTCGCCGCCTTTGCGGCGGGCGCAGAAGCCCATATCAGCGGCGAACTGGCGGTCTGCGCCGGTTCCTGTGGACCCGGCAATTTACATCTCATCAACGGTTTGTTCGACTGCCATCGCAATCGCGTCCCGGTTCTGGCGATTGCGGCGCATATCCCCTCGAGCGAAATCGGCAGCGGCTATTTCCAGGAAACCCATCCGCAGGAGCTGTTCCGCGAATGCAGCCACTACTGTGAGCTGGTCTCGAATCCTGAGCAGTTACCGCAGGTGCTGGGCATCGCGATGCGTAAAGCGATTCTGAATCGTGGCGTCTCGGTTGTGGTACTGCCAGGAGACGTGGCACTGAAACTGGCACCGGAAAGCGCCAGCACTGAGTGGTATCCGCCGCAGTTGCCGCAGGTCCTGCCACAGCCCGCCGAACTGGCCCGGCTGGCACAGACGCTGAACGAGGCCACTGACATTACGCTGCTGTGCGGCAGTGGCTGCGCCGGTGCACATCAGGAAGTGGTGGCGCTGGCCGAAGCGCTGAAAGCGCCAATTGTCCATGCGTTGCGAGGCAAAGAACACATCGAGTATGACAACCCTTATGATGTCGGCATGACCGGCCTGATCGGGTTCTCATCTGGTTTCCACGCCATGATGAATGCCGGGACGCTGGTGTTGCTTGGCACCCAGTTCCCCTATCGCGCCTTCTATCCGGAAAACGCTAAGATCATCCAGATCGATATCAATCCGGGTAGTCTCGGATCACACTGTCACGTTGATCAGGCCTATGTCGGTGATGTGAAAAGCACGCTGCAGGCATTGCTGCCGCAACTGACGCACAAAAGCGATCGCAGCCACCTCGACAGTGCAGTCAAGCACTACGTCGAGGCACGCAAAAGTCTGGATGAGCTGGCGCAGCCCAACGACAAGCAACCGATTCATCCGCAATATCTGGCACAGCAGATCAGCCATTACGCCAGCGACGACGCTATTTTTACCTGCGATGTCGGAACCCCGACCGTCTGGGCGGCGCGCTACCTGAAGATGAACGGCAAACGTCGCCTGCTGGGTTCGTTTAACCATGGCTCAATGGCGAACGCAATGCCACAGGCGCTGGGTGCGCAGTCGATCGATCGCAACCGTCAGGTCGTTGCGCTGTGCGGCGACGGCGGCTTCAGCATGCTGATGGGCGATTTTATCTCGCTGGCGCAGCTGAAAATGCCGGTAAAACTGGTGATCTTTAACAACAGCGTGCTGGGCTTTGTGGCGATGGAGATGAAGGCCGGGGGCTATCTCACCGACGGCACGGAGCTGGAAAATCCCGACTTTGCTGCTATCGCCCAGGCCTGCGGCATCCGTGGTATCCGGGTGGAAAAGGCGTCAGAACTGAATGGCGCGCTGGAGCAGGCATTTGCCCATGATGGTCCGGTACTGGTGGATGTTATTACGGCCAAAGAGGAGCTGGCTATGCCGCCACAGATCAAAATGGAGCAGGCCAAAGGCTTCAGCCTCTACATGCTGCGCGCCATCATGAACGGTCGCGGTGATGAGGTGGTAGAACTGGCGAAAACCAACTGGCTGCGGTAAAACAGTGATTCCATCCAGGCGGGCGCGATGCCCGCCTTTTTTTTATCTTCCGCCACATTCAGGAGCATAAGGTGATCGATTTACGCAGTGATACCGTGACCCGGCCCAGCGCCGCCATGTTAAGCGCAATGATGTCAGCCGAAACCGGTGATGACGTCTACCGTGACGATCCCACCGTAAATGCGCTGGAGGCGGAAGCTGCACGGCTGAGCGGCAAAGCCGCGGCGCTGTTTTTCCCGACCGGCACCCAGGCCAACCTGGTGGCGTTGCTCAGCCACTGCGAGCGCGGCGATGAATATATCGTCGGTCAGCAGGCACACAACTACAAATATGAAGCGGGCGGTGCGGCGGTGCTGGGCAGCATTCAGCCGCAGCCGGTGCTGGCCGCCGATGATGGCACCCTGCCGCTCGATGTGGTGGCAGCGGCCATTAAGCCGGATGATATTCACTTTGCCCGCACCCGCCTGCTGAGTCTGGAGAACACCCATCACGGTAAAGTTTTGCCGCTGGCGTATCTGGAACAGGCGTGGACCTTTACCCGCGAGCATAAGCTGGCGCTGCATATTGATGGCGCGCGTATTTTCAATGCCGTGGTCGCACAGAAGATCACGCTGGCGGCGATTGCCCGCTACTGCGACTCCCTCACCCTCTGTCTCTCTAAAGGTCTGGGCACGCCCGTCGGTTCGCTGCTGTGTGGCGATACGGCGCTGATTGAGCGCGCCCGTCGCTGGCGTAAAATGACCGGCGGCGGTATGCGCCAGACCGGTATTCTGGCGGCGGCGGGTCTGTACGCGTTAGAACACAACGTGGCGCGACTGCAGGAAGATCATGACAATGCCGCCTGGCTGGGACAGCAGCTGCATGAACTGGGCGTCAGCGTCATCGATCAGCAGACCAACATGCTGTTCGTGTCCGTGCCGGAAGCCCAGGTCAAACCATTAGGTGAGTGGATGAAGGCGCGCGGCGTGTTAATCAGCGTGGGAACACGCACCCGACTGGTCACCCATCTGGATGCTGATCGTGCGGCGCTGGAGCAGGTTGTCGCCCACTGGAAAGCGTTTCTGCAGCAGTAATCCGCTATTCCGCCGCACCATACTTCTCCAGTAGTGCGGCTGCTATCGCGGCGGTTTCGGCATCGGGCTGACCGCGATAATCCGCAGGCCGGAAATGCATCTGAAACGCGGCAATCACCTTCTGCTGCTCACGCACACTCATCCCCGCTGTCACCGCATAACCGTAGCGTTGCAGGCTTTCCATGAGTGGCTGCACGGGCACAAGGGCGTGCGGATCCTGCCCCGCTAAATAAAATTGCACCCGTCCGGCATCGGGCCAGGCACCGAGTCCCCGCTGTGCCAGCTGTTGCCAGGGGAACAGTGGACCGGGATCCTGCTTGCGCTGCGGCGCGATATCACTGTGACCAACAATGTTTTCTGGTGGGATGCCGTAACGCTGTGCAATATCCCGCAACAGCGCCTCCAGCGTGGTGATCTGCGCGGCGGTAAAGGGCTGCCATTCGAGGCCGGTCAGCGTCCGGCGATAACCCTTATTTACCAGCTCAATACCAATCGAGGTGTCATTGATGCGGATGGCTCCACGCCAGAAGCTGGGCCCTGCATGCCAGGCGAGTTGCTGCTCCGGCACCAGCTGCCAGATAACGCCTTTACCGGCACGTTGGGGCGGCTGGCGGGGAATCAGATAGTGGGCGCTGACTTCCCGATCGGTGAGGGTCGCCAGCGACGAAGAAAAATCTTCGGCGGTGTAGTGGACCACAATCACCTTCACCCGCGGCCGCGCACCCTGCGCCGGATGCCGCAGATCGGCCCAGTAGCCGTCACGGGATTCCATGCCAGAGTGACACCCCGCCAGCAGCAGTGCCAGCAGCATTAACAGCCCGCGTTTCAACGAATGATCACCGCCGTACCGCTGACGCTGACCATCAGCATGCTGCCATCTTTTCCGACCGTTTCGTAATCAATGTCGATACCGACCACTGCGTTGGCACCCAGCGCTTTTGCCTGCGCTTCCAGCTCTTCAAACGCGATTTCCCGCGCTTTACGCAGCTCTTTCTCATACGCGCCGGAACGACCACCGACCACATCACGGATGCCCGCGAAAAAATCACGGAAGATGTTGGCACCCAGAATCGCTTCTCCGGTAACCACACCGCAATATTCACTGATGCTGTGACCTTCCAGCGTTGGGGTTGTTGAAAATTTCATCGCATTCTCCTTGTTGAAAACCGGGCTAAGGCTCTTTCGACTAAAAAGCACGGCTATACTCTATGCTAAAAAGGGCACCTTGCCAGAGAACCCTAAGGAAATCGAGATGAGAAACAACGTGTTTGCGCTAATGATCCCGGCGGCCCTGCTGCTCAGCGCCTGTACTACCGTTGAGCCAGTCATTAAGGATAATGGCCCGCGTACCGCCCCCTGTATTGAAGGCGGTCCTGACCAGGTAGCCCAGAAGTTTTACGACCTGCGTGTCGAACAGCCTACGCAGGGTCTGCCTGACAGCAATACCCTGGCAAAATATCGCCCTTACCTGAGTGATGCGCTTTATCACTCCCTGCAGGCGGCCAGCGGCAGCAATGCCGGTTCACAGTGGCGTAACGGCGATCTCTTCTCCAGCCTGTCACAGGGTCCGAAGGCTGCCAGCGTCGCCGATGCTTCCACCATTCCGAACCGCGATGCACGCAACATCCCGCTGCGGGTCGATCTGAGCCGCGACGGCAAACAGTGGCAGGATGAAGTGCTGATGATCCACCAGGGCACCTGCTGGGTCGTTGACGACGTGCGCTACATGGCGAACCCTGCACATGCCGAAGGCGGCAGCCTGAGCCAGATGCTTGAAAAATCAAAAAAATAATTCAGATTCAACGGTTATGAGAAGCGCAGCCACCGCAGGTGACTGCGCTTTTTTATTGCCAAAGCCCGCCCTGCGGCCTTTGGCAGCAGCCAGACAGCACATGATATTGTGCTAAGCTTTTGCTGTTTACCTGCTGTTTTACAAATTTTAACCCACCTTAATTGCATAACTATTCTGGTGACGTTAAAATCCGCGACACTAATAGCTATTCAAATCTGGCGCATGAGTATTCAACTAAACGCAATAAACTGCTTCTACGGTGCTCATCAGGCGCTGTTCGACATCAACCTTGAGTGTCCGCAAGGCGAGACCCTGGTGCTGCTGGGCCCCAGCGGTGCGGGCAAGAGTTCGCTGCTGCGGGTGCTTAATCTGCTGGAGCAGCCACGTTCAGGTCAGTTGCAGATTGCCGGCAATCAGTTCGACTTCACGCAGAAACCGTCTGATGCCGCGATTCGCGAACTGCGTCAGAACGTCGGCATGGTGTTCCAGCAATATAATCTCTGGCCACATCTGACCGTGCTGCAGAATCTGATCGAAGCGCCCTGCCGGGTTCTGGGCCTCAGTAAAAGCGACGCCCGCGCCCGTGCCGATAAGCTGCTTGACCGACTGCGCCTTACGCCCTACAGCGATCGTTTTCCGCTGCACCTCTCCGGGGGGCAGCAGCAGCGTGTGGCGATTGCCCGCGCGCTGATGATGGAGCCGCAGGTGCTGCTGTTCGATGAGCCGACGGCCGCGCTGGACCCTGAAATTACCGCACAGATTGTCAGTATCATTCGCGAACTGGCGCAGACACGCATTACCCAGGTGATTGTGACCCATGAAGTGGAAGTGGCACGTAAAACGGCCAGCCGCGTTGTTTATATGGAGAACGGTCACATCGTGGAACAGGGCGATGCCAGCCGCTTTACACAGCCGCAAACCGAAGCGTTTGCTCACTATCTTTCGCACTAAGTCAGGATGCTAAAAATGAAAAAAATGGTACTTGCTGCACTGCTTGCCGGTTTTAGCCTGAGCGCTACCGCGGCACAAACGATTCGTTTTGCGACCGAAGCCTCTTATCCTCCTTTTGAGTTTGTGGATGCGGACAACAAGATTCAGGGCTTTGATGTCGATCTGGCCAACGCGCTGTGTAAAGAGATCGACGCGACCTGCACCTTCACCAATCAGGCGTTCGACAGCCTGATCCCAAGCCTGAAATTCCGTCGCTTTGATGCGGTGATGGCGGGCATGGATATCACGCCGGATCGTGAAAAACAGGTGCTGTTCACCAAGCCTTACTATGACAACTCGGCGCTATTTGTCGCCCAGAAAGGCAAAGTCGCCAGTGTAGAAGCCCTGAAAGGCAAGCGGGTTGGCGTGCAGAACGGCACCACTCACCAGAAATACCTGACGGATAAACACAGCGACATCACCATCGTGCCTTACGACAGCTATCAGAACGCGGTGCTGGATCTGAAAAACGGCCGTATTGATGCTGTCTTCGGTGACACCGCTGTGGTCAACGAGTGGCTGAAGCAGAATGCTGCGCTGGCTGCCGTCGGCGACAAAGTGACGGATAAAGCCTACTTTGGTACTGGCCTGGGCATTGCGGTACGCACCGGTAATACCGATCTGCAGACTAAATTCAATGGCGCGCTGGACAAGATCAAAGCAGACGGCACCTACAAAACCATCTACAGCAAATGGTTCCAGCAGTAATCACTGATGAATGAAATGATGACCCTCGCAAGTGCCGCCGGTATGACCGTCGGCCTTGCTGTTTGTGCCCTCATCGCTGGCCTGGTGCTGGCGATGATTTTCGCTGGCTGGGAGTCACTGCGCCTGAGACCGCTGGCGTGGATTGGCACCGGCCTGGTGACGCTGATCCGTGGCCTGCCGGAAATTCTGGTGGTGCTGTTTATCTATTTTGGCGCCTCACAGCTGCTGCTCACCCTCTCTGACGGTTTCACGCTGAACTTCGGGCTGTTTACGCTGCCGGTTCAGATGCAGATAGAGAACTTCGATGTCAGTCCGTTCCTGTGCGGTGTGATTGCGCTGGCGATGCTCTACGCCGCCTACGCCTCGCAGACACTGCGCGGCGCACTCAAAGCGGTGCCGGTAGGTCAGTGGGAGTCGGGCCAGGCGCTGGGCATGAAAAAGTCGGTCATCTTTCTCCGGCTGATTATGCCGCAGATGTGGCGTCACGCCCTGCCCGGTCTGGGTAATCAGTGGCTGGTGCTGCTGAAAGATACCGCGCTGGTTTCGCTAATCAGCGTCAATGACCTGATGCTGCAAACCAAAAGTATCGCCACCCGCACGCAGGAGCCGTTTACCTGGTTCCTGGTGGCGGCCGCGATCTACTTAGTAATTACGCTATTCAGCCAGGCGGTGTTACGTCGCATCGAACTGCGCACCACCCGCTTTGAACGGGGGAACAGCTAATGCTGGCCTATCTGCCTGAACTCCTGAAAGGGCTGCACACCAGCCTGACGCTGACGGCGGCCTCGCTGGTGGTGGCACTGCTGCTCGCACTGCTCTTCACTGTGGTCCTGTCGCTGAAAACGCCAGTGCTGAATCCGCTGGTAAAAGGATTTATCACGCTGTTTACCGGTACGCCGCTGCTGGTGCAGATCTTCCTGATTTACTACGGTCCGGGACAGTTCCCCTCGATCCAGCAGATCCCCTGGCTGTGGCATTTACTGTCGCAGCCGTGGCTGTGCGCGATGCTGGCGCTCTCGCTGAACAGTGCGGCTTACACCACGCAGCTGTTTTACGGTGCGGTCCGGGCGATTCCCTCCGGACAGTGGCAATCGTGCGCGGCACTCGGCATGAGCCGCAAAGATACCCTGCGCATTCTGCTGCCTTATGCATTTAAACGCGCCCTCTCCTCCTACTCTAATGAAGTGGTGCTGGTGTTCAAAGGCACCTCGCTGGCCTACACCATCACCCTGATGGAGGTCATGGGCCACGGCCAGCTGCTTTATGGCCGCACCTACGACATCACGGTCTATGCCGCGGCGGGTCTGATTTATCTCTGCGTTAACGGTTTGCTGACGCTGATGATGCGACTGATCGAAAAGCGCGCCCTGGCCTTTGAACAGCGTAACTGATTCCCGGGCGAGGCTCCTCGCCCTTTTCGCCTGAAAAATCATACTAATTGCATAAAAATTCATTTTATGGCAGGGTATCGCCTTCTCTGGCTGACCACATCACAGGAATCATAAAATGAAAAAATGGATTATCGCTGCTGCGCTGGCTTCGCTGGCGGTGACCGCTCAGGCCGCGGAAACGATTCGCTTCGCCGCTTCAGCAACCTATCCGCCATTTGAATCTCTGGACAAAGAAAATAACCTCGTCGGATTCGATATCGATCTGGCTAAAGCGCTGTGCCAGCAGATGAAAGCAGAGTGTACCTTCACGAACAATGCCTTCGACAGCCTGATCCCCTCACTGAAGTTCCGCCGCTATGACGCTGTGATTTCTGGTATGGATATCACCACGGAACGCAGCAAGCAGGTCGATTTTACCCAGCCCTATTACGCTAATTCCGCCATTGTGATTGCGCAGAAAGGTAAGTTCAGCAGCTTCGGTGATTTGAAAGACAAACGCATAGGCGTTGAAAACGGCACTACCCACCAGAAATACCTGCAGGATAAGCATCCGGACGTGAAAGTGGTGGCGTATGACAGTTATCAGAATGCGATTCTGGATATGAAGAGTGGCCGGCTGGATGGCGTGTTTGGCGACAGCGCGGTAGTGAATCAGTGGCTGAAGACCAATCCGGATCTCGCGACGGTCGGTGAACATGTTACAGATGCAGATTACTTCGGCACCGGCCTGGGCATTGCTGTGCGTAAAGGTAATACGGCGCTGCGCGATCGGTTCAATCAGGCACTGACTGAACTGAAAGCCAACGGCAGCTGGCAGCAGCTCAATCAGAAATGGTTCCCGGAGTAACTTCGGGGATTACCGGACTCAGTGCTGACGGCGGGTTAACAGCGTCAGCACTTCAAAATGCGCGGTGTGCGGGAACATGTCGAACAGCTGTACCTTCGTGACCTCATAGTCATTCAGTTGGGCAATATCCTGCGCCATGGTCTGCGGATTACAGCTTGAATAGAGCAGATAATCCGGGGCCATCTGGCTGAGATAATCACACAGCGCCTCACCGATCCCACGGCGCGGCGGGTTCACCAGCACCAGCTGCGGCACCGCGTCACGTCCGGTCGCAAACGCCGTCGAATCCAGCGCCGCAAACTGCACGTTTTTCAGTCCCAGCATCTCAGCAGAACGCTGGGCGCATTTAATCGCCTCAGCACTGATCTCAATGCCGGTCAGCGCCATCTCCGGTGTCGCGCAGTGCAGGCCAAAACCGCCTACGCCGCAGAAGAGATCCCACATGCTGTTAACCGGCAGCGCACGCACCCAGTCGCGCGCGGTGGCATAGAGCGCGCTGGCAACCTGCGGATTGGTCTGAAAGAAGCTCTGTGGGCGGATCCACAGCGGCACGCCATTAAAGTTCTCTGCCAGCGACTGCGCAGGCGTCAGCGCAATCTCCTCCTCTCCCTCCAGAATCGCCATGTGCACCGGCTGAATGTTGGCAGAAATCACTACCAGCTGCGGTAACTGCTGTTGCAGCCACGGCAATGCCGCGCGCAGCTGTTCCAGTTTGGCGGTTGAGCGCAGGACAAAGCGCAGCATGATGCCGCCCTGCTGGCTTTCGGTAATCAGCAGGAATTTCAGTTCGCCGCGTTTGCGCGCCACGTTATAGGGCGTCAGCCCGGCACGGGCGATAAACGGTTTGAGCGCTGCAAACACCGGCTGGAAGCTGGCGGGATAGAGCGGGCAGTCGCAGAGATCGACAGGCTCACCATCACGGTGAACAAGACCCAGCACCGGACGCTCCACACTACCGCTGACCACCATTTTGGCTTTGTTACGGAATGCCTGCTGCAGTGATGTCACTGGCGGCAACCAGGACGCAACCGGCTGATCGGCGAGTAACTGTTCCAGCATCGACTGTTTGTCGCCTAGCTGAATGGGATAGGGTTTTTCCAGCCACTGACAGGAGCGGCAACGGTTAGCGTCATAAAGCGCGCAGTGCATGGTAGAGCCTTAACGATGGGGTCGGGCGGAGCGCGATTGTATCATCGCTTCCTGAAAAAAGCGCGACTGCTGGCAGGCAGAAACAGCAGCATCAGCACCACCAGATCGGGGATTTTCTGCGACAGGGTATGGTGGATAATCTGGGCGTTATTGTCGCCATCGATGCTGAAAATCTCCGGGTAAATCCCGCCCAGCGAGGCGAACAGCATATAGATCAGCACAACCCCCTGCGTGGCCACATAGCCCCAGCGGCCACGGTTACTGCCGCGCATCAGGGTAAAGGCGCAGCGCAGTTCGAACAGGAAGATCAGCTGGCTGGCGATAAAGATAAGCGTAGAGTCCCAGGACTGGGCGCTGCGGTGAACAAAGTTGGCGATTTCATTATAACCCAGCTCATTGGCCAGCATCAGTACGCTCAGGCAGCGGGTCGCAATAATGGCAATGCCCGCGACCGTCACCGGAACCGGTACGTCTGAAAGCGTTGCACTGCTTTTGAAGATTTCTGACATAGTCCCTGACTCCACCTGATCGAAAAACGGGCCGGTTAAACCGGCCCGTTCATATAGTGGCAAAGGTTACGTATTTCAGCCACGTTTAGCTTTCTGAATATCGCTTAAACGCTGTTTTTCTTCGTGTGCCATGAATCGCCAGGCGATAAAACCGACTAAACCGACCACAAACAGGATCAGGGAAGCCAGCGCATTGATTTCCGGGTTCACGCCGCGGCGTACGGTAGCGAAGATCGCCATCGGCAGCGTGGTGGCGCCGGGCCCGGTCACAAAGCTGGCGATTACCAGATCGTCGAGTGACAGAGTAAACGCCAGCAGCCAGCCGGTGACAATTGCCGGCGCAATCATTGGCACGGTAATGACGAAAAAGACCTTCAGCGGCGTCGCGCCTAAATCCATCGCCGCCTCTTCGATTGAGCGGTCCAGTTCACGCAGACGCGAGTTAATCACCACCGCCACATAGGCGGTACAGAAGGTGACGTGCGCCAGCCAGATGGTCAGCATGCCGCGCTCACTTGGCCAGCCAAAAGCGTTGCCCATGGCCACAAACAGCAGCAGCAGCGACAGACCGGTGATCACATCGGGCATCACCAGCGGCGCCGTCAGCATAAAGGCAAAACCGTTGTGCCCACGGAAGCGACCAAAGCGCACGATGATGACCGCCGCCAGCGTGCCCAGCACCACCGCCATGGTGGCCGACAGCCCGGCAATGCTCAGACTCAGCAGCACCGCGTCAATCATCGCGCTGTCCTCAAACAGCACTTTGTACCAGTGGAATGAGAAGCTGTCCCACACCGTTACCAGCGGTGAGCTGTTGAAGGAGTAAACCACCAGCAGCAGCATCGGCGCATAAAGGAACAGGAAGCAGCAGACCAGAATGCCGGTACGCCAGGGCGAGCGAATAGTTGGCAAATTATTCATGCCTTCTCTCCCATTTCACGGTTTTGATGCTTATGGAACCAGATGATCGGCAGAATCAGGATCAGCAGAATAATCACCGCCAGCGCGGAAGCCACCGGCCAGTCGCGGTTGTTAAAGAACTCCTGCCACAGGATACGACCAATCATGATGCTGTCCGGCCCACCCAGCAGTTCAGGGATCACGTATTCCCCCACCGCCGGGATAAACACCAGCATCGACCCGGCAATAATGCCGCCTTTGGTCAGCGGCACAATCACGCTGAAAAAGGTCTTCAGCGGACGCGCACCCAGATCCAGTGAGGCTTCCACCAGCGAGTAGTCGATACGGGTCAGCGCGGTGTAGATTGGCAGCACCATGAAGGGCAGATAGCAGTAGACGATACCGATATAGACCGCGGTGTTGGTGTAAAGAATAACCAGCGGATGATCAATCACGCCCAGCCACAGCAGGAAGCGGTTCAGAATACCGTTGTTGTTCAGCAGCCCCATCCAGGCGTAGACGCGCACCAGAAACGAGGTCCACGACGGCAAAATCACCAGCAGCAGCAGGATGGTGCGCATCGAGGGTTTACTGTGCGCCACGGCCCAGGCGAGCGGATAGCCAATCAGCAGACAGATCACGGTCGAGATCGCCGCCACTTTCAGCGACTGCAGATAGGCATCGACGTAGAGCGGATCGTCGGTCAGCGTCAGGTAGTTGCCGAAGTTGAGCACGATGCTGAACTGATCATCTGCCCAGCTCACCAGTTCGGTGTAGGGCGGGATAGCCCGCGCAATGTCCGCAAAGCTGATCTTCAGTACCGTCAGAAACGGTAACAGAAACAACAGCACCAGCCAGACATAAGGCAGAGCAATGACCAGCTTGCGGCCATGCTGCATTTTTACCCGCGTGGCCCAGCGTTGCAGCGGCGTGCCGACCAGTCGGGCGGGCGCTTTGGCGCGTTGAAAAATCTGGCTCATAGCCGCTCCTTAAACCGTCAACACCACGCAACTGTCGCTTTCCCAGCAGAGACGGACTTCATCCCCCCATGTCGGCAACCCTTTGCGGTAGCGATGCGCGTTTTGCAACTGTGCGCTGATCATCTGTCCGCTGTGCAGACGGACATGGAAGATAGAGAGATCGCCGAGATAGGCGATGTGGACCACTTCACCCACCGCAAAGTTACAGCCATTGGCCGGCACCTCATCACACAACATCACTTTTTCCGGACGCAGCGCGACATGCACCGGTACGTTATCCACCACAGAGACATCGGAATCGACTTTCAGCGGATGCATCAGGCCGGGGCTGTCGATTACCAGGCCATCTGCCTGACGTTCACGCAGCAAACCTTCGAAGACGTTAACCGAACCGATAAACTCGGCGCTGTAGCGGCTGGTCGGATGCTCGTAGATCTCCTCCGGCTCGCCAATCTGCACGAACTTACCGCGATTCATAATCGCGATACGGCCCGCCATCGTCATTGCCTCTTCCTGGTCGTGCGTCACCATCACGCAGGTCGCGCCCACACGCTCCAGAATATCAACCACTTCCAGCTGCATCCTGTCGCGCAGCTTCTTATCCAGTGCGCCCATCGGCTCATCCAGCAGCAGCAGTTTTGGCCGTTTCGCCAGGCTACGTGCCAGCGCCACGCGCTGACGCTGACCACCGGAGAGCTGATGCGGTTTGCGTTTCGCAAACTCCTGCATATGCACCAGCGCCAGCATTTCGGCGACGCGGCTGGTGATCTCCCCTTTCGGCAGCCGATCCTGCTTCAGACCAAAGGCGATATTCTGCTCCACCGTCATGTGCGGGAACAGCGCGTAGGACTGGAACATCATATTGATCGGACGCTGATAGGGAGCAACGTGCGACAGATCCTGTCCATCCAGCACAATCTGGCCGCTGGTGGGCGGCTCAAAACCGGCCAGCATACGCAGCAGCGTGGATTTGCCGCAGCCCGATGCGCCCAGCAGAGCGAAGATTTCACCTTTATAAATGGTCAGACTGACATCATCCACGGCGTGCTGGCCGTCAAAGGATTTGGTCAGATTGCGGATCTCCAGCAGCGGCGTTAAGGCCTTTGCGGTTTTATGTTGAGGGCGGGGAATGGCATCGTTCACAAAGGGTTCTCTCCGGAGCCAGGCGGAACATGGCGGCAAAATCCGCCGCTAAAAATGGCACAACAGAGGCCGACACTGCGCCTCTGTTGCTGATGCGTGACAGGTCAATCCGTTAAGGACGAATTACTTACCACTTTTTACTTTAGTCCATGCGCGCGTACGCACACGATCCAGTTTCGGATCCTGGACTTTCAGCACGAACAATTTCGACATCGCTTCTGGCGTCGGGAAGATACCCGGGTTGTTGCGGACGTCGGCATTGATCAGCGGCAGCGACGCTTTGTTGCCGTTGGCGTAATTCATTTTGTTGGAGACATCAGCGATCACTTTCGGATCCATGATGTAGTTCAGCCAGGCGTAGGCACCGTCGAGGTTTTTGGCATCCTTAGGAATTGCCATCATATCGAAGAAGGCCAGCGCCCCCTCTTTCGGCACGCTGTAGCCCAGATGCACACCATTTTTCGCTGCATCGGCACGGTTCTTCGCCTGCAGAATATCGCCCGACCAGCCGATGGCGACGCAGATGTTACCGTTAGCCAAATCGTTAATGTACTGCGACGAATGGAAGTAGCGGATATTCGGACGCAGTTTCAGCAGCAGGTCGGTCGCCGCGCCGGAATACTCTTTGGCATCAGAGGTATTCGGGTCTTTGCCCAGATAGTTGAGCACGGTGGCGAAGATCTCTTCTGGCGCATCCAGGAAGGAGACGCCACAGCTTTTCAGCTTCTCCAGATTTTCCGGCTTCAGTACCAGATCCCAGCTGTTGACCGGCGCATCAGCGCCCAGTGCGGCTTTAACCTTGTCGATGTTGTAACCGATACCGGTGGTGCCCCAAAGATAAGGAATGGCATATTTGTTACCCGGATCGTGCTGCGCCACTTTTTCCATCAGCGCCGGATCGAGATTTTTATAGTTAGGCAGTTTGCTTTTGTCCAGCGGCTGGAATACCCCGGACTGCAGCTGACGCGCCAGGAAGCTGGAGGATGGCACCACGACATCGTAGCCGGTGCTGCCCGCCATCAGTTTGCCTTCCAGCACTTCGTTGGAGTCAAACACATCGTAGACCACTTTAATGCCGGACTGCTTTTCAAAGTTTGGCACGGTATCTGGCGAAATATAATCGGACCAGTTGTAGACGTGCAGCGTTTTATCTTCCGCCATACTGGTGGCCGACGCGGCCATCAGCGCAGCAGCTACTACAGCTGACAGCCATTTCTGACGTGAGTTGAACATATTTTTCCATCCTCCTGAGCGGGTCATTTCAACGCTGCAAACCTGAGATCCCTGCATTGCGTTCTGTACAAGACGTCAGTGACACAATGAATCATTATTCAGCGGGAGTTTAATAGCAAAATCCTATAGCTGGGACGCAGTTACACGTCTGTTACAGCCCCGCAAGCATAGCCCCCCCGGTCAGGCTTCACCAGACCCCAGCGTAAAAAACGCCTGAAACCGATATTTTATGCATGTTTGAGCTATGAGGTTCGGCTTTGATGGCATAAACCACGACAAATATCTGGCGGTAAAGGGCAAAGTGCAGAATAAAAAAAGGGGGCGGCAAATCGCGGGCATAAAAAAGCCGTCTCAGGGACGGCTTAGTGGGCGACCATGTCGGGCTTAGTGCAGCACAGAATGAACGCTGGTCACCGCAACGTGCTCTTCTTCTTCACCCACAATCAGCAGATTATTGGCAAAGGCTTCCAGGATGACCATGGAGATTTGCTCTTCACTCTGTTTCATAAAGTGTGAGAACTGACCAAAGGTTAATCCGGCGGTAGTGGTCATTGACTGACAGACAATGAGCTTCGGCAGATTATCATCCTGAATGTCGATAAAGGCTTTCACCGTCAGTGAACTGGCATTAATTTGCGACAGATCGCCAACCAGTGGAATCAGCGCCGTCGGCTTCACTTCAGCCAGCGCCGAAAACAGAATGACGTTGTCGACCAGATCGATTTTGGCGTCAAACACCCCATCGAAGTTTTGCATGTGCGGCAGATGAAGTGCCTGACAGGCATCGCATTCGAACCAGGTGATATTTTGCTGATCCAGCCAGCGACGCAGCAGGTCGATATCCGGAACGACAAGAGAATCCATCGTAAAATCCCAGTGGGGTGATAAACAGGCGACTTAGCTTACGGAAAAATGCGCGGCGATGCCACGAAAACTGCTGAAAAGCGCGTGTCAGCCAGCGGTTTTAGGACGGAGCCCGGGGATGGCCTGCAGCTCAATCCGCTGAATCATCAGCGCGGCAATGTTAAGGCCGCTGCTGGTTTCGATGCCTTCCAGACCGGGCGAGGCGTTCACTTCCATCACCAGCGGACCGCGATGAGCGCGCAGAATATCGACACCGGCGACTTCCAGCCCGAGCGTGGCCGCTGCTTTCACGGCGATCTGCCGCTCCTGATGCGTGATGACCACCGGATACGCTTTACCGCCGCGATGCAGATTAGAGCGGAAATCGCCCTCTTTCGCCACCCGCTCTATTGCTGCCACCACCTGATTGCCGATCACCAGACAGCGAATATCTCGTCCCTGTGCTTCTTTAATAAACTCCTGCACCAGAATGTGGGCGTTCAGGCCGCGAAAAGCATCGATGACGCTCTCCGCCGCCTGACGCGTTTCCGCCAGTACCACACCGATGCCCTGCGTGCCTTCCACCAGCTTAACCACCAGCGGTGCGCCGCCCACCATGGCGATCAGATCGTCAGTGTCATCGGGTGAAGAGGCAAAGCCGGTGACCGGCATGTCGATGCCTTCCCGTGCCAGCAGCTGCAGCGAGCGCAATTTATCCCGGGTGCGGGTTATGGCGGCGGACTCATTCAGCGGATAGCTGCCGCACATCTCAAACTGTCGCAGCACCGCCGTGCCATAGAAAGTAATGGCGTTGCCGATTCGCGGAATAACGGCGTCGAAATGGCCCAGCAGTTCACCACAATAGTGAACCGCCGGTGAGGCGGGATTGATATTCATATAGCAGGAGAGCGGATCGATGATTTGCACCTCGTGGCCGCGCGCGGCGGCCTCGTCACGCAATCGTCGGCTGGAGTAGAGCGTCTCATCGCGCGACAAAATGGCTATCTTCATCGCAGCTCTCCCTTAATGGATTAACGCGTGGCCCAGCCCTGCTGATGCAGATAGTCGAGCATAAACGGACGCGTCTCTTTAATGATCAGCCGCTGAATCAGCTCGCTCCAGGTTTCGCTACGCTGGTTGCTGTCGCGCTGCTGATAATAGAGTTCTGTGCGGCTGTCGTATTCTGCCAGCACTGCCGGATCCAGTGGCTGATAGCGGTTTTCATGCACCAGCATCGCATGCGGCATACGCGGTTTGACGTCCGGCTTTGACTCCGGATGCCCCAGGCAGAAACCAAACAGCGGCAGCACAAATTTTGGCAGGCCCAGCAGCTCGGTCACTTCCGCAATGCTGTTACGAATGCCGCCGATAAAGACGCCGCCCAGATCCAGCGATTCCGCTGCGACCATCGCGTTCTGTCCCATCAGCGCGGTGTCGACGCAGCCCAGCAGCAACTGCTCGGCACGTCCCAGTTGCGCATCCGGGCAAATCTGCAGGTGGCGATTAAAATCAGCGCAGAAAACCCAGAACTCAGGCGCATCCGCGACCCACGTCTGTCCGCCCGTCAGCGTCACCAGCTTGTCACGCAGCGCTTTGTCGGTGATACGGATAATAGAAGAACACTGTAAAAAGCTGGATGTGGACGCCGATTGCGCCGCATTAATAATCGCTTCACGCTGGGCTTCGCTGACCGGCTGGTCAGTAAAGGCGCGGATTGAACGGTGGCTGCACAGTAAATCAATGGTCGGTGTCATAAAGTCTCCAGCAACATTATCTTTTTTTATCAATCTGATTAAACAGCTGTGGCGCGATAGCTTTCGCGGTGCGCCACATCAATAGCCAGGCAGCAGGCAGCATCAGCACCACGCCGGCGATGAACAGCACGGTAGCCAGCGTTCTGGCATCAGCCTTGTCTGGCAGCGGCAGCCAGTGGTTGATCAGCAGCAGCGCACCCAGAATTAACAGGCCGCCAGCCGCCTCCAGCACCAGGATAAACCGGGGTAATCTGGCCACACTCTGCATCACTTCCTCCTGCCTTTGCGGCTTACTGAGCGTCAATTATGGCCAACAACCCAAAAATTGCGCGGGTTACACGGGCTGCCGTTGTGAAAAAGCTCTTGTTTCAGACGCTTCCTGAACGGCGGCAATAGCGTGCGGGCATCAGACTAACAGGCAAATCCTGCTTTCCTTAAGCGATACGAGCGGGCATGATGGTTGCCATTCTCTGTTTGATTATGTGATACGCATCACATAATAGTCGCTGCAAGGAGTTCTCAATGATTGCTGTTATTTTTGGTCGTCCGGGCTGTCCCTACTGTGTCCGTGCCCATGAACTGGCCGACAAACTGACCGCGGAGCGCGATGACTTTAGCTATCAGTATGTTGATATTAATGCAGAAGGCATTACTAAAGCCGATCTGGAAGCCAGCGCCGGTAAACCGGTCAGTACCGTGCCACAGATTTTCGTGGACGAAAAACATATTGGTGGCTACACCGAGTTTGCGGCCTGGACCAAAGAGAATCTGGGATTTGTCGCGTAAGCGCAGATAACCGGAATGAAAAAGGCGAGGCAGGATTTTCCTGTCTCGCCTTTTTGCTCTCTGGCAGATGCCAGCCATCAGGCACCGTTTAGTTGAGCGACGCCATCACAATCTGCATTAACCGTACCAGCAACGCCCCGCAGCCTGCCCAGAACAGCGCACTGAGACTCCATGCGATGGCAAACAGTCCGCTGCTGTGAATAAACAGGCTGTTATTGAGCAGCAGTGCTGCCAGCAACGTTCCCCAGAGCCCCATCAGCAGCGTGCTTTTTAACGGGCTTTCCACCTGCATCAACGCCATCACAATACCAGGTAACATAAAGAGCAGTAATTCGGGCTGACCACGAAGCGGGCCGGGACCGACCTGCCAGAAGTGACAGGTAAAAACAAACACCAGACTGTACATCACCACGCCGCACAGGCGGGTAGTCCAGAGATAAGAACGCTGCGGCATACCACCCCACTGATTAAAAGTAACCCCGACAATAACCTGCAGATATCCCTGATGCGTTCTGGTGGAAATAAAAATAAACAGTTCGTTGTGGCAACGAATGAAAACAGCCAATGGCTGTGAAAGATATTTGTGATTAGAATAGCGCCGCGATAACGGTTCCATTTGCAGTGTTGATACAACAGCACCTCAACGGCTTGCTCACGATAGCGAAAAACAGGCCACTCTTCAACAGGTTACACGTAAACAAGAAGTTAAACAGTGAATATTAACGTCGCAGGATTGTTAAGCGGAAATGACATTTTGTTATTATTTGTCGTTTTAGCGCTCGGCCTCTGTCTGGGCAAGTTGCGTCTTGGCTCGGTTCAGCTGGGAAATTCGATTGGCGTATTAGTGGTTTCGCTCTTATTAGGGCAGCAGCACTTCGCGATCAATACCGATGCATTGAGTCTGGGCTTTATGCTGTTTATTTTTTGTGTTGGTGTTGAAGCGGGTCCCAACTTTTTTTCTATTTTCTTTCGCGACGGCAAAAACTATTTCATGCTCGCCATCGTCATGGTGGTCAGCGCGCTGTTGCTGGCACTGGGGCTGGGTAAACTCTTTGGCTGGGATATTGGTCTTACCGCCGGCATGCTGGCCGGGTCGATGACCTCAACCCCTGTGCTGGTCGGGGCGGGTGATACCCTGCGGCAAAGCATCAGCGATCCAAAGCAGCTTGGATTGATGCAGGATCAGCTGAGCCTCGGTTATGCCGTGACCTATCTGATCGGCCTGGTCAGTCTTATTTTCGGCGCACGCTACCTGCCCCGTCTGCAACATCAGGATCTGCCGACCTGTGCGCAGCAGATTGCCCGGGAACGCGGTCTGGATGCGGACAGCCAGCGTAAAGTCTTTCTGCCGGTGATCCGCGCCTATCGCGTGGGCCCGGAACTGGTGGCGTGGAGCGGCGGCAAAAACCTGCGCGAGCTGGGTATCTATCGTCAGACAGGTTGTTACATTGAGCGTATCCGCCGCAATGGTATTCTCGCCAGTCCCGATGGGGATGCGGTGCTGCAGCTTGGTGATGATATCTCGCTCGTCGGCTATCCCGATGCACATGCCCGGCTCGACCCCAGCTTCCGTAACGGCAAAGAGGTGTTTGACCGCGATCTGCTGGATATGCGCATCGTCACCGAAGAGATCGTCGTGAAGAACCATAACGCAGTAAACAAACGCCTCAGCAAGTTAAACCTTACCGATCACGGCTGCTTCCTGAACCGCGTAATACGCAGTCAGATTGAGATGCCGATCGACGACAGCATCATGCTCAACAAAGGTGATGTGCTGCAGGTCAGCGGCGAGGCGCGACGGGTAAAAAGCGTGGCAGATCGCATCGGCTTTATCGCGATTCACAGTCAGATGACCGATCTCCTGGCCTTCTGTGCCTTCTTTATCGTGGGTCTGATGATTGGTCTGATTACGTTCCAGTTCAGCAATTTCAGTTTTGGTATCGGTAACGCGGCGGGTCTGCTCTTCGCCGGTATCATGCTCGGCTTCCTGCGCGCCAACCATCCGACCTTTGGCTATATTCCGCAGGGCGCGCTTACCATGGTGAAAGAGTTTGGCCTGATGGTATTTATGGCGGGTGTAGGATTAAGCGCCGGCAGCGGGATTAATCACGGCCTGAGCAGCGACGGTGCGCTGATGCTGTTGTGCGGTCTGCTGGTGAGCCTGATTCCGGTGATCATCTGCTATCTGTTTGGTGCCTATGTGTTGCGGATGAACCGCGCCCTGCTGTTTGGGGCCATCATGGGCGCGCGAACCTGCGCACCGGCTATGGAGATCATCAGCGATACGGCACGCAGTAATATTCCGGCGCTGGGCTATGCCGGAACCTATGCGATCGCTAACGTGTTACTGACGCTGGCGGGGACGCTGATTGTGATTATCTGGCCGATACTGCCCCTATAAAATTTTTTTGCTGACGTCCAGAACTTTATTGTTAAGCGATAGTCATAATAAGTGCCACTGCTTTTCTTTGAAATCCCCAAATTGTGGAGCCCGCTGGTCTTTTTCCCGGCGGGTTTTTTTATGCCTTTTTTCGTCCCATCCCGCGCTTCCATACCGGAATCAACTCTCAAACCGTCATAAAACTTAAACAGTTGTGCAACTCATCATGAGATTAAGAGCCTTTCCATAGACGAACTGGCCGACAAAAAGCAGGATAGCGCTCTGATAAGTTAGCAAATTGTGCTGCTTGATTGGTTGGGCGCGCTGTCGCTGAACGTTTATTTGCTGCTGTTATCGAGCCTGGGTGACCGGATGTTACCTGACGCTGATGACCGGCCTGTCTGCTGAGGAATTTATCCCGAAATGGAAGAGCTGAACCACGCACTGTTTACTGCCATCAATGCCACACCGGCGTCACCCACCTGGTTGCTGCAACTGGCGACCTTTATTGCCAGAGATCTGATCGCCATTGTGCCGCTGTTAATCGTCGCGATGTGGCTCTGGGGACCGCGCGATCAGGTTTCTTCGCAGCGGGCGCTGGTACTGAAAACCGGTATGGCGCTGATCTATGCGCTGGCAATCTCCTGGTGTGTGGGTCATCTGCTGCCGCATCCCCGCCCTTTCGCCATTGGCTACGGTTATCAGTTCCTGCCTCACGCCGCCGATGACTCCTATCCCAGCGATCACGGCACAACAATATTCACCTTTGCTCTGGCATTTATTTTCTGGCATCGCCTCTGGTCAGGCGTGGTGCTGATGGTGGCGGGTTGCGCCATCGCCTGGTCGCGGGTCTACCTGGGCGTTCACTGGCCAATGGATATGCTGGGTGGATTCCTGGTGGGTCTGCTGAGTTGTCTGGCGTCACATCTGGCGTGGCAGTTCTACGGCGAGCGGATGCTGGCGGTGATCAACCCACTCTATCGGGCGCTGTTTGCCGTGCCGATTCGTAAGGGCTGGACGCAGAATTAAAATAAGTGGCTGCTCATATGCCTGAATCAGGATCTCACAGCAACGTATAAAATTAACGCGAAGGGAACACGGTCAGAAGAGGAAGCGTCCCGCGGCATGGATAAAAACGCCAGGCGTTTTTGAACAACGCAACGCGCTGGCCCGGCTACGGGCGCACTTCAGGGATGAGGTGCGTAATTGCGCGGGCCGGGCATGTCAGGGACTGGCCTTAGCGTCTTTCCGATCTGACCGTGTTCCCTGAGCAGGCGCGATATGACCGCTATTTGAGAAGCATGAATCAACAACTCAGGGACACATCAGCGTCCCTGCTTACTTATGAAAACCACTTCCCGAACCAGCCGTTGAACTTCATCATCACAAAATCAATCATCCGGCTGAAGAAGCCGCCTTCCGGCACATCCTGCATCACCACCAGCGGCCGCTGCTCAATCGTCTTACCGTCTAACTGAAAGTCGATGGTACCAACCACCTGATTCTTCTTCAGCGGGGCTTCGAGTTGTGGCGTAGTGAGTCTGAAACTCGCCTTCAGGTTCTTCATCTGCCCTTTCGGGATGGTCAGCGCGGCATCTTTCGCCACGCCCAGATTCACCTGGCTCTTATCACCAAACCAGACCCGCTGCTGCGCAAACGGCGCATCCGCTTTAATCGGCGTTACCGTTTCAAAGAAACGGAAGCCCCATGTCAGCAGCTTTTCACTTTCGCGGAAACGAATCGCGTCGCTGGCGGTGCCGAGCACCACCGAGATCAGGCGCATATCGCCCTCGGTCGCGGAAGCCACCAGGTTATTACCCGCGCCGGAGGTGTGACCGGTTTTGACGCCATCCACCTTAAGGTTGGTGCTCCACAACAGGCGGTTACGGTTAATCTGGCGAATATTGTTGAAGGTAAACTCTTTCTCTTTATTCAGTGCGTACTCTTCGGGCACATCGCGGATCAGCGCCTGGGCAATCAGCGCCATATCTCGGGCCGTGCTGTACTGGCCTTCTGCATCCAGACCATGCACCGTCATAAAGTGGGTATTTTGCAGTCCCAGCGCCTTCACATAGTTGTTCATCAGGCCGATAAAGGAATCCTGACTGCCCGCCACATAATCTGCCAGCGCAATACAGGCGTCATTGCCGGACTGGATCACAATCCCTTTGTTCAGCTCATGCACCGGAATGCGATCGCCCGGCTTGAGGAACATCAGCGAAGAGCCACGCAGCTTAGGATTACCGGTCGCCCAGGCATCCTGTCCCACCGTGACCAGGTCATCCGGTTTGATTTTGCCCGCTTTAATCGCCTGACCGACTACGTAGCTGGTCATCATCTTGGTCAGACTGGCAGGATCGAGACGCTGATCGGCGCTGGATTCGGTTAACACTTTACCGCTGGCGTAGTCGATCAGAATCCACGCTTTAGCATCAATGCCGGGCGCAGCGGGAGCCTGCTCAGCAAAAGCGCTAAGGGGGGCGATAATCAGTAATGAAGTGGCAACGAGGTGCCGCAGGCGAGATGTGAAGCAAGAGTTTGTCATGGGCTTGGCCGGATTGTCCTTGTTAAATCGAAATTCCAGGGGCAGAAAATTCTCACTCAAACGCTAACCGTTGACGGCAGTGAAAAAAACCGCCGAATCGTAAAGTTTTTTAGAGTTTAGTAGAGTAACCCTGGCATAAGGGCCGCGCGCGTGTCGCTTTTCCCCACGTCTGTCACTTTCAAAACTGCGTGAAATTCCGATTTTTCGCAGAAGCGTTAAGCCCGTCACAATTATCGGCTAACCTGAAAGCCAGTCAGCCGAGGAGACCCCCCATGGACTTAGCCCTTTTTGATCTTGATGAAACACTGATTTGTGAAGACAGCACCAGCCTGTGGCTGCGCTGGCTGGTATCACAGGGATTTGCCCCCAGCGAACTGATTGATCAGGAACAGGCATTAATGAATCAGTATTATGCCGGTACGCTGTCGATTGAAGAGTATATGAATAAAACACTCTCCCCTCTGGCAGGCATGGCGACACTGACCGTTGAAGGCTGGGTGCGCCGCTTCATTCACCGTGACATCATGCCACGCGTTTATCCTGCAGCACGCGAGCGCATTGAGTGGCACCGGGCACGCGGCGACAGAGTGATGATCATCTCCGCCAGTGGCGAACATCTGGTGGTGCCGATTGCTGAGAAGCTGGGTGCCTGCGGCGCGCTGGCGATTGGCGTTGAGATCGTGGATGAGCGCTACAGCGGCAACACCTACGGTACCATGACCTACAAAGAGGGCAAAGTGACCCGCCTGGGTGACTGGAAAGCGCTGCAGCAGCAGGAGAACTTTAACCGTACCTGGGCCTACAGCGATTCCATGAACGACCTGCCACTGCTGAAGCAGGCCGATCATGCCCACGTTATCAATCCGGATGAACAGCTGCACCAGGAAGCACTAAACCGCGGCTGGCAGGTTTATCACTGGGCGCGATAATCCAGAGCCTGTCCTGGCAGACATCGTTGTTTCAGTCAGTCGGGACACGAACTACGCGCAACAACCAGCACGTACGGATTACGTGCTGGTTGTGAGCACTGCTCTGGTCCAGACTGACAAATAAAATCGTCTGCCAGGTCTTGCTCTTAGCCGCGGGACGCGCCAGCGTCCTGCGCTAATCCCACTTTCAGTAGCTTACCATTGGCCTCATCGGTCAGCACATAGAGCCAGCCATCCGGTCCCTGCCGCACATCACGGATTCGCGCCATCTGATCGCCCAGCAGGCGCTGCTCTTCCACCACTTTTTCGCCGTTGAGACTCAGACGGATCAGGTTTTTCTCTTTCAGTGCCCCGATGAACACCGAATTCTTCCACTGCGGAAAACGGGCGCTATTATAAAATGCCATGCCACTGATGGCCGGCGAATCCTTCCAGTGATAAAGCGGCTGTTCGGTGCCTGCAGCATGGGTGCCCTTTGATTCCGGCACTTTATCGCCGTTGTAGTCAATGCCGTACGTCGCCAGCGGCCAGCCGTAGTTTTTGCCACGGCTCATGATATTCACTTCATCGCCACCGCGCGGACCATGTTCATTTTCCCATATCGTGCCGGTCCAGGGATTAAGCGCCAGTCCCTGCGGATTACGCAGACCATAGGCCCAGATCTCTGGCCGCGCGCCGGGCTTTTTCACAAACGGATTATCGTCCGGCACGCTGCCATCGGCGTTGAGCCGCAGCAACTTGCCCTGCAGCTTATCGAGATCCTGGGCTGCGCTGCTGACAAAATTATCGCCGAACGCGATCCAGAGGTATCCCTGGGTATCAAACGCCAGCCGGGTGCCGATATTGTTGCCGCTGGAGAGCATCGGCGTCTGCCGGACTACCTCGCGGAAATCGCTGAGTTGCCGGTTATCCGGACTCAGCGTCCCGACACCCACGACGGCACCCGCTTTGCCGCTGCTGTTCGCCTCAGTGTAGCTGAGCCAGACGCGACGGCTGGTCGCAAAATCGGGTGCCAGCACCACGTCCAGCAGACCACTCTGCCGTTCTGCCCAGACCTTTGGTACACCCTGGATCGGCTGCGACAGGCCACTCTGCGGACTCCAGCTGCGCAGCGCTCCGCTACGCTCAGTAATCAGCAGCGTTTTGTTGTCGGGCAGGAAGGCAACAGACCATGGATGTTGTAACTTATCCTGCAGTACCTCGACCTTTACGTCGGCGGCAAACAGTGGTGAGGCGCAAAGCAGCGCGCCGCCGAGCACAAGAGCAGTCGAAAAACGGGACATAAGGTTCTCCTGACGGGATAGCGTGCCCTTAAGCGTAGTCATCCGCTGCGTGGTGAACCTGAGGATTTACAAAAGATTAAACAGGGCGACAAGGATGTGCCGCCCCGAAAGGTTATGGCGCGTTGAAACTGACCGTGTCACGAACCAGCGTATCAATAACCGGCTTCAGATCATCAAAGGTGACTGGCGTCGTGCTGTTACTGACCGTTTTGCCAACGGCTTTTCGCACGATCCGGATTAAGGGTTTGCCGGTCACGGCATCGCTGGCTTCAATCTCCAGGAACAGTTCACTGTTCGGAAATCGGTGGACGGATGCCGCCATGGTGCTGGCGACGACTGCCGCGATCGGCACGACTTCGTAAAACTGTACGCCCTCGTTCTCTGCCGAGACGGCGGTGATCGCGGCACGCACTTTAAGAGTATGTGGCGAAGCCTGATTAACCAGCGGCAGACGGGTGGCAATCGCCCCTTTCAACTGAATATCGGTGTAACTGCGTATCTGCTCCAGCGTCTGCTGACTGACACGAGCCGTAGGCCGGGCAGCCGGATAGAACACGACCGGTGTATAGAGCACATCCTGATACTGGCTGCTCTTATAGTCGGGAGAAATCCAGCGCAGAGTCGGTTCCCCGCTGGCTGACTCAGAGGGCTTCAGCTGGCTGTAATCCGCTAAGAAACCCGAATAGTGCTGCTTGTCTGCACCATGAGAAGTACATCCACTGAGCAACAGTGCGGAGACTGCCAGCAGAGCAGCAATGGACGGTATACGCATGATCAACTCGCTTGTGTCAGGAAGGTTTAAGCAAGCATAGATAAATCACGGGGAAAAGGCTGAAAATAAGCGGTGTTTTAAGGGGTTATCTGTGCGGAAGGCAGGAATATACCCGCTGCATAACGCAGCGGGTGAAAGCCATTACTCGAAGCAGGTATCAGGATTATCTGACAGGGTGATGAACTGCTTACCGCCCTGGGTCAGCGCCATGATGGTGCCGCTTTCGATATCGTAAACCCAGCCATGCAGACGCAGCTTACCGTTACGCAGGGCAACGGAGACCGACGGATGAGTCTTCATGTTGTTCAGCTGAGCGATAACGTTCTCTTTGACCATCTCGTTCAGTTTCTTCTCTGGTGAGTCATACTCACGCTGCTCGACGACCGCCTTTGCTGCATCGGCATAGCGCAGCCAGTGCTCAACTGCAGGCATGGTATCCATACAGGCACAGGAAGCGATGGCGTTCATGGCACCGCAGTTGGAGTGACCGCAGATGATGATGTCTGAGACGCCCAGCGCGACCACAGCATATTCGATCGTAGCGGAGACACCGCCCGGCTCCGGGCCAAATGAGGGAACGATGTTGCCCGCATTGCGGATAACGAACAGCTCTCCTGGCTCCTGCTGCGTCACCAGTTCAGGCACCAGACGGCTGTCTGAACAGGAGATAAACAGCGCTTTCGGATTTTGATTTGACGCCAGGCTTTTGAAAAGATCCTTCCTTTCAGGAAACACATTCTGCTGGAAATTCAGAAATCCGTTGATGATCTCTTTCATTATTTAGCTCTCACATTATCCATTTCATTACCTGAGGGGCATAGCCCCCTCAGTGGGGTTTGCTGGTTTATTATTAATGAAAACAAGTGAATATCAACCCGCGTTTTTCAGACAACCCTGAAGCGCTGGCATCGTCAGCGTTTCGCTTATTCACCATCCAGCGTTCCTGGAGCCGATTTCTTTTTACAGCACGGGAAGTTACTGGAAAAGGCAGAGGGCGATCCACCCACTTTTTTTGTCTGCGTCCTGAACCGGCTTTTACGCGTTTTTTCACTACTTTACGTCGCAGTTTGACCGAAACCAAAGATTTCTGTTTTGCATCTGGCCTTTCAGGGCAGGAAAAGGGGAGCAGGATAACGCCCGGAGAATGAGCCGGGCGGGTTCAGGCAATGATGTCAGCCACGGTGGAGGTGGCCGGGGGAGGAGATTTAGCGGTTAACCATACTGCTGCTGATGCGCCTTCTTGCGTCGCAGGTAGTCCTCGTCTTCACGTAGTTTGTCCCAGTAACCCTTGAAAATGGCCGCTGCAGCAGCCTTTTCCTCGTTGACGCCACGCGGCAGCTCCTTGCCATCCGCGTCATATTTGCGCCCGCCTTTGTGGTTGCTGTAACGACGCGCTCGGGTGTATCCCATCTGGATAAATTTGCGCGCCATATCCATGCCGACAAAATCGTCCTGACGCCGGTAATCCTCAAACAGCGCCATGATTTTTTCAGCCGACTCTTCAGCAATGGGGACGGTGCGAAAACGCCAGTGCGGCAGAATTTCGCCTTTATAAGGCTCGACCATCAGCACACCCTGCTCACCTCGCCCGACCTGATAAAGCTCGGGATGCTGGCGGAAGTCGATCGTGCTGAAGTCCTGATCATAATCGAAAGGTTTCATCTCTTTAGTTTAGGATCAAGTGCGTCACGTAGCCCGTCGCCGAGCAAATTAAATGCCAGAACCGTGAAGAAAATCGCCAGGCTGGGAAAAATCGCCACGTGCGGGGCAATCACCATGTCGGCCCGCGCCTCATTCAGCATGGCGCCCCACTCCGGCGTGGGCGGCTGGGCGCCCAGCCCGAGAAACGACAGACTGGCGGCAGTGATAATGGAAGTCCCTACCCGCATAGTGAAATAGACCACAATCGGCGATACCGTGCCGGGCAGAATATGCCGCATCAGGATTGTCCAGTCAGACGCGCCGATGCTGCGTGCCGACTCAATATAGGTCTGATGCTTCAGCACCAGCGTGTTACCGCGTACCAGACGGGCAAAGGCCGGGATACTGAAGATAGCGACTGCCACAATCACGTTGCTCATACCGCTGCCCATAATCGCCACCACCGCAATCGCCAGCAGAATGCCGGGGAAAGCAAACAGCACATCACAGATGCGCATGGTGATACGGTCCCACCAGCCTTCGTAATACCCGGCCAGCAGACCAAACAGCGTGCCAATCACTGCGCCAATGACCACCGAGAAAAAGCCGGCAATCAGGGAAATACGCGTGCCGACCAGCACCCGGCTGAAGATGTCGCGACCCAGCGAATCGACGCCAAAATAATGCATCAGCGACGGACCGTCGTTGAGCCGGTCATAATCGAAGTAGTTCTCTGCGTCGAACGGCGCAATCCATGGGGCGATCACTGCCAGTACAATCAGTATCAGCACAAACACCCCGGCCAGCAGCGCCACCGGCTGACGCCGGAAGCGTCGCCAGAACTCACGCCACGGCGTACGCACCCGGTTCTCCGCTATCAGCGGCATCGTTTTCAGGGCCGCTTCACGTCGCCAGTTTTTCATCGCGACTCCTTGAAGCGAATAGCGGGGTTAATCACCGCATAGAGCATGTCGACAAACAGATTGATCAGAATAAACTCCAGTGAAAACAGCAGTACTTCGGCCTGAATAACCGGATAGTCGCGCATCGCCACGGAGTCGACCAGCAGACGCCCCAGGCCCGGCCAGTTAAACACCACCTCGACCACAATTGAGCCACCCAGCAGAAAACCAAACTGCAGCCCCATCATCGTGACCACCGGGATCATCGCGTTGCGCAGGCCATGTTTCACCACCACCAGCGACTCGCGTACCCCTTTGGCCCGGGCGGTACGCATGTAATCTTCCTGCATCACCTCCACGAACGAGGCGCGGGTAAAGCGTGCCATGACCGCCGCGACCGCTGCACCTAAGGTGATGGAGGGCAGAACGTAATGCTTCCAGCTCTCAGCCCCGACGGTGGGCAGCCAGCCCAGCTCAACCGAGAAGACCTGCATCAGCAGCATCCCCAGCGCAAAGGCGGGAAACGAAATGCCCGACACCGCCAGCGTCATGCCGAGCCTGTCGGGCCAGCGGTTACGCCAGACAGCCGAAACGATACCGATGGTCATGCCAAAAATCACCGCCCAGATCATGCTGGCCAGTGTCAGCCACAGAGTCGGCATAAAGCGCGAGGCGATCTCATCCGCAACCGGGCGTTTGGAAACCATCGACTGACCAAAATCACCCTGCAGCGCATTCAGCATAAAGTGCCAGAACTGCTGTGGCAGCGGCAAATCCAGACCCAGCTCCTGACGCACCAGCGCCACCACCGAGGCATCCGCTTCCGGCCCGGCGATCAGGCGTGCCGGGTCGCCCGGCAGCAGATGAACAAACAGGAATACCAGCACCGCCACGATTAGCAGCGTGGGGATCAGCCCAAACAGTCGTTTGAGAAAGTAGTTAAACATGCAACATCCTGCAGTTGCGGCCAGCCACACGGGCTGGCCGGCTCCGTTACTTCAGCGTGGCCTCATCAAAATTGAATGAGGTATCGGGCATCACATAAAAACCAGTCAGGTTTTTGCTGTTGGCAGAAACCAGTTGCTCAACCACCAGCGGGATCCAGGGATGGTCCTGCCAGATGGTGTCCTGCGCCTCTTTGTAGAGACGCGCTTTTTCAGCACGGTCAGTGGTTTTCAGCGCATCGGCCAGATCTTTATCGACCTTCGGATTGCTGTAAAACGCGGTGTTGAAGATTGCCGGTGGCCAGGCAGCGGTGGCAAACAGTGGCGTCAGCGCCCAGTCGGCCTCACCGGTTGAGGCGGACCAGCCGGTGTAGAACATACGCACGCCGCTCTCTTTCTGGCCTTTACCTTCGACTTCAGCAGCACGCTGACCCGCATCCATCGCCGTAACTTTTACCTTCACGCCAATCTGCGCCAGCTGCTGCTGCGTGAACTGCAGCACCTTCTGCGCGGTGCTGTGGTTGTGCGACGACCAGAGCGTGGTTTCAAATCCGTTCGGGTAGCCCGCCTCTTTCAGCAGCGCTTTGGCTTTAGCGGGATCGTAGCTGATAGCCGGATAGGTCTGCGCAAAGTCGATAGCGGGCGGCACGATGCCGGTCGCAGGCGTGGCGTAACCGGCGAAGGCCACCTTCGCCAGCGCCTGACGGTTGATGGAATATTCCAGCGCTTCACGCACCTTCGGATTGTCGAACGGCTTCTGCGTCACGTTAAGGCTGATGTAACGCTGCATAATCGAAGGCGTGGTTACCACATTGAGCTTGCTGTTCTTCTCCAGCAGTTTTGCCTGCTCATAAGGCACCGGGAACGCAAGGTTCGCTTCGCCGGTCTGCAGCATGGCCGCGCGGGTATTGTTATCCACTACCGGTCGCCAGGTAATGCTATCCAGCTTCGGATAGCCCGGTTTCCAGTAGCCGTCCCACTTCTTCACCTTCACAAAGTCGGTCTGATTCCAGGTTTCAAACACAAACGGACCGGTTCCCACCGGATGGAAACCGATCTCTTTGCCATATTTTTTCAGCGCGGTAGGCGAAATCATCGCCGCCGCCGGATGGGCCAGGATGTTGATAAAGGCGGAGAACGGCTCTTTCAGCGTGACTTTCACCGTAGTTGGATCCACCACTTCGGTGCTGGCGATATGTTTAAACAGGTTGTAGCGCTTGAGATGGTTATCCGGGTTGCTGGCACGATCGAGGTTGACCTTTACCGCGTCCGCATTGAAGTCCGTGCCATCCTGGAATTTAACCCCGGAACGCAGCTTGATGGTGTAGGTCAGGCCGTCGGCGCTGGCCTGATAGCTCTCCGCCAGCACATTGGTGAGCTTCATCTCTTTATCAAAGCCAAACAGCCCCTGATAGAACGATTTCGCGACTGCCTGCGACAGCGTGTCGTTGGCGTCATAGGGATCGAGCGTGGTGAAGTTGGACGCGACGGCAATCACCGCATCCTGTGCTGCCCAGGCGGGCAATGCCATTGCGCTGCTTAACACGCCAGCCGCCAGTAACCCTTTACGCATCGTACTCTGCATTTTGTTCTCCTGTAATCCCTGTTGGGTTGGTCGCCGGGGCGACATCGTCACTGTTCAGGTCGCGCTGATAACGTGGCGGGCGACGAAATGGCCCGGAGCCACCTCTATCAGCGGTGCCACTTCAGGTTCATCCCCTAACGCATGAATCGGACTGGGGATCTCATCGACCAGTAAGGCGCGTTCACGACGCCGGTGTGCCGGATCGGCTACCGGCACCGCGGCCATGAGTTTTCGGGTATAGGGGTGTTGAGGCTGTTCAAACACTGCCTGACGCGGCCCTATCTCAACAATCTGACCGAGATACATTACCGCCACGCGGTGGCTGATACGCTCCACCACTGCCATATCGTGAGAAATAAACAGAAAGGCGATGCCAAACTCGCGCTGCAGGTCGAGCATAAGATTAATAATCTGCGCCTGAATCGACACATCCAGCGCGGAGACAGACTCATCGGCGATGACCACCTTCGGATTCAGCGCCAGCGCGCGGGCAATACAGATGCGCTGGCGCTGCCCGCCGGAAAATTCATGTGGATAGCGCTGAGCATGCTCCGGCAGCAGACCGACTTTATCCAGCAGCCAGGCAACGCGCTGCTCCGCCTCGCGCCGCGGCATCGCCTTGTGAACCAGCAGCGGCTCCATAATCGAGAAGCCGACCGTCAGCCGGGGATCCAGCGAGGCGTAGGGATCCTGGAAGATAAACTGAATGTCGCGTCGCAGATGGGCGAGCGCAGCACCTGAGAGATGGTCGATGCGCTGTCCGTCAAAGGTCAGCGTGCCGCCCTGGCTGGCAACCAGCTTCAGCAGCGAGCGTCCGGTGGTCGATTTACCACAGCCCGACTCCCCCACCAGCGCCAGGGTCTCTCCGGCATAGAGATCAAAACTCACTTTTTCGACAGCATGGACCCGGCTTTTGACGCGATTCAGCAGGCCGCCGCGAATATCGAAGCGGGTGACCAGATCGCGCACCTGCAGAATGGGGGGCTGCAGGCGGCGAACCGTATCCTGCGGCACGTCATCAACCGCGTCGCTATGCAGCAGCGGAAATTTGGCCGGCAGCGGCTGGCCCTGCATCGAGCCGAGTCTGGGCACCGCGGCCAGCAGCGCCTGGGTGTAGGGCTGCTGCGGTGCGCTGAACAGTTCGGCGACCGGCGCATTCTCCACCACATCGCCGCGATACATGACCTGAACGCGATCGGCCATTTCAGCGACCACGCCCATATCGTGCGTGATAAAAATCACCCCCATCTGCATCTCTTTTTGCAGCACGCGGATGAGTTGCAGAATCTGCGCCTGAATAGTGACGTCGAGTGCGGTGGTCGGCTCATCGGCAATCAACAGCGCCGGTTTGCAGCAGAGCGCCATCGCAATCATCACGCGCTGACGCATTCCGCCTGAGAGCTGATGCGGAAAACGAGACAGGACATTGTGCGCATCGGGAATCCGCACCATATCCAGCATCCGGCGCGCCTCTGCCAGTGCCGCTGCGTGGCTCATCCCCTGATGCAGACGAATGGATTCGGCGATCTGCTCGCCCACGGAGAAGACCGGATTCAGTGAGGTCATCGGCTCCTGAAAGATCATCGCCATATCCGCGCCGCGCACCCGACGCATCTGACTTTTTGAGGCGCGCATCAGATCCAGCACCTCGCCGTTGCGACGCCGCAACAGCACCTCGCCGCTGACCCTGCCGCCAGCCTGCTCAATCAGCCGCATCAGCGCCAGCGAGGTGACCGATTTTCCTGAACCTGACTCGCCTACCAGCGCCAGCGTTTCGCCGCGAAACAGATCGAGTGACAAATGACGCACCGCGTCTGTGACGGTGGCTTCGTGCTGAAAACGCACACTGAGATCGCGCACCGCCAGCACCTGATCAGGGGCCAGCGGCGGTAGCGTTTGCCTGTCGCTCATTTCTGCATCCTTAACTTTCGCGATAGATAGCGACGTCAGCCGCCTCGCCGACCCGCGCAACGCCCCGGTACATACCTTCGCTGTTGAACGGCAGCGCCACGTTGCCTGCGCGATCGACGGCGATTAAGCCGCCACTGCCGCCCAGTTCCAGCACGCTGTCATGAATAACGTTAACACTTGCCTGCTGCAACGAGCGTCCGGCGTAGCGCATCTGCGCGGCCACATCGTAGGCCGCCAGCGTCCGCATAAAGACTTCACCGGTGCCGGTACAGGAGACCGCCACGCTGTCGTTGCTGGCATAGCAGCCCGCGCCCGGCAGCGGCGAGTCGCCGACGCGTCCGGCCTGCTTATTGGTCATCCCGCCGGTTGACGTGGCCGCAGCGAGGTTGCCCGCCAGATCCAGCGCGACCGCCCCGACCGTGCCGAACTTACGGTCCGGGTCGAGCGGGTCGTCACTGAGTGCAGCACCATCATGGTCCAGCACCGCGGTATCGCTGTTGAGCGCGCGCTGTAACTGTTCCCAGCGTTCCGGCGTAGAGAAGAAATCAGGCTCGACCGTTTCCAGCCCCTGCGCCACGGCAAACTGCTCTGCGCCTTCCCCGATAAACAGCACATGCTCGCTTTTTTCCAGCACGGCACGTGCCGCCAGGACCGGATTACGTAATCGCGTTACGCCTGCGACCGCGCCCACTTCCAGCGAACGGCCATCCATGATGCAGGCATCGAGTTCATGGGTGCCCTGATGGGTGAAGACCGCGCCTTTGCCCGCGTTAAACAGCGGACACTCTTCCAGCAGTCGCACCGCCTCGGTCACTGCATCGAGTGCACTGCCGCCCTGCGCCAGTATCTGCTGACCCTGTGTGACAATATCGTGGAGCGCCTGACGGTAGCGTTGTTCCTTTTCAGCGCTCATTGCTGCGCGCGAAATCGCACCTGCGCCGCCGTGAATGGCGATCACTGCATTGACCATAACGCTCTACCCTGTGATTGCATCAGGACGAAAAACACTGATTTAAAATGGTTTTCACCCATTTTTGGTGATTTTTGACTATAGAAAGCCTGCTAAGTGTTGTAAAGCGGAAACTGTTCCTGTGGTTATAACCTTTTCTTACCGTCATATTTCACTTTGGTCGCAATGACCGGCAGGTCAGGCCGACGCCGATGTGACTCAGCGACCAAATCCCACCATAATAGGCAGCATCTGAAATAACCAGGCTGGACTGTTCATGGAAAGTTTTACTGCAGGTTTGATCTCCCTTGAGGAGGCACAACAAAAAATGCTGTCACAGCTGACGCCCGTCACCGACTCGCTGAGTGTGCCGCTGGCCGAGGCGGTCGGGCGCATCACCGCAACCGCAGTCACCTCACCGATTGCCGTGCCGCCCTTTGATAACTCCGCGATGGATGGCTACGCCGTCAGGCTGGCCGATGTCAGCAACGGACAGCCGCTGCCGGTGGCGGGTAAAGCCTTTGCCGGCGCGCCGTTCAGCGGTGAATGGCCGCAGGGCAGCGTGATTCGCATCATGACCGGTGCGCCGGTGCCCACTGGCTGTGAAGCGGTAGTGATGCAGGAGCAGACCGAAACGCAGGGCGAGGAGATTGTGATTACCGCGCCGGTGCGTCAGGGACAGAATATCCGCCTGACCGGTGATGATATTCAGCCGGGCCATGTGGTGCTGGAAGCGGGTACGCGTCTGGGTGCCGCCGAGCTGCCGCTGCTCGCCTCGCTGGGTATCGCTCAGGTCAGCGTACTGCGAAAACTGCGGGTCGCTATCTTCTCAACCGGTGATGAACTCCAGCCAGTTGGTGAGCCGCTGGCAGACGGCCAGATTTATGACACCAACCGCTTTGCGGTCTCGCTGATGCTGCATAAGCTGGGTTGCGAAGTCATCGACCTTGGCATCATCAAAGATGATCCGTCCGCACTGCGTGCTGCTTTCACCGAGGCCGATCGGCAGGCGGATGTCGTGATTACTACCGGCGGCGTCTCGGTGGGCGAAGCGGACTTCACCAAAACGATGCTGGAAGAGCTTGGTGCCATCAGCTTCTGGAAGCTGGCGATCAAGCCTGGCAAGCCATTTGCCTTTGGCCGCCTTAACAGCAGCTGGTTCTGCGGCCTGCCGGGCAATCCGGTCTCCGCCGCCGTCACTTTCTATCAACTGGTGCAGCCGCTGCTTGCCACCCTCACCGGCCAGCAAAAATCAGCATTGCCGCCACGTCAGAAAGTGCGCTGCGCCTCGCGGCTGAAAAAGTCACCAGGCCGGCTCGATTTCCAGCGCGGCATCCTGCGACAGAACGCCCAGGGTGAACTGGAGGTAGAGACCACCGGGATGCAGGGCTCACACGTCTTCAGCTCTTTTGCCCAGGCGAACTGCTTTATTGTGCTGGAACGGGAACGCGGCAACGTGGAACCGGGCGAATGGGTCGAGGTGGAACCGTTCAACGCCCTGCTGGAGGCGTAAATGCTGCCTGAATTAAGTGATGAGGAGATGCTGCGCTACAACCGGCAGATCGTCCTGCGCGGCTTTGATTTTGACGGTCAGGAGCGGCTGAAAGCCAGTCGCGCGCTGGTCGTCGGGCTGGGCGGGCTGGGCTGCGCGGCTGCGCCCTACCTGGCTTCTGCCGGCGTCGGCAGCCTGACGCTGCTCGACTTCGATACCGTGTCGCACTCTAACCTGCAGCGGCAGATCCTGCACCATGACGCGGATATTGGCCGCGCCAAAGTGGACTCAGCCGCACACAGCCTGGCCGCCATCAATCCGCACTGCCAGTTGCATCCGGTCAACGGACAGCTTGACGATGCGGCGCTGCTGGCGCTGATCGCCCAACAGCAGGTGGTGCTGGACTGCACCGATAATGTCGCGGTGCGTGAGCAGCTTAACAGGCTCTGTCGACAGCAGCGGATACCACTGGTCTCCGGCGCTGCGATTCGGATGGAAGGTCAGATCAGCGTATTTAACTGGCAGCCCGGCACGCCCTGTTATCGCTGCATCAGCCGCCTGTTTGGCGAACAGACCCTGAGTTGCGTGGAAGCGGGTGTCATGGCTCCGCTGGTTGGCGTGATGGGTGCGATGCAGGCGATGGAAGCGATTAAAGTGCTGACGGCATTTGGCACCCCCGCCACCAGCCGGTTGCTGATGTACGATGCGATGAGCGCGGAGTTTCGCAGCATGAAGGTGGCGCAGGATGCGCACTGTGAAGTGTGTGGTGGAGGGGCTTAACCCTCTGCGGACATCCTTTTACAGACAGCTCAAAACTCAAGACGTATGCTCCTTGAGCCCTCACAGCTTTGCAGTTTTACCTGCTTAGGGAACATGGTCAGATCGGAAAGTCGCTTAAACCCTCCCAGGCGCTCGTCCCGCGCCGTCCATGGCGCGGGACGCTTTCCTCCTCTGACCATGTTCCCTGCGCCTTGAGCACATGCGTTGCTGCCAGATAATCCCTGAGCCTATGCTGAACGACTGAACCAGCCGAACCACCGGCATCAAAAATAACAAAACCAATCATCAGCACCAAAAAAAACGGGGTGGCCTGCGCCACCCCGTTTTTATCAGACGATACCCTGACTACGCAGGTAATCTTCGTAATTACCGGTGAAGTCCACCACCTTGTCTGCTTTCAACTCAATCACACGGGTTGCCAGCGAGCTGACAAATTCGCGGTCGTGCGAAACAAACACCAGTGTGCCTTCATACATCTCCAGCGCCATATTGAGCGATTCAATCGACTCCATATCAAGGTGGTTGGTCGGCTCATCCATAATCAGGATGTTCGGTTTTTCCATCATCAGCTTACCGAACAGCATACGTCCCTTCTCACCACCGGAAAGGACTTTGGCTGGCTTCTTAATATCATCCTGCGAAAACAGCAGACGACCGAGAATACCGCGAATGGTCTGCTCATCATCGCCCGGCTGTTTCCACTGACTCATCCAGTCAAATACCGTCAGGTCATTGGCAAAATCATCGGCGTGATCCTGAGCGTAATAACCAATACGCGCATTCTCTGACCATTTAACCGTGCCATTATCAGGCGTAAGCTGACCCACCAGCGATTTCAACAGCGTCGATTTACCAATACCATTGGCACCAATTACCGCCAGCTTCTCACCCACTTCCAGCAGCAGATTTAAATTCTTAAACAGCGGACCGTTATCAAATCCTTTCGTTAAACCTTCCACTTCCAGCGCATTACGGAACAGTTTCTTGTCCTGCTCAAAGCGGATAAACGGGTTCTGACGACTGGAAGCTTTCACTTCATCCAGTTTAATTTTATCCATCTGCTTAGCACGTGAAGTCGCCTGACGTGATTTAGAGGCGTTGGCACTAAAACGACTGACAAATGATTGTAAGTCAGCAATCTGCGCTTTCTTCTTGGCATTATCAGATAACAGACGTTCACGTGCCTGCGTTGCCGCGGTCATATATTCGTCATAATTACCGGAATAAACCCGCAGCTCGCCATAATCCAAATCGGCCATGTGGGTGCAAACCATATTCAGGAAGTGACGGTCATGCGAAATGATAATCATGGTGCTGTCACGCTCGTTCAGAACCTGTTCCAGCCAGCGAATCGTATCAATGTCCAGGTTGTTCGTCGGTTCGTCGAGTAACAAAATATCCGGATTAGAAAACAGCGCCTGCGCCAGTAGTACACGTAATTTAAAGCCAGGGGCGATTTCACTCATCGGGCCATAATGCTGCTCAACCGGAATGCCGACACCGAGTAATAATTCACCGGCACGCGACTCGGCGCTATAGCCATCCATCTCACCGTAAAGCGCTTCAAGATCGCCGACTTTATACCCCTCTTCTTCGCTCATTTCTGGCAAAGAATAAATGCGGTCGCGCTCCTGCTTTACTTCCCATAATTCATGGTGACCCATGATAACGGTGTCCAGCACGCTGAATTGTTCAAAGGCGAACTGATCCTGACGCAACTTACCAATGCGCTCGTTGGGATCGTAAGAGACGTTGCCGCCTGAAGGCACCAGATCGCCACCCAAAATCTTCATGAAGGTGGATTTTCCGCTGCCGTTCGCACCGATTAAACCGTAACGATTACCGCCGCCAAATTTAACGGAGATATTTTCGAACAGTGGCTTGCTGCCAAACTGCATGGTGATATTGCTGCTAACTAACACGGCATTGACCTTTGTGAAGAGAATGGATGAAAAAACGGCGGCTATTATGCCAGATGTGACGCAGCGCACGCCAGCGTCAGGCGTGGATTCCTGGCGGGGTGATTGATATCCCGACAGAAATAAAAAAGCCGGAGGACCATAATGGCCCCCCGGCTCCCACTTACAAGGATTGTGTTGATCAATCGATCAGGAAACTGTCCAGGCTTTTACCGGAATCCAGCGCTTTTTTAATCGCTGCCGGGGTGCGGCCCTGACCTGTCCATGATTTCTGCTCACCGTTTTCGTCGGTGTAAGAATATTTAGCCGGACGCGGCGCACGCTTGGTACGTTTTTTTCCGCTTTCCAGCGCACCTAATAATTCATTAGGATCGATGCCGTCAGCCAGCAGCATTTCGCGATATTTAGACAGCTTTTCTTCTTTTTCGCGATTCTGCGTCTCTTCCGCTTCTGCTTCTTCGCGGCGCTCAGTAACAACAACGGTTAATTTTTCCAGGATCTCTTCAAGATCGGTCAGTGGCAGTTCACGAGCCTGGGCACGTAATGTGCGAATATTGTTCAGTACTTTAAATGCGTCACTCATCACAATGTCCTTGTTTAAGGGGGGTTAATAAAACTGTAGCGCCAAGATTACCTAATTCAAATAAAAAAATAAATTATTTTTACGCCCCAGATAATTCTTAAGTATTAATTCAGACAAAACAGCACTATTAAAATCGGCAGTGCCTGACGTTTTATTAACGCTGAATTAACAACAAATCGTGCTCAGGTTGCATTGTTGAAAACGATTTCAGAGGCTTTATAGCGAAAGCTGGCAGTTTATCTTATCCACTAAAGTGGGTTTTCATAGCATCATTATTTACGGTTGCGCACCTGGCAATAGCAGATTAAAAACGTGCTCTGAACGCGATCTCAGTCACACCAGCTTACAGATTATGTTTAAAAATCCCCCTCCGGGCCGTTAAAGAGCCCAAAATAATTACCGCCCTGATGAATTTTTAATATTGCCCGTTGCCATCTGTTAACTTTTTTTTGCCGCTGCGATTTGCAGCAGAGTCAGATTATTCGCAGTTCCCTCAGCTACGCAATAACAGTTCTGGCTGAAGCAGGCGGAGGAATAGTTGCACCCGGCTTACGAGCCTGGTCATGAGGCAACTTAAAAAACCCGTCCGGAGAATAAATTCAGAAAGGTGATGGAGTTCAAAAAGCTGACTCAGAATAGACCAGCAACATAAAAATAACGTCGCTTCGCGGCTGCTGATAATAACCCTGTGCTTATCACGCGTTTATTTTCTGCTGCCAGTGTCGGGAACAGAGGCGGTGAGATACCTGGTTATTCAACAGGTTAGATAATTATCAATAGCCGTGAGAGGCTGTCAGCATCTGATGCAATGCTGACAGGAAGAACGATTAAGGGCGGTTACTGCACAGAGGCAGCGACCGCCAGAGGGCTAATTTGCCTGGGTTGCGGGGCCAAATACCGGATATTGCGGCATCTCAACGTTCTGATAGGTTTCCCAGCCGCCGCCCAGCGCTTTATAGAGGGCGACTAAATCGAGCGCACTCTGCATCCGCGCCTGTGTCGCCTGCTCCTGCGCCTGTGCCAGCTGACGCTGTGCATCCAGCACCTCGAGGAAGGTTGAAAGCCCCTGCCGGTAACTGTCGCTGGCGAGATCAAAGGCGCGCTGAAGGGCACCGGTCGTCTCATCCAGCGCGGTAACACGCTGCTGATCGGCGCGATAGCTGACCAGCGCATTCTCCACATCCTGCAACGCCGTCAGCACCGTCTGACGATAATCCAGCGCGGCGCTGGCCTGCTGCGCCCGGGCGAGTTTGACGCTCGACACCAGCTGTCCACCCTGGAAGATCGGAATCGACAGCGACGGACCATAACTGTAGAAATGGCTGCTCCAGTTATCCAGATAGCTGACGTCGGTATTGCGCACGCCCAGCTGACCCGTCAGTGACAGGCTCGGGAAAAGCTGCGCCACTGACACGCCAATCTCTGCGGTTTGAGCATGAAGCGTCGCTTCAGCCTGACGAATATCAGGACGACGACGTGCCAGCGTGGAGGGAATACCCACCGGGACAAACTGCGGTAGCGTCGGTAACGCTTTTGGCGTACTGAGTTCAGCATCCAGCGCACCCGGCGTTTTACCAAGCAGCACCGCCAGCCCATTCATCGCCTGTCGCGCCTGAGACTGATACTGCGGCAGTTGGGCCTGCAGCGTACTGAGCTGGGCTCGGGCATTTTCCACATCGGTCAGCGGAGCCAGACCATTCCGCTGCTGGCTCTGCGTCAGCTCTGTAGTCTGCTGCGCCACCTCAATCTGCTGCTGCAGCGTCTGAATGGTGCTCTGCGCGCCACGCAGCTGCAGCCAGGCTCGCGCCACTTCGGCTTCCAGTGAAACCAGCGCATCGTTGCGCTGCTCTATCGCGGCCTGCTGCTGGGCATTGGCGGCCTCAACCTGACGGCGCACTTTGCCCCACAGATCCAGCTCCCAGCTGGCATCGAAGCTGCCCTGATAGAGGTTAACCGGCTGGGTCAATCCATTGAGCTGGCTTGCCACGTTGCTGTCGAGCTGATCGGTTGCGCCATTGGATTTCAGCAAGCCTTCCAGCCCGAGCTGCTGACGCGTCACTTTGGCTGAACCGCCCAGGGTGGGGAACAGACTGCCCTGCGCCTGCGTCAGCTGTTCACGTGCACCGGCAATGCGCAGCACCGTCTGCTGCAGGCTCAGGTTGCCCGCAATTGCCCGCTCAATCAGACTGTCGAGCTGCGGATCATTGAAGCTGCGCCACCAGCGTGAATTAATCGCGGCATTTTGTGGCTTTGACGCCTCCTGCGAATCCAGGGTGTTGTAACCACCCGGCACGGCAGGTTTCGGCGCCTGATAGTCAGGTCCGACGGCACAGCCCGCCAGTCCGAAGGCCAGCAGTAAACTCAGGGGTTTCAGGCGATGAGAGAAATAAACCTTCATGTTAGTGTGCTCCTGCACTGCCTTCGCTCTTAATCGGCGACAGCAGCCAACAAAATGGAATCAAAATCAGGGCGACAATACTCAGGCCTGAGAAGACATCGATGTAAGCGAGGATACGCGACTGCGCAATCATCTCCTGATAGAGCTGACCGGTTGCCAGCGTGACGGGATCGCCCACCGCCGAGGTAAAGTCACGTATCGCCTGTGCCCAGTGCTGAAGCGTAATGTTGAACGGCTCATTCAGCGGCGTCATGTTATGCACCATGTGCGCTGACCGTACCTGTTCGCGCTCGGTAATGGCCGCGGTCGAGAGTGAAATCCCAATCGATCCGGCCACGTTACGGAACATGGTAAAGAGCGCCGAGGCGTCAGCATTAAGCCGCTGCGGAATGGTGACAAAGGCGATAGTCGTCAGCGGGACAAACAGGAAACCCAGCCCGATCGACTGCGCGCTGCGCATCAACACCAGCGTTTTAAAATCGACATTGGGTGTTAAAGTCGAGGAGTAGAGAAACGCCACGGCCAGACAGCTGAAGCCAAAGGCGATGATGTAGCGCGTCTGAACGATCGGCATCAGTTTCAGCACCAGCGGAATCGTCAGCACGATTAGTACCGCGCCAGGCGACAACACCAGACCTGACCAGGTGGCGGTGTACCCCAGATCCTGCTGCGCCAGCTGTGGTAACACTACGGAACTGCCATAGAGAATCATCGCCATCCCCGCCATCAACAGCCCGGCGACCCAGAAGTTGCGGTCTTTCATCACCAGAATATCGACCACTGGCTTACGGGCATACATCAGCCAGTAGATGGCCCCGACGATGCCAATCAGCGCCAGAATGGCGAACAGCACGATAAAGTGCGAGGCAAACCAGTCCTCATCCTCTCCGCGATCCAGCATCACCTGCAGACAACCCAGTCCTAAGGTAATCAGGCTGATGCCGATATAGTCGATCTTTAGCTTACCTTTGGCCCACTTACGCTCCCATGGTGGATCTTCCAGCAGCTGATAGATCGCCAGCACGGTAAGCACGCCGACCGGAATGTTGATAAAGAAGACCCAGCGCCAGCTGTAGTTGTCGGTAATCCAGCCACCTAATGTCGGGCCAATCACCGGCGCGACAATAATGGCAATAGAAGAGAGTCCAAATGCCTTGCCGCGATCTTCTGCCTTGAAGTAGTCCAGCAGCACAGACTGCTGAACCGGCTGCAATCCCCCACCAAAAAAGCCCTGCAGCACGCGGAACAGAATGATTTGCCACAGTTCGGTAGCGATGCCGCACAGGAAAGAGCAGATGGTAAACATCACGATGCAGATCAGGAAAAACTGTTTACGGCCAAACAGCCGGCTGAAGAACGCAGAGATAGGCAGCACAATGCCGTTCGCCACCAGATAGGAGGTCAGCACCCAGGTTGACTCATCGTAACTGGAGGAGAGCGAACCGGCGATATGCGGCAGCGCCACGTTAACAATGGTGGTGTCGAGGATCTCCATAAACACTGCCAGCGTGACCGTGATCGCCACTAACCATGGATTACTGGCGGGTTTCCAGCTCTGCGCCGTACTCATTCCACCGTTACCTTCGGTTCAACCGAGAGACCCAGCGGCAGCGGATGGTTTGGATCAAGTCCCTTATCGATCACGATTTTCACCGGCACGCGCTGAACGATTTTCACATAGTTGCCGGTGGCGTTCTCTGACGGGAAGGTTGAGAAGCGCGAACCAGAGCCCATCTGAATACTGTCGACATGCCCTTCCAGCTTCATATCCGGCCAGGCATCGACGCTGATTTCCACTTTGTCGCCCGGATTCATACGTTGCAGCTGAGACTCTTTGAAATTCGCCGTGACCCAGATCTCAGGTGAGACCAGCGAGAACAATGAGGAACCGGCCTGCACCAGGGTGCCCAGCTGAACGTTACGCTTGGTGATAAACCCGTCATAAGGCGCACGAACCTGGGTATAGGAGAGATTCAGATCGGCCGTGCTTAACTGTGCTTTCGCCTGCTCAACCTGTTGCTGACGCGCTTCAACATTGGTCTCCTGCTGACGAATCTGCAGGGCAACCTGTGACGCCACTTCAACCTGTGCTTTCGCACTTTGTAACTGCGCCTGCGCCGAACGTAACTGCGCGGACGCGCTGTCGATATTACGCTGACTGGTTGCACGCGGATCAACGCCACGCTGGCGACGATAATCCGCCTGCGCATTCAGCAGGTTCGCTTCAGCCTTAGCCTGGTCCGCCAGCGCCTGATCGCGCTGTGCCGGATACTGTACTTTTGACAGCGCCAGCTGTGCCTGCGCCTGATGCAGCTGTGCGACCGCTAAACCGAGCTGCGCATTAGCCTGTTCGCGCTGAGCACGATTGTCGCTGGGATCGATTTCCACCAGCAGATCGCCCTTCTTCACCCGCTGGTTATCTTTTACCAGCAGCTTCACGACATAGCCGGACGCTTTAGGCGCAATGGTAACGGCATCGCCTTCGGTAAAGGCGTCATCGGTGGTTTCAATGTTGCGGGTAGAGAACCAGAACCAGAAGCCGACAATCAGCATAATCACCACCACCACCGCCAGAATAATCAGCGGCTTTTTACCGGGGCGTTTGCGCTCAGGCTGCTGGTCGTTGTCCTGATTTTCCTCTGGCTGACGGCTTTTATCCGTCGCGTTTTCTGCGTCCTGCTGGTGTTGATCGCGTTGATTATTCTCGCTCATAGTTCCCATCACTGGCTAAGGCCCTGATTCCGGGCATAAAGGTCCTGTTAACCTTATCTCGGAAATTGACAAAATCCAGTGCAACTTTACGAAACTTGAGGAATGGCGCACATCCTGCCACTTGATGGGCGTAGCAGGATGCGTCCGGGCTAATGGAGTAACTGCAACAGCAGCCAGCCGCTGGCCATTGACCAGGCCAGCAGAGGAAGGGAAAAGAGATGGAATTGCCACCAGACAGCTTTGTCTTTCGCCATGCGCAGTGCAATCAGGTTAGCAAGCGATCCCGGCAGCAGACCGAACCCGCCAATGTTGACGGCCCAGGCCAGCACATCCGTGGGCGGAACTTTTTGCAGCAGCAGAATTGTCGCCGGGACGTTGCTGATCACCTGAGACAGACCAATTGCCAGCAGATAGAGCGGTCCCTGGCCGAAATGCGTCACCGCATCGAAGTGCGCCTGCATCACCGGCAGACGTGTCAGCAGGAAGACGTCAATAAACATGGCGATGAACACCGCCAGCAGGCTCCAGTCAATGCGCAGCAGCACCGGGCGTGCCATCACCAGGAAAATAGCGAGGATCAGCAGCAGTATCCAGCCGGTGATCTCCAGCTCAAGACCGGCGATAAACAGCAGGTACAACACGACGCTGACGATAAACAGCGGCTTCTGCCACTGCGGCTGTTCCGGGTTGTCATGCTTATCAATCGACCGCTTTGAAAAACTGAACCAGGTTAACGCCACCAGACTCAGCAGCAGCCAGGCGGCCAGCGGCAGCATCTGCACGATAAACGCCACCACGCTCAGCTTGCCGTGACTCCACAACAGAATGTTTTGCGGATTGCCAACCGGTGTCAGCAGCGATCCGGCATTAACCGCCAGCGCCTCAAAAATAATCAGTCGCGAGATAGGTAAACGGGAGAACTTACGCAGCGTCAGCGTCAGCGGAACCAGAATGAACAGCGCCACATCGTTGGTCAGAAACGTAGAGAGCAGCGCCGCTGCCAGCACCATAAAGAGTGCAAGCGCGCGTTCATGCCGGAAACGCGCAATCAGCCGTCCTCCCAGCACGTCAAAGTAGCCGCTGGTTTCCAGCCCTTTGGTCAGGATTAACAACCCGGTGAGCGTGATAATGGTATGCCAGTCTACGGCACCGGGCAGATCGGCCCAGCGGAAATCCGCCAGAAATGCCAGAACTACGCCAATCACGATTAATAAATGCAAAATAGAGTCATGCAAAAAAGATCGAAGCAGTTGAGGCATAGTGAGGGTACGCCTTAGCGTTAACGGGTTTCGGAGAACTTCTTAAATACAGCCAGCGTTTCATCACTGACGTGATGCTCAATACCTTCTGAATCGCGTCGGGCCGTTTCGGGACTGATGCCTAACGCCAGCAGAAAACTTTCAACGATATGATGACGGGCGCGGCTCTCCTCTGCCAGCTTCTCACCTTCACCGGTAAGGAAAACACCGCGATAAGGCACCTGCTCAACCAGCCCGGCACTGCCAAGCCGCTTCAGCATTTTCGCCACGGTAGGTTGCGAAACGCCCAGACGGGCCGCCATATCGACCTGACGCGCTTCGCCAAATTCACCAATCAAATCAGAGATTAACTCAACGTAGTCATCAATTAATTCCCGACGATGCGCTTCACGCACCTGCCGAAAACCTTCGACATGCTCTTCAATATCTTTCAGTGGTCCTTTTGGCGCAGAAACCACGCTTTTAGCACGACGACTCATTCAGCTTCCTCATTATTATTTCCCGTACTGACACTGCTATACGGATTTAGCTGCGCTCATTGTAAACCAGCCGCAAAGAAGCTCAAATTTTTCGTCATTAGGCTTGGCTAAACAATATAGCCAGTGCTATATTTGTTGATAATGTAAGCAGCAAAAAAGTGGGATCCTGGTTGATCCTCTGTTGCGCCGGTGTGATGACATTTCTCACCGCAGGCTGCTGACTACCGCGTCGACAATGATTGGGAGGTGATTCTATGAGCACCCTGAAATGTTGCTTAGATTGCAGCAAATGCTTCCAGGCTGAAAAGAAAACAACCACGGAGATGAAATCCTGGCTGTGCCTGCTGACGCGTTCCCCGTTCACACTGCGTCTGATGTTGATTGAGAAGCTCCTGGGCCATAAGCCTGCCGATCGTCGCTGCCAGCATCTGATCTGGCGCGGCTAATTCTGATTCAGCGCCTTTCAGCCAGCGGCTGAGAGGCTTACTTCCCTCTTTCCGCATCCCTTTTTCTTATTTGTCCACGAAATCTTTATGCCTTACGGCATTAACGACGATGGCTGGTTATCGGCAGTGGATAGCAGGAGTCATCAGAGAGCGATTCGCGGTGTAAGGCGGGATGGTAAAATCAGCGCAATAAAAAACGGCCCACAAGGGGCCGTTTTTTTGCAGGTCAGCTAAGCTAAACTTAGAAGCTGTAACCTACGCCAGCAATCCAGGTGCCAACGTCAACGTTACGGATACGGCTCTGCTCGTAACCAACGTCCAGCGCGACGTCCTGAATTGGGTTAAACTGCAGACCTGCACCGTAAGAGAAGCCTACGTCGCTTGAATCAGTTTTAGCGCGTGATGCAGTATCGTTCTGCTGGAATTTACCATAGCCGATACCCACAACACCGTAGATGCTAGCCCAGTCGTTCAGACGGAAAGCTGGACCACCGGTCACACCGTAGTACTGGCCTTTATTATAGATGCCAGCTTCGGTACGATCTTTTTCAGTGTAGGTGAATGAACCGATCCAACCCAGTGGGTTAGAACCGTCTTCGTAGCGGTATTTCAGGTTGAAGCCGTTAGCTTTGTTAGCCACGCCCTGATAGTCGCTCTGAGCATAGCCACCAGTTACGGTGCTCTGTGCCATTGCTGAACCTGCAGATACTGCCAGTACACAGGCTAATGCTGAAAGACATGCAATTTTTTTCATAACCACCTCAAATGTGAAAATACTTCTCTCCTGACAACGCTGAAAATATAACAAAAAATAGCGAGAAACTCTGCCCGGATTTTGTTGTCTAACAGAAAGTTTGGTGTAACAGGAAGTTAATGCGACATCCTATGTCATTCATTTTTCTTATAAAATCCGTCATCTTTCTGCAATAATCATTTTGTGCTCATTTCGTTCTTTAAGTTAAATCCTAAAAAATCCTGACATTTCTTTACCTAAATGGCCCTGATTCTGGCCAAAATTTGCTCAGTTAAGTCAAATTTAAAACGCGATTCCGTGATTCTTTGCCCGCTATTTCCTTTACACTGGCTGACTCATTACGTTAATGACCAGGAAAAGTACACAGGATGTCTGCCTCTCCCGCTTCCAAAAATCTCGCCCCGATAGTCATGCCGATTGCCGTGCTACTGATTGCGATGTTGTCGCTGCAGGGCGGCGCTTCACTGGCAAAAAGCCTGTTTCCTTCTGTGGGTGCCACCGGGATTACCGCACTGCGCCTGGGCTTTGGTACCCTGATACTCTGTGTCATTTTCAAGCCCTGGCGTTTACGCTTCAGCCGGGAGCAGCGTCTGCCTCTCCTGATGTATGGACTGGCTCTGGGCACCATGAATTTTACGTTCTATCTGGCGATTCGTACCGTGCCACTGGGCGTGGCGGTGGGACTGGAATTTACCGGCCCGCTGGCGCTGGCGCTGTTTGGATCGCGTCGGCCGCTGGATTTTGTCTGGGTGTTGCTGGCGGTAATTGGCCTGTGGTTCCTGCTGCCGTTTGGTACAGACATGACCGCGATTGATCCGCTGGGCGCAGCGCTGGCAGTGGGTGCAGGTGCCTGCTGGGCGATCTATATCCTGGCGGGACAACGGGCAGGTGCAGAGCATGGCCCCGCAACCGTCGCCATCGGTTCGCTGATTGCCTCAGTCATTTTTGTGCCACTCGGGCTGACGTTCGCCGAAAGCGGCATCTGGACATGGGCGGTTATGCCAATCGCGTTGCTGGTCGCACTGCTTTCCAGCGCCATTCCCTATTCCCTTGAGATGATCGCCCTTACCCGCTTACCGGCGCGCATTTTCGGTACACTGATGAGTCTTGAACCCGCCATGGCTGCCTTTTCCGGCATGCTGTTTCTGGGGGAAACCCTGACCGGGCTTCAGTGGCTGGCGTTGCTGGCCATCATCATCGCCTCAGCAGGCTCAACACTGACTATGCGCCCGAAAAAGAGTCAGTTAAGCAGCGTTGAATTATCAGACGATAGGCATAAATAAGCGATTTCAGCCCGCACGCTGGCGGGCGAAATAACAATCATGCTCAGCATGAGAATTATTCTTAAACGCTGCGATTTACGGTTCATCCTATTTTGAAACAGTCACTTACCTGCTATTTACAATTTAGTATAACTTTATGATTTAGATGGCTATTTAATAATATTTATATTTTAACATAGCTTTAACCTTACCCGCACAGCCCTGCTTTTAAAAAAGACTGACACTATTTCATCCATCGTCAAAGTCGTTTCAGCAAAGCTGAAAAGCGCTGCTATACTTATCCCGTACTTGATTAGGACAACCATCAAAGAGAGGACTGAAACGATGAGTACCGCTAAATTGGTTAAAACGAAATCTTCTGACCTGATTTATACCCGCAACGACGTGGCCGAAGATGAGAAGAAAGCCACCATCGCGGTGTTGAACCGTCTGGTAGTCGAGTTTATTGACCTGTCATTGATCACTAAGCAGGCGCACTGGAACATGCGCGGTGCTAACTTCATTGGTGTGCATGAGATGCTGGATGGCTTCCGCACCACGATTACTGACCATCAGGATACCATTGCCGAGCGTGTGGTTCAGTTGGGCGGCGTGGCGCTGGGCACCACGCAGGTTGTAAATGACACGACTCCGCTGAAAAGCTATCCGCTGAATATTCACAGCGTGCAGGATCATCTTAAAGCACTGGCCGATCGTTACAGCGTTGTGGCGAATGATACCCGTAAAGCCATTTCAGAAGTTAAAGACGAAGATACCGCTGACATCTTTACTGCGGCATCGCGCGATCTGGACAAGTTCCTGTGGTTCATCGAAGCCAACATTGAATAACACGCAATGCACGCAATCAGGCGGGGAAACCCGCCTTTTTTACGTCTGTGTTAGTGCAATTTTATGACCCTGTTAACAGTTCTTCCCTCCTCCGCTTCACAGCCTTAACATCTGAGGCACACTACCGCTTGCACCAAAATAGCCACCTGCACCAAAGTTGAGCACCAATAGGGTGCAATGGCAGAATTAACTGCAAAATCGTGTCAGCTGTGTTATTTAACTCTCTGATTTCGCGGATTTTGCAAAGTTGGCATAATTCTTTCATATGACAAGCCGCAAACGCAGGCCCTGCCGCCTGGTAGTAAAAAAAGGAAAAATGATGAAGTCACTGTTAAAAGTTTCTGTGGCCGCGCTGGCGCTGGCCTTCTCCCTCTCCTCCACCGCAGCAGAAAAGAAGCTGGTCGTCGCTACTGATACCGCCTTTGTTCCGTTTGAATTCAAACAGGGTGACAAGTATGTCGGCTTTGATGTGGATCTGTGGGATGCCATTGCGAAAGAGCTGAAGCTCGATTACACCCTGAAGCCAATGGACTTCAGCGGCATTATCCCTGCACTGCAAACGCGCAATGTCGATCTGGCACTGGCGGGCATCACCATTACCGAAGAACGTAAAAAAGCGATCGAGTTCTCTGATGGCTATTACAAAAGCGGTCTGCAGGTGATGGTGCGTAACAATGAAAACGACATCAAAGGCATCAGCGATCTGAACGGTAAAGTCGTCGCAGTAAAAAGCGGCACCGGCTCTGTGGAATATGCCAAAGCCAACATCAAATCGAAAGATCTGCGTCAGTTCCCGAACATCGACAGCGCCTACATGGAGCTGGGCACCAACCGTGCGGATGCCGTGCTGCATGACACGCCAAACATCCTTTACTTCATCCACACCGCCGGTAAAGGCCGCTTTAAAGCGGTAGGCGATTCAATTGAAGCGCAGCAGTATGGTATCGCCTTCCCGAAAGGCAGCGACGATTTACGTGAGAAGGTAAACGGCGCACTGAAAACCCTGAAAGAGAACGGCACCTACAACACGCTTTATAAAAAATGGTTCGGCACCGAACCTAAATAATAATTTGCCCGTTATCTGATTTCAGCAGGGAAACTTTTTCCCTGCTTTTTTCCATCGCAACATATCTGGAGTGACACCATGGAGTTTGACTGGAGCGTCATCTGGCCCGCCATGCCAGCGCTGCTCGAAGGCGCCAAACTGACCTTAATTATCTCAATCATTGGCCTGGTTGGCGGCCTGTTTATCGGGCTGGTGGCCGGTTTTGCCCGCGCTTACGGTGGCTGGATCACCAATAACATCGCACTGGTGTTTATCGAAATCATCCGCGGCACCCCTATCGTGGTGCAGGTGATGTTTATTTACTTTGCGCTGCCGATGGCATTTCCTGACCTGCGTATTGATCCTTTCACCGCCGCAGTGGTGACCATCATGATTAACTCTGGTGCTTATATTGCCGAGATCACCCGTGGTGCCGTGCTGTCGATCAACAAGGGATTTCGTGAAGCCGGACTGGCACTTGGCCTGTCGAGCCGCGAGACGCTGCGCTACGTGATTATGCCGCTGGCACTGCGTCGTATGCTGCCGCCGCTGGGCAACCAGTGGATTGTCAGCATCAAAGATACCTCACTATTTATCGTTATCGGCGTGGCTGAACTGACACGTCAGGGTCAGGAGATTATTGCCGGTAACTTCCGCGCTCTGGAAATCTGGAGCGCCGTCGCGATCATCTATCTGGTGATTACGCTGGTGTTGAGCTTTGTGCTACGCCGCATTGAGAAAAGGGTGAAAATCCTGTGATTGAGTTTAAAGATGTCTCCAAGCATTTTGGCCAGACCCAGGTGCTGCACAATATCGATCTGAAGATTAACCAGGGTGAAGTGGTGGTGATTATCGGCCCATCCGGTTCCGGTAAATCGACGCTGCTGCGCTGCATTAACAAGCTGGAAGAGATCACCAGCGGCGAGCTGATTGTTGATGGCCTGCGCGTTAACGATCCGAAAGTCGATGACCGACTGATCCGTCAGGAAGCCGGTATGGTGTTTCAGCAGTTTCATCTGTTCCCACAGATGAGTGCGCTGGACAACGTCGCCTTTGGTCCCATCCGGGTGCGCGGTGCCAGCAAAGAGGCCGCACGCCAGCTGGCGAGAGAGCTGCTGGGCAAAGTAGGCCTGGCAGAGCGTGCACACCACTTCCCGTCTGAGCTGTCTGGCGGCCAGCAACAGCGTGTGGCGATCGCCCGCGCGTTGGCGGTGAAGCCGAAGATGATGCTGTTTGATGAGCCAACCTCTGCGCTGGACCCGGAGCTGCGTCACGAAGTCCTGAAAGTGATGCAGGATCTGGCGGAAGAAGGTATGACGATGGTGATTGTGACGCACGAAGTAGGCTTCGCACAAAAGGTCGCATCGCGTCTGATCTTTATCGACAAAGGCCGGATTGCGGAAGATGGCGATCCCGACAGCCTGATCAGCAATCCCCCCAGTGAACGTCTGCGCGAATTCCTGCAGCACGTCTCCTGATCAAAACGGGCCGCATCGCGGCCCGTTTTGATTGTTGGCAAAGTCTGCCCTGCCCAGCTGTGAGACCGAGGCTGCGAAGGAAACATGGGCAGATCGGAAAGTCGCTTAAACCATCCCTGGTCCCTCGGCCCGCGCGATTACGCACCTCATCCCTGAGGTGCGCCCGTAAACGGGCCAACGCGTTGCGTTGTTCAAAAAACGCCTGCCGTTTTTGTCCCAGGCGCGGGACGCTTTCCTCCTCTGCCCGTGTTCCCTGCGTTATTAGCTAATATGTTGCTGCCAGAGCAACCCTGATTGGGTTTGTCAGCAGTCTGAAACGGCCGTATCGCAGCCCGTCCTTTTTTCTCCGCAGATAGATTCCAGTTATGCGCGAAAAGAGATGCCTTAGCTTCCCAGGCGACTCAGCAGCTTGCTGCGCTGGGCGGCAGGCATAAAACTCCACGCCAGGAAGCGGCTCTGCTTCTGCCCCTGCGCCATATTCACCACCCGCAGCTCTGCGACGTCGAGCGCCTGCAGCTGTTTTTCCAGCGCCGGTAAATTCTCTTTGCGCGACACCAGTGAGGTAAACCAGCCAATCTGGCGACCAAACGCCACGCTCTCGGCGATCATCTTGCCGATGAACGCCTTTTCTCCACCGGGATACCACAGCTCATTGTGTTGCCCGCCAAAGTTAAGCGGCGCACTCTTATCCAGCCCAAGATTACGCACCTTACGCTGTGAACCCGAAACCGCCTCTTCCGCCGACGCGTGGAATGGCGGGTTACACATCACCGCACTGAAAAATTCATTTTTGCTGACCACACCCGCCAGCACCGCATCGCTGTTTTTCTGACGACGCAGACGGATCTGACGCGTCAGGCGCGGATTGGCTGCGACAATGCGATTAGCGGCTTTGATGGCGGCTTCATCAATTTCGGTACCGGTAAAGCGCCAGCCATATTCCGCCGCACCAATCAGCGGATAGATACAGTTTGCGCCGCAGCCAATATCCAGCACGTCCGCGGCCGGGATCGCGCCGTTGTTATCCAGTGCCAGCAGATCGGCCAGGTAGTGCAAATAATCGGCACGTCCTGGCACAGGCGGGCAGAGTGAGCCGGGCGTCAGTTGCCAGTCGATGTCATAAAAGAGTTTGATGAGCGCCTGGTTCAGCAGCATCACCGCCTCCGGGTCCGCGAAATCCACGGACTGCACGCCATAACCGTTAGGCCGGACTTTCGCCGCCAGCGGCGGATGGGCAGCGGTTAGCGCGGCAAAATCGTATTCGCCCTGATGGCGATTGCGGGCGTGGAAGGGCGACGTGCTGGCTGACTTTTTCATACGTTCTCTCAATTATTCAGGCGCGCGTACAATACGCTGTAGAGGGCGGAAAATAAACCCGCACCATCCGCTTACCTCATTCCGGTTCCGTCGGGCGATGCTGTCGGGCTAAGATAGATAAAATCATCTGCCGGAGACGTTATGAGCCATAAACGCTATTCTTATCAGCCCCGTGCGGGCCACGGTCTGCCACACGATCCGCTGAACGCCATTATCGGGCCGCGCCCGATCGGCTGGATTAGCTCTGTCAGCACCAGCGGCCAGCGCAATCTTGCGCCTTACAGCTTTTTTAACTGCTTCAACTATCATCCGCCGATTATCGGTTTCGCCAGCAGCGGCTGGAAAGACAGCGTCCGGAATATTGCAGAGACTAAAGAGTTTGTCTGGAATCTGGCGACCCGTCCGCTGGCCGAAGCGATGAATGAAAGTTCCGCATCGCTCCCTGCCGATCAGGACGAGTTTGCCTTTGCCGGATTAACCTCGCTGGCGGCTTCCCAGGTCAGCGCCAGCCTGGTGGCGGAAAGCCCGGTCAACTTCGAGTGCCGCCTGACGCAGCTGATCCAGTTGCAGGATGCCAGCGGCACCCTGCTCGACAGCTGGCTGGTGATGGGCGAAGCGGTGGCGATTCACATCGATGAATCGCTGCTTGAGGAGGGCATTTATCAGACCGCCAAAGCTGAGCCAATCCTGCGTGCAGGCGGCCCCAGCGCCTATTACGGCATCAGCGAAGCTCAGCGCTTTGATTTAGTCCGTCCGGACGCCCGCCGCAGGTAATCTCACTCCACAAGCGCATCGGCCCGGTGCGCTTTGATCTGCGCCACCGCGCGGGCGATGTCGGGGGCCAGCCAGCGATCCTGCTGCCAGCGATCAACCACCTGCCTTAACAGTAGCCAGGCGCGCCGCGTACCGGCGGCAAGTTGTGATTCACCGTGAAACTCCAGCGCCTGTGCCGCCAGCAGATACTCAATTGCAATAATGTGATCGACGTTGCTGACCAGCTTCAGCAGTTTCAGCGCTGATCCGGTGCCGAGGCTCAGATGATCCTCCTGTAATCCCGATGTCACATAGTTATCGAGCACCGCAGGCTGCGCCAGCTGACGGTTTTCTGCGCATAGCGATGCCGCTACGTACTGGGCAATCATCATGCCGGAATTGACGCCCGGCTCAGCCACCAGAAACGGCGGCAGGCCGCTGACCAGCGGATTGACCAGCCGATCCAGCCGTCGCTCGGCAATACTCCCCAGCTCGGCCAGCGCAATCGCTAGCAGGTCACAGGCCATCGCCACCGACTCACCGTGCGGATGTGACTGGGACACCACGCGCCAGGCCTGCGGCGTCCCCAGAATCAGCGGATTGTCGGTACAGGCGTTGAGTTCAGTCTCCACCTGACGGACAGCGTGATCAAACTGATCGCGGCAGGCACCGTGCACCTGCGGCATCGACCGCAGACTCAGCGCATCCTGAGTCCGAATGCCGACGCTCGCGTTCAGCAGCGGGCTGTCACGTAACAACTGACGCAGGCGATCGCCGCTGCGCTGAATCCCCGGACTGGCCTTGAGCGCCAGCACCTCAGGGTCAAACGCCACCAGTTGACCGCGCAGCGCCTCAAAGCTCATCGCACCGGTGACGTCTGCCCAGTCCAGCAACCGTTCGGCATCGTCCAGTGCCAGACAGGCTAAGCCGGTCATACAGGGCGTGCCGTTAACCAGACTCAGCCCCTCTTTTGCGCCAGGCCGGTAAGGGACTAACCCCGCCTGTTCCAGCGCCTGCTGCGCGGGGATGATTTCACCCCGCCACTCCACCTCGCCGATGCCAATCAGCGCCAGGCCGATATGCGCCATGTGTGTCAGATACCCCACCGATCCCTGCGACGGCACCTGTGGCGTAATCTGCAGATTTAACAGCGCCAGCAGCTGCTGCACCAGCGCCACTGACACACCCGATTTGCCATGGCTGAAGTTAGCAATCGCAGCGCACAGAATGGCGCGCACCTCCGATTTTTTCAGCACCGGCCCAACGCCACAGGCGTGGCTCATCAATGTATTGCGCGACAGCTGGCCCAGCTCATCTTCAGACAGCGTGATGTTGCAGAGCGCTCCCAGACCGGTATTGATGCCGTACGCGACCTGCCCCGCCGCCACGATGTTGCCGACGATTTCACGGCTCTGCGCGATGCGCTGCCAGGCGCTGTCGCTCAGCGTCAGGGTGGCATTGTGCCGGGCAACCTGCACCAGTTCCTGCCACCTGAGCGGACCATCGCCCCAGACCCGCGTCTGATTCGTCACGTCACTCATACTACCGGCTCCACCTGATGATGACTGGAGATAAACTGCTTAAAGCGCGTCGATCCCGCCTCGCCGAACATTGCCTCTGGCGTGCCCTGACAGTCAATCGTGCCCTGATGCATAAACACCACCCGGTTTGAGACGTTGCGGGCAAAGCCCATCTCGTGAGTGACTACCAGCATGGTGCGCCCCTCTTCCGCCAGGCTGCGCATGACCTTCAGCACCTCGCCCACCAGTTCCGGATCGAGTGCCGAAGTTGGCTCATCAAACAGCATCACCTCCGGATCCATTGCCAGCGCGCGGGCAATCGCTACCCGCTGCTGCTGACCGCCCGAAAGCTGGGCGGGATAGAAATCTTTGCGATTCAGCAGACCGACCCGATCCAGCAGCTGCTCCGCCTGGGCAATACAGGCTTTTTTATCGCGCTTGAGGACGTAGTGCGGCCCTTCAATGACATTTTGCAGCACGGTGAGATGTGACCAGAGGTTAAAGCTCTGAAACACCATCCCCAGTCGGGAGCGCAGCCGTTCAATCTGACGCGGATTGGCCGCCAGCTGATGCCCGCGTGCATGGCGCTTCATCCCGATGGTTTCACCGCCGACGCTGACCACGCCGGAATCGGGCGTCTCCAGCAGGTTAATGCAGCGCAGCAGCGTACTTTTGCCCGAGCCACTGGCACCGAGAATGGAAATGACATCGCCCTTGTGCGCCTGCAGTGAGATGCCTTTCAGCACCTCCATGGCACCAAAAGATTTATGGATATCGCTGGCCGACAGCGTGACGGGTGGCAGTTCAGACATTTTTCTCTCCTCCGGTAATCGGCTTAGCGGTCAGTAACGGCTTTTTTTCCGGTTTATGTACCGGTGTCAGACGCCGCTCCAGCAGGGCATAGAGTTGAACAATAATGAAGTTAAGGATCAGGTAGATCGCCGCCGCACAGAGAAACACCTCCATGGTGCGGTAGGTGCGCTGAATGATCTGCTGCGCTACCCCGGTGACATCCCAGACCGTGACCAGACTGGCCAGCGCGGTCGATTTCACCAGCAGGATCGCTTCGGTGGAGTACGCAGGCAGCGCGTAACGCAGCATCACCGGCGCGATAATCCGTCGCAGCAGCAGCCCGCGCGACATACCGCAGGCCATTCCTGCTTCCACCTGACCGGGCGGCACCGCCAGCAGCGCACCGCGCAGAATCTCCGCGGTGTAGGCGGCAGTGCAGAGCGACAGTGCCAGCACTGCGCAGGTAAAGGGCTCTCGCAGGAATGGCCAGAAGAGACTATGGCGGATCACGCCAAACTGCCCCAGACCGTAGTAGATCAGGAACAGCTGAATCATCAGCGGCGAGCCGCGAAATACCAGGATGTAGCCACGGGCAAACGCACTCAGCACTCGCCAGCGGCTCATGCGCAGCGCCAGAATACCCACCGCCAGCACGCCTCCGCATAGAAACGCACTGATAAACAGGCCCAGCGTAACCGGCAGTGCGGCGCTGAGTTTAAGAAAGGTGTCAGTGAGGAACGCAAAATCGATCATAAGTCTCCTTAGTGCTGCGCAGCGGTGCGGCTTTGCCAGGCGCGGCCAAGACGGGATTCGGCGCGCAGAAAGGCGCGGTTCGACAGCAACGTCAGCAGCAGGTAACAGGCTCCGCCCACCAGGTAAAAGGAGAAGTAGTCACGGGTCGAACCGGCCGCAATCTGGCTGGCCCGCATCAGCTCGACAATGCCGGTCACCGACACCAGCGCCGAATCTTTCAGGCTCATCTGCCAGACGTTTGACAGGCCGGGCAGCGCATAGCGCGCCACCTGCGGCAGCAGAATGCGTTGCCGGATGCGCCAGCGCGGCATGCCAATCGCGACAGCGGCTTCAATCTCCCCTTTCGCCAGGGCCAGCCGCGCGGCGCGATAGACTTCCGCCTGATAAGAGCCGGAGATAAGCCCGATAGCCAGCGCCCCGATCAGAAATGGTGGCGCTTCGATAAAGCCGTCCGCGCCAAACAGCTGTCCGATCTGCGTGATCAACCCCGATCCGCCGAAGTAGAACAGGTAGATCACCAGCAGCTCAGGAATGCCACGAAAGATCAGGGAGTAACCTTCCCCCAGCCAGCGCACCGCCCGGTGCGGGGATAACTTCGCGGCAGCAACGCCCGATCCCACCACCGCGCCAACCAGCAGCGCGGCAAACGACAGCAGCAGCGTGGTCAGCGTGGCACTCAGAATCAACCGTCCCCAGCCGTCCGGGCCAAAACTCAGCAGGCTTATCATCCGTTACCTCTCTCAGGGTGTGACGTCAGTTTTGAACCACTTCTCGCTCAGCTTTTTGACTGTGCCATCGGCCAGCGCGGCTTTGATCGCCTGATCCAGTCGGGCTTTCAGATCGTTGTCTGCCATGCGCACGCCCAACGCCTCGCCCTCACCCCAGATTGGACCACCCAGCTGTGGACCGCTGAAGCTGAGGTTACGGTTATCCGGTCGCGCCAGCATCGACTGCGCAAAGGTCACATCATCAAACACCGCATCAATGCGTCCGGCCTGCAAATCAAGGATCGCATCGGCTGAGCTGGTGTATTCACGTACATCCGCCACATCTTTGAAGTATTTGTCGATGAACGGTGTGTAGACCGTGCCGGAGGCGATACCAATCGTTTTGCCTTTCAGCGCGGCTTTCAGGGCCGCAATGGCCGGCTCTATGGTTTTGGCATCGTCGGTAAGTTTGATGATCTTGCTGTCAGCGGGCAGCAGTGACCCTTTTACCGTGATAAAAGTGGCGGGCGTGGAGGCGTAAGGTACGGTGAAATTCACCACTTTTTTGCGATCGGGTGTAATCACAATCGCATCCATGATCACATCATATTTCCCGGCATTCAGTCCGGCGATCATGCCATCCCAGTTCTGCACCACCAGCTTGCACTGGATTGCCATGCGCTGGCAGAGATCCGCCATTAGCACCGGCTCGAAACCGCCCAGCTTGCCGCCCGGCAGGGTGAGGTTCCAGGGTTCATAACTGCCTTCAGTGGCAATAGTGATCGACTTCCACTCTTTAGCCTGGGCGCTGACGCCACAGAGCAGCAGACTGGAAACCAGCGTAGTGAGACATAAACGGCGAAGAGTCAGAGGGTGCGTCATACGGTTCTCCTGAAAGTAGCGGCCTGGTGATCGCCCTGACGATATTTAACATAAATTTCACAGGATGATATGTCATGTATATACAAGCTAACGTAGCGCAGTTCATTGCCGGCTTTATCATTTTGTGAGCCAGACGGGATTTATTCAGATGAAGCACGCGCTGCAGCACTTGTACATACAACCAAGCAAAGGTTATGCCAGCTCTGCAGAAACGAGCAATGGAGGCGGGAGCAAGGGAGCAGCCAGACAGGCTGCGCTCCCCTGCACCCGATTAGCGCAGCGATGCACCAGGGCGGCGCATCGCTGATTTATTGCGGCCTGGCCTGCGCCAGCATGGTATGGATCATCGCCTTCAACACTTTTTGTAGCTCTGCGGCACGCGCCTGCTGCCAGGCATAAGGCGGGGTTTCATCCATGTAGTTCAGCTGCGCCAGCTCCAGCTGAACCGCCTCGATCTGCTGCTGTGGCTGGCCATAAGCGCGGGTGATGTAACCGCCTTTAAAGCGTCCGTTGAGCACCCAGCTGTAGTCGTGCTGGGCGGCGCACACCGCCTCTATGGCCGCGCTCATTTCAGGCGTGCAGCTCGCGCCGTCGTTGGTGCCGATGTTGATATCGGGCAGACGCCCCTCAAACAGGCGGGGAATTTCACTGGCAATGGAGTGGGCGTCAAACAGCAGCGCATAGCCGTGCTGCGCTTTGAGCCGCGCCAGCTCCTGCTGAATCTGCTGATGGTAAGGCTGCCAGATTTGATCGATGTAGCCCTGACGCGCCGTGACATCGGGCGTTTTGCCTGGTGCAAAGGTCGGCGTGCCGTCGAACAGGGTTTCCGGGAACAGACCGGTGGTGGCGGTGGTGTAAAGCGGCTGGTTGTCGGGCGGACGATTAAGATCGACTACAAAACGGGAATAGCGGCCAATTAACACACTGGCCCCGAGGTCACGCACAAAATCATACAGCAGCGGGATATGCCAGTCGGTGTCGGGCAGGCCGCGCGCGGCCGCGCTCAATCCGGCGTCCACCTCAGGCGTCAGTTCAGTACCGGCATGGGGAATGCTGACCAGCAGCGGCAGGCTGCCCTGGGAAAAATAGAAAGGGTTCATTGCGGTTCTCCACGATAGATAACGGTACAGGGCAGTTCACCACCCAGCCAGTAAACCAGTTCTGCCGGACGAGACAGCGGCCAGTGGACGAAGTTTGCCACTTTACCCGCCTCCAGCGAGCCGTGACTCTCCGCCAGCCCCAGCGCTTTAGCTCCCCACAGCGTGACGCCCGCCAGCGCCTCCTCCGGCGTCATGCCAAACAGCGTGCAGCCCATGTTGAGCATCAGACGCAGCGACAGCGCAGGTGAGGTGCCAGGATTGGCATCGCTGGCCAGCGCCATCGGCACACCGTGGCGACGGAAGAGATCCACCGGCGGACGCTGAGTTTCGCGTAGCAGATAAAACGCACCGGGCAGCAGCACCGCCACGGTGCCATGCTGCGCCATCGCCCTGGCATCCTCTTCGGTGGCATATTCAAGATGGTCAGCTGAAAGCGCACCATAGCGGGCGGCCAGTGCGGCACCGCCCAGCGCTGAAAGCTGTTCCGCATGCAGTTTCACCGGCATATCCAGCGCCACCGCCCGGTCAAATACCCGCGCCACCTGCTCCGGGGAAAAGGCGAGATGCTCGCAGAAAGCATCTACAGCATCCGCCAGCCCCTGCGCCTGCGCCTGCGGCAGAAGACGGTCGCAGATGATATCGATCCAGCCATCCGGGTCATGCTTAAACTCCGGCGGAAAGGCATGCGCTGCCAGACAGGTGGCGTGGACATCGGCGGCCACGCTCTCTCCCAGCCGGCGAATCGCCCGTAGCATCCGCAGTTCGCTCTCTTCATCCAGACCATAGCCGGACTTAATCTCTACGGTGGTGACACCCTCTGCCAGCAGGCGATTAAGTCGCCAGCGGGCCGAAGCCACCAGTTCCTCTTCCGTCGCCGCGCGGGTGGCGCGCACGGTAGAGAGAATGCCCCCGCCCTGCGCGGCAATCTCTGCGTAGCTGACGCCATTCAGACGCTGTTCAAACTCCTGACTGCGGTCGCCGCCAAACACCAGATGGGTGTGACAATCCACCAGCCCCGGCGTCACGATACCGCCAGGCAGACGATGATGCTGATCGGCGACGAACGCGGGCATCTCCGCTTCAGGCCCGACCCACACCAGCCTGCCCGCCCGCACCACCAGTGCGCCCTGAGGTATCAGATGGTACTTTCCGTCACGCATGGTGACCAGGTCGGCCCCCGTCCACACCGCCTCTACGCGCATCTCTTCTGTCATCGCTGCCTCATGCCTCCGCCGTTTACACTGTGCTTCAAAGTATGTATATGTATATACAACCACATCCGATGAGGATCAACCATGGCGACTTTTTTTGCCCCACGCGCACTGCTGGCGGAGGGCTGGCAGCAGCAGGTCCGTATCACGGTCAATCAGGCCGGTTTTATCGACTCCCTTACCCCGGAAAGCCACGCGGATCAGGCTATCCGCCTCAACGGCGAGGTGATCCCGGCGATCGCCAACCTGCACTCGCACGCCTTCCAGCGGGCGATGGCGGGTCTGGCGGAAGTGGCAGGCGATCCACAGGACAGCTTCTGGACCTGGCGGGATCTGATGTACCGCATGGTGCAGCGTCTGACGCCAAAGCAGGTGGGTGATATTGCCGCTCTGCTCTATATCGAGATGCTGAAAGGCGGCTACACCCAGGTTGCAGAGTTTCATTATCTCCATCACGACCCCAGCGGCGCGCCCTATAGCGATGACACGATGCTGCAACAGCTGATTGAAGCAGCAGAGATCGCCGGTATCGGCCAGACCCTGCTGCCGGTGCTCTACAGCTACAGCGGCTTTGGCAGTCAGCCCGCGGCGGCGGGTCAGAAGCGTTTTATTCAGCAGACCGAACACTACCTGCAACAGCAGGCGCGGCTGGATGCGTGGCAGCAGCAGCGGCCCCTGCTGAACCGTGGTCTCTGTTTCCATTCGCTGCGGGCAGTAAGCGAAAGCCAGATGCACGAGGTGCTGGCGGCCAGCGATCTGGCGCTGCCGGTGCATATTCATGTGGCTGAACAGCAGAAAGAGGTCAATGATTCGCTGGCGTGGAGCGGCGAGCGCCCGGTAGCCTGGCTGCTGAACCGCTTTGCGGTAGATACGCGCTGGTGCCTGATCCACGCCACCCATCTGGATGAGAGCGAACTGTCGCGCCTCGCACAAAGCGGCGCGGTAGCGGGTCTCTGTCCGACCACCGAAGCCAACCTCGGCGACGGCATTTTCCCGGCGGTGGAGTATATCGCGCAGGGCGGACGCTGGGGCATCGGCTCCGACAGCCATGTCTCGCTGAGCGCTCAGGAAGAGCTGCGCTGGCTGGAGTATGCGCAGCGGCTGCGCGACCAGCGTCGTAACCGGATTACCCTGCCCGGCCAGCCGTCGGTGGGCGACCTGCTATGGCAACAGGCGGCAGCGGGTGGCGCTCAGGCGTGCGGCATTCAGCAGGGCACGCTGGCGGTGGGACAACGCGCCGACTGGCTGGTGCTGCGGGATGAGGCGTGGCTTGGCAGCGTGGATTCACATGCGGTGCTGAACCGCTGGCTGTTTGCCGGACAGCGCGATCAGATTCGTGACGTTTACGTGGCCGGTAAAGCCGTGATTGAAGATGGGGTACATCCGCAGCAGGCTGCATGTGCCGCACGCTTTGCTCAGGCGATGGCGGCGCTGCGATGATCACCCTGTTCGCTTACGAGGAGCTGGCGGTCAGCCGCTGGCGCAATGGTGGCGGCGAAACCCGCGAGATCATCAGCTTCCCGCCCGGCGCAGATCGCTTCGGCTGGCGCGCCAGTATTGCGACCCTGGCACAGGATGGTCCCTTCTCTGCTTTTCCGGAGATCGATCGGGTGATTACCCTGCTGCATGGCGATCCGGTGTTATTAACCGCGCCTGACGTGCAGCATCTGCTGACGCCGCAAAAGCCCTGGGCATTTGCCGGAGAACTCGCCTTAACGGCGCAACTGCAGGGCAGCGTCAGCGAAGATTTTAATATCATGACGCGGCGCGGTGAATGGCAGGCCACGGTTGAAGTGGTTGCCGCGCCGGTCAGTAGTCTGCATGGCGTCGCCTGGGTATTGGCAGGTGCATGGCAGACCGCGGACGGAGAAAGGCTGAGTGCGCAACAGGGCGCGTGGTGGGTCGATGTAGAAACAGTACTCAGCCCGTGCGAGCCGGATGCGCGGCTGCTGTTTACCCGACTTAGCGCCTATCCCGGCACGCGTAATGGTTGCAGGTAGTCTGGACACGGACAGCGCGGAACAAGCAGGCGTACACGTAGTACGTGAGGATGACTCGCTGCGCTCGCCTCTTCAGGGCCGCACTTCAGGGCGTTCAGGTTGCTAAAGCAGCCTGTGTGAGCACTGCCCAGGTGCAGACTGACAAATAAAATAGCCTGATGGGCTCGGCTCTTAACCGTGTCCTCTGAAGCGGCCCAGTAGTTTGTAACGTGAGCCGGGATAGAGCAGTCGCGCATAGGTGACGATTTTCGTGTCGCTCCAGGTCTGACGGCGAATCAGCAGGCAGGGTTCATGTTCATCCAGCGACAAATGTTTACGCTGACGCGCATCGGGGAGCACCGCTTCAACAATGTGCTCACCTGCCGTCAGCGGCGCGACCCGCATCAGATAGGTATAGGGCGTCATCTGCTGATAATCCTGCGTCAGGTAGTCGGGCGCGACCAGCGGATTGACCAGACGGTCCTCAAGCTGCACCGGCAGATCATTTTCGTAATGCACAATCAGCGAATGGTAAAGCGTCTGTCCTGTGGTGAGCCCCAGCACGGCTGCCTGCTCAGGATCGGCTTTGTCCTGGCCGATGGCGAGAATTTTACAGCTATGCTGATGGCCGCGCTGAGCGATCTCATCAGCGATGTTATGCACCTCCAGCATAGCGGTGTAACCTTTCATCTCCGCCACGAAGGTGCCGACGCCCTGCATCCGCACCAGAAAACCTTCGCTGGTCAGTTCGCGCAGCGCCCGATTAATGGTCATGCGGCTGACGCCCAGTTCATTCACCAGTTCACTTTCTGAAGGCACACGCTGATTCGCTTTCCACAGCCCTTCACGGATCTGGCTGACGATGGCCTGCTTCACCCGCTGATAAATCGGGGCGGGCTCATCGCTCATTGCCGCCGCCAGTTGTGCCAGTGCCGTATGCTCGACCATTTGCTGTTCCTTATGCTGAAAGTCCCTTAAGTTTACTGTCTCACTGCGTGAATGTATATACATCCAGTAGCGCGCGCCGTGCCCCACTGGTGCAGTCTGTGCATCCTGATGGTGCACTCTCTCAGTCGCGTTTAACCCGCGACCCGCGCCGGGCGGACATTCAATTTTTGTGATCGGTCTGGCACGGCACTTGCTTAGTATGCTTGATTGTATAGACAAGCATAGACAAGAATTAACGCTTATGTTTCACTCGCATTATTCCGCTGGTTCAGGGCAAGGAAAGCAGCTTAGCCACGCCAGCACACTTGTATAGACAGGAGTAGACTATGTCAGGTTCGTTTCAGGCATTGCGCCTGGTGCCCGGCGAGGTGGACCTCGCCACATTACGCGCTATCTATCAGGGTAACGTCACGCTGAGTCTTGACGACAGTGCGCGTCAGGCGATTGCGGCGGCGCAGCAGACCGTGGAGACGATTGTCGCCTCCGGCAACGTGGTGTATGGCATTAATACTGGCTTTGGCAAGCTGGCGCAGACGCAAATACCGGCCAGCCGGCTGGCGGATCTGCAGCGCAATCTGGTGCTGTCACACAGCGTTGGTCTGGGCGATCTGCTGCCCGACAATGTCACCCGTCTGGTCGTCGCCACCAAAATCATCAGCCTGGCGCGCGGTCACTCTGGTGTGCGTATCGAACTGGTTGAGGCACTGCTGGCGCTGTTCAACGCCGGCGTGATGCCCTGTATTCCGGAAAAAGGCTCGGTCGGCGCCTCCGGCGATCTGGCACCGCTGGCGCACATGTCGCTGATGCTGCTGGGCGAAGGTCAGGTGCGGGTCAATGGCACGCTGATCTCGGCAACAGAGGGACTGGCAAGCGTGGGCCTGTCGCCATTTGTGCTCGGTCCGAAAGAGGGTCTGGCGCTGCTCAACGGCACCCAGGTTTCGACTGCACTGGCGCTGCGCGGCCTGTTCGAGTGTGAAAACCTGTTTGCCGCCGGTCTGATGGCGGGTGCGCTGTCGCTGGAAGCGATCAAAGGCTCGCTGAAACCGTTCGATGCCCGCATCCACAAGGCGCGCGGCCAGCAGGGCCAGATTGCGGTCGCAGCGGCCGTCAGCACCCTGATTGAAGGCAGTGAAATTCTGCAGTCGCATACCCATTGCGGCCGCGTTCAGGATCCCTACTCCATCCGCTGCGTGCCCCAGGTAATGGGTGCCTGCCTGGACAACGTCAGCCACGCGGCGCGGATTCTGGAAATCGAAGCGAACGCCGCCTCGGACAACCCGCTGGTATTCAGCGACAGCGGCGATGTGATCTCCGGCGGCAACTTCCATGCTGAGCCGGTGGCCTTTGCTGCTGACATTCTGGCGCTGGCGATTGCCGAAGTCGGCGCCATCTCTGAACGGCGACTGGCGCTGCTGCTGGACAGCGGCTTATCCGGCCTGCCCCCCTTCCTGGTGCGTGACGGCGGCGTAAACTCCGGCTTTATGATCGCTCAGGTCACCGCCGCCGCGCTGGCTTCTGAGAACAAATCGCTGGCCCATCCGGGTAGCGTCGACAGTCTGCCCACCTCTGCGAATCAGGAAGATCACGTCTCAATGGCGACCTACGCCGCGCGCCGTCTCGGCAGCATGTGCTTTAACAGCGCCGCCGTGGTGGGTATCGAGGCGATGGCTGCCGCGCAGGGTATTGAATTTAACCGGCCGCTCAAAAGCTCCTCGCTGATTGAGCAGGCCATCGACACCATCCGCGAGCAGGTCGCCTTCCTTGAAGACGATCGTCTGCTGGCGCCCGATATCGAGGCAATGCGTCAGTGGGCAAGTCGCGCTGACTGGCCTCAGGCATTGACCGCGCTGCTGCCGAGCATGCGCCCAACTTCTTGAATTAAGGAATCCTTCATGAGCGAAACTCTTTCTCAGGCTGTGGCACGTGAGATTCGTGCACCACACGGCACTACGCTGCACTGCGCCAACTGGCTGATTGAAGCGGCTTACCGCATGATTCAGAACAACCTCGACCCCGATGTCGCCGAACGTCCGGAAGATCTGGTGGTGTACGGCGGCATCGGTAAAGCGGCACGCAACTGGGAGTGCTTCGAGCAGATCCTGCGTTCGCTCCGGGCGCTGCAGCCGGATGAGACGCTGCTGATCCAGAGCGGCAAGCCGGTCGGCATCTTCCGCACACACGCGGATGCGCCGCGCGTGCTGCTGGCGAACTCCAACCTGGTGCCGCACTGGGCGACCTGGGATCACTTCCATGAGCTGGATAAAGCGGGTCTGATGATGTACGGCCAGATGACCGCCGGTTCCTGGATCTACATCGGTGCGCAGGGCATCGTGCAGGGCACCTATGAAACCTTTGTGGAAGCGGGCCGTCAGCACTACAACAACGACCTGAGCGGACGCTGGATCCTCACCGCCGGACTGGGCGGCATGGGCGGCGCACAACCGCTGGCGGGTGTACTGGCCGGAGCCTGTGTGCTGGCAATTGAGTGCCAGGAGTCACGCATCGATTTCCGTCTGCGTACCCGTTACGTGGACTACAAAGCCACCACGCTGGATGAAGCGCTGGCGTTAATCAGCGAAGCCACCGCCGCCAAAAAAGCGATTTCGGTCGGCCTGCTGGGTAATGCCGCCGAAATCCTGCCGGAGCTGGTGAAACGCGCTCAGGCGGGCGGACCAAAGCCGGACATCGTGACCGACCAGACGTCGGCGCACGACCCGATTAATGGCTATCTGCCGATTGGCTGGGATCTGGCGCGCTGGCAGCAGGAGCGCGTCTCACAGCCGAAGGCGGTAGAAAAAGCGGCGCGCGCCTCAATGGCGGTTCATGTCCAGGCGATGCTCGACTTCTGTCATATGGGCATCCCGACTGTGGATTACGGCAACAACATTCGTCAGGTCGCGCTGGATGAGGGTGTCAGCAACGCGTTTGATTTCCCTGGCTTTGTGCCAGCCTATATCCGTCCGCTGTTCTGCGAAGGCAAAGGCCCGTTCCGCTGGGTCGCGCTCTCGGGCGATCCGGAAGATATCTACAAGACCGACGCGAAACTCAAAGAGCTGTTCCCGCACCATAAAACGCTGCATCGCTGGCTGGATATGGCGCAGGAGCGCATCGCCTTCCAGGGCCTGCCTGCCCGCATCTGCTGGCTGGGACTGGGTGAACGGCATCTTGCCGGTCTGGCGTTCAACGAAATGGTCCGCAACGGCGAGCTGAAAGCGCCGGTGGTCATTGGCCGCGACCATCTCGACTGCGGCTCGGTCGCCTCTCCTAACCGTGAGACCGAAGCGATGAAAGATGGCTCAGATGCGGTATCAGACTGGCCGCTGCTCAACGCCCTGCTGAATACCGCAGGCGGCGCAACCTGGGTCAGCCTGCATCATGGCGGCGGTGTCGGCATGGGCTTCTCACAGCACTCCGGCGTGGTGATTGTCTGTGACGGCAGCAAAGAGGCCGATGCCCGTCTGGGTCGCGTATTATGGAACGACCCGGCCACCGGTGTGATGCGTCACGCCGACGCAGGGTATGAACTGGCGCAGCAGTGCGCGGCTGAACATGGCCTGAACCTGCCCATGCAGAAGTAATCCGTTGACTGGGGCGAGCAGCAGCTTGCCCCCTTTCTCGCCCGCTATTTCCTTCTTACACCCTGGCATAAACATCACTTCCTTATTACTTATTCCATTTTGATTTAGCCTATAGCCAGATTTAGTCCTGACGGCGATAGACGCCGCATCACCCGACCACTAAAGTGAAATCTTCTCATTCTGTATGGAGCGCGACTCTGCATGACCCTTTCCCCTGCCCTGCTTGAAGATGTCCTGCGCTGGCGCCGTGAGTTTCATCGCCACCCCGAATTAGGTTACCAGGAACAGCAAACCAGCCAGTTTATTGCGGAAGAGTTAGCGCGGGCGGGTTTACAGGTGTTCCGTGGCCTGGCGGGCACCGGCGTCATCGGCACACTGGAAAACGGTCCCGGCCCGGTTATCGGGCTGCGTGCAGATATGGATGCGCTGCCGATTACGGAAAAAGGTGATGCTGAGTGGCGTTCTGCGACGCCAGGCGTGATGCACGCCTGTGGCCACGACGGTCATAGCGCCATTCTGCTGGCTGCCGCCCGCCAGCTGGCCGCCACACGTCAGTTCAGCGGCACGGTGCATTTCATCTTTCAGCCTGCCGAAGAGAATCTGGGCGGGGCACGCAGAATGGTGGAAGAGGGACTGTTCCAGCGCTTTCCGATGGATGCGATCTACGCCATGCATAACTGGCCGGGACTGCCGCTCGGCTCACTGGCGGTGAACCCTGGCGCGATGATGGCGTCGCTGGATTCGTTTGAAATTACGCTGCACGGCAAAAGCTGCCACGCGGCGATGCCGGAAAGCGGTGCCGACCCGATGGTGGTAGCAGCCGAGCTGATTCTGGCGCTGCAGACCATTCCGTCTCGCCGGCTCTCGCCGCTGGCGTCAGCCGTGGTCAGCGTGACGCAGATTCACGGTGGTGAAGCGATTAACGTCATCCCGGAGCAGATTGTTTTACGCGGCACGGTGCGCTGCCTGCAGACCAGCGTGCGCGAAAAAGTGCGCGGGCTGATTGATGAGTTTGTCGCGACCCTGCCGCGTCCGTTTGGCGTGAGTGGTGAGATTGACTGGCTGCCGGGCTATCCGGTCACCGCCAACCATGTGGCACCGGCTGAGCAGGTGCGCGAGGTAGCGCTCTCAACACTGGGTGCTGAACAGGTTCACTGGCAGGTTAATCCGTCAATGGCGTCAGAAGATTTTGCCTGCATGATGGAAGCCTGTCCCGGCGCGTATTTCTGGCTGGGCGCGGACGGCGAAACGCCCTCCGCGCCGCTGCACAACGCCCGCTATGACTTCAACGACGCGCTGCTGCCAATTGGCATCCGTTTCTGGCAGGACCTGGTTGAACAGGCGCTGCCGGTAGCCTGAGTTAATACCCGGCGGCGAGGATCTGCTGCTCCGCCGCCGCCAGCGAGTCACACCGGCCGCTGGCGCGCAGGCAGCAGGCGAGCTGCAGTCGCAGTGACGCAGGCACCGGACGCTGCTGATTCAGCACCTCTTCGATCCAGCGCGCAGTGACTTCTGCCGTCTTGTCTGTCGGCAGTTCAACGGCCACTTCTGGCTGACGCTCAACCCACACTTCCGCTTCCGCGCCCGCCCCCTTAATCATACTGATCGCCGGGCAGCGCTGGGGATTCGCATAGACTTCCCCTTCAGTGCCATTGAGCAGTATCGCAGGCGCATCGATGTCGCTGAAGAATTTCGCCACACGCGGTACATACTCAGGATGCGAGACGCTGGACAACCGCAGCGCCGCCCGCTCCGCAAACGGCGTGGCCAGTTTTGCCAGCGTGTGCGCGCTGTTACGCACCCCCATCCGCCAGCGCAGCGAGAGCTGTTTCGCCATTGGCGGGCAGAGATGATCGATGGTGATAAACGCCAGGCCCTGATCGAGTTTCGCCTGCGCCGCCTCTGCGGTGGTGACGGGCGCAATGCCCAGCGCGGCAAACACCGCTTCACTGGTGATGCGTGTCGCGTCGTCGCTGACGCCGTGTACCAGCACCGGGAAGCCGACTTTCACCAGCAGCAGCGCCAGCAACGGCGTCAGATTCCCCTGGCGGCGTGCGCCGTTGTAGCTGGGGATCACCACAGGCATCGGACGATTTTCCGGCGCACGCAACTGCATCATCTGCGCCTGCATCGCCTGATAAAAGCCGCGCATTTCGGCTTCACCTTCGCCTTTAATGCGCAGCGCTATCAGAATAGCGCCCAGCTCCAGATCCGGTACTTCACCCGCCAGCATCGCGCCATAGAGCGCCACGGCAGTATCAAAGTCGATATCGCGGGCATGATTTTTACCGCGACCCACCTCTTTAATGATTTTATTCAGTTCCATCACTCGCTTCCGGTTAAGTGCGCGGCTCAGCGCCGCGTGGGACGGCGTTTACGCACGGTATGCTTTGGCACCACGATGGCCGGTATCGCTGCCGGCTCTGGCGTTTCCGGCTGCTCAATCGGGAAGATCGGCAGTGCGGCTAACAAGCGGCTGCCGTAGGCTTTGCTCAGCAGACGGCGGTCGTAAATCACGATTTCGCCATAGCATTGATGGCTGCGAATCAGGCGTCCGACCTGTTGAATCAGGGTAAATGAGGCGCTGGGTAAACTCTGCACCTCAAACGGATAGCGCTTCAGGCTTTTCAGCCATTCGCCTTCGGTCAAAATTACCGGACTGTCCACCGGGGGAAAAGCGATTTTGTGGATATGCACCTGACTCAGCAGATCGCCTTTGAGATCCAGCCCCTCAGCAAACGACTGCAGGCCAATCAGAATGCTGGTGTCACCTTTGGTAACGCGCTGACGGTGCAAATCCACCAGGCGGCTGCGCGGCTGATCGCCCTGCACCAGCATCGAGAGCCGCAGGTCTGGCAGACAGGCGACAAACTGCTGCATCGCCCGGTTGCTGGCAAACAGCACCAGCACGCCTTTATGCTTTTTCTCCGCCATCTGCTGACGGAAGAAACCGGCCATCTCGGCGATGTGCTCCGCTTCGTGCGCCATCAGCGGCTCAAGTCGCATCTGCGGGATCACCAGCTTGCCCTGCTCCACATGGTTAAACGGTGAGTCGAGCGCCACAAAGCGGTCGCCCGCTTTTTCGCTAAGCCCTGACATCTCCTGCAGGCGGTTAAAACTGTTGAGCGATCGCAGCGTGGCGGAGGTGACCACCACATGCGGAATTTTGCGCCACAGCATTTTCTCCAGCTGGTCGCTGACGCGGATGCCGGCGCAGTGGAACAGCAGATGCGCCTGACCTTCGCGCAGCTCGCGGGTAATCCACTTCGATACCGGCGCGCCAGAGGCTTTTTCCATTGCCGCCAGCCGCCAGAGTTTGCTGATTGATTCGAACCAGCCAAACTGACGATTGAGCTGGAGCAGGTTGCGATGCAGCCGCACCATATCGACCTTGCCGGTCTGCTCACTCAGCGCATTAATCAGGCCTTCACTCAGTCCCCGCAGGGCATCGCTGAGTTTGAACAGCCGGGCGCAGAGATCCAGCAGCTCCTGCGGCAGCGCACCCAGCACAAAGCGGTATTCGCCCGGCTGGTTATTCGGCGGCAGCAGCGGATTCAGCGCCTGCGCGGTGATGGTCAGCAGTTCGCGCAGCTCATCACAGTGTGCTTTCAGTCGCTCAGGGTTAGCCAGCGGCGGCGGCGACTTCGGCCGCATCTGCGTCATGATGCTCTCAACCAGCTTGATAAACAGGTCAAGCTGCAGGCTGCTCCAGCCCGGCGTGATGTCGGCGCTCATCTCCAGCGCATCGCGGGCCACTTCCGGCAGGTGATGTCCTTCATCCAGTACCAGCATCAGGTTTTTAGCGGGCGGCAACACTGACTCATTCTCCATCGCCGCCATCACCAGCGCATGGTTCGCCACCACCACATCCACCTGCTCGATTTCACGCCGCGCCACAAAGAACGGACATTCACGATACCAGTGGCAATGCGAACCCAGACAGCTCGCTTTGTCGGTGGAGAGGCGCTGCCAGAGGCTGTCGCTGACGTTCTCCTCGCTGTGATCGCGCAGGCCATCCCACTGGTAGCGATCCAGTGACTTCTGTAAGCGACCACACTGCGTCTGTTCTTCTTTGGTACTACTGACGGCGTCATCATCCAGATAAAGCAGCAGATCGCCCTGCTGATCGTCATCGGCCGCCATCGCCGCCAAATTGCGCGGACAGACATAGCGCCCGCGGCCAAACGCGGCGGTAAAAGTGAGATCGGGGATGATTTTCTTCAGCAGCGGCAGATCTTTCGTGAAGATTTGATCCTGCAGCGCCACGTTGGCGGTGCTGATCACCAGCTGCTTTTCCTGAGCGCGGCTGGCTGCGATGCCCGGAATCAGATAAGAGAGGGTTTTGCCCACGCCAGTCGGTGCTTCGACCGCCAGATGGCGCGCGTCGTCACCCGCCAGGCATTTCGCTACTTCAGCGATCATCTGGCGCTGCGGCGCACGTGGAATGAAATCAGGCACCTGCTGCTGAAGCGCTTTATACCACTGCGCTATCTGGCTTTTTACTGCGGCTGTCAGGGCCATGATTTGCGTTACCACACCGAAAAAATGGCCTGTATTTTTACACAGTATCCTGGCGGCGTCAGCTTTCGCGCCGAATTTTTCGTGACCCGCCGTAAAATCAGCGGTTGTCCGACAGCGGTGTTTTACGCCAGCACTTTGTACATATAGGTGGTGGCATCCAGCACGCCTGCGATGGATTCGGCATAACAGGGAATCGACCCCGCCACCTGCCAGCCCAGCGAGCGATAGAGATCGCTGGCGACATCGCCGCTGCGCATATCCAGCACCAGCAGGGTTTTGCCCTGTGCGCGTGCCCGCTGCTCAGCGCGCTGCATCAGTTCACGGGCGATGCCCTGACGGCGCGCCTGCGGGTGCACCAGCAGTTTGCTGATCTCTGCGCGGTGGCGGCCATTAGGCATGCCGCTGCGGCTGATGATGACCGTTGCCACGATGCGCCCGCGCTGACGCGCGACCAGTAATTCGCTGTCGCCGCTGGTGATGCTGGCACTCCGCTGCTGCCAGAATCGCACCATCACCTCATCATCTTCAGCATCAATAAAACCGACGCTGGCACCGTCTGCCACGCAGCTCTGCAAAACGTCGGTCAGTTCACCCAGCAGCTGTTGCGCCTGGGCCGCGCTGAGAGTTGCGTAATCCGTCATGGTTTCGCCACCACCAGTAAGTAACGCGCGCCGTCAGTCAGGTGCGCCTCAAAAGCCGATTTTCCGACCAGATGAAACCGCAGGCAGTCGCCGGGCTGTAGCGTCCACGCCTGAGACCCCATCGTGACGGTAAGACCGCCCTCGCGCAGCCAGATATGCTGCTCCAGCCCCTGAATGGGTGGCACATCATAATCGATTCGCGCACCAGGCCGTAACCTGCCCTCCACGAGTTCACATCTAAAATGAAGTGCAGGTGGTGAAATATTCCGACGGATAAAACCGCTGGCGTCATCCTGCCACACCGGCTGCTGATCCTCTTTGACCAGCAGACTGGACTCTTCTTCCACTTCACTGAGCAGGCGCGACATCGTTAAGCCGTATGCAACACACAAACGATTAAGCAGTGCCGCCGTGGGACTGGTCTCGCTTCGCTCAATGCGCGATAATGTCGCGCGGCTGATGCCGGTAGCGACAGAAAGTTCATCAAGTGACCAGCCGCGTTGCAGGCGTAATTCTGCCAGCCGCACCGCCAGTCGTTGCTCCGTATTCAGCTCCGGCATGGTGCTCTCTCATTTTTGGGAATAATTCTCTTATTTGAGATATAGCCTGGAAAAGCCGTATCAGTCAAGTTGTACATTGAGAAATGTATTGTACAACTTAATTTGCTTCGTTATGGTAATCGTACTCAGACCAATCGAAAGAGGAATTTATGACCTTATACAGTATCGGTGACGTCGCCGAGCGCTGTGGCATAAACCCAGTCACCCTGCGCGCCTGGCAGCGTCGTTATGGCTTACTGAAGCCGCAACGTACCGAAGGCGGACATCGTCAGTTTGACGAAGAAGATGTGCAGCGCATCGAAGAGATTATGCGCTGGATTGAAAGTGGCGTGCCGGTCGGTAAAGTGAAGGCACTGCTCGAAGGTGGCGATGTTGATGCACACGATGGCTGGACCACACTGCAGGATGAACTGATTAGCGTACTGCGCCACGTCAGGCCTGCTAAACTTCGTAATAAAATTGCCGCGATTGGTCGCGAACATCCGATTGATGCGCTGATTGATCACGTTTTTATGCCAGTGCGCCAGAAGCTGAGTCTGGATCAGAACACGGCCCGCACCATGTGCAGTCTGCTTGATGGTCTGCTGATCGACTATGTTGCATTTTGTCTGACCGCCAGTCGCAAAAAATCGGGTAAAGATGCGCTGATTATTGGCTGGGGCATCGACGATCGGACCCGTATCTGGCTGGAAGGCTGGCGTCTTTCGCAGCATGGCTGGCGGATTGATGTACTGGCAGAACCCCTGGATGTTCCCCGTCCTGAACTCTTTCCCGGCATGAATATGTTTGTCTTTACCGGTAAAAAACTGACCCGTCGTCAGCAGGAGCAGCTGTCACACTGGCAGGAACAGGGCTATGCCGTGCGGTTACATGAACCTACCTGATAACAAAAACGCACGCCGGGCACTTTGCCTCCTGCCTTGCGCGCGCTATTATCCCCGCCTCACTGTTAACAAGCTCAGGTTTCACCCATGAATGTCAAAAAAGCCTTTTTCGCCACGCTGTTTTTCATTATGGCTCTCGGCGGCACCAGCGGTCTGATGCTGGTGGGATATTCTCTTATTGTCCACTCACGCTAAGCCAGCGCTGCAGGCGTTCAAACAGGCGATCGCTCACTATTGCCAGCAGCGCCACCAGTAATGCTCCCTGAATCACATAGGCTGTATTAAATCCGCTCAGGCCGATAATCACCGGCGATCCCAGACTTTTTGCGCCCACCGTTGAGGCAATAGCCGCGGTGCCGATGTTGATGATTACCGACGTGCGTATCCCGGCGATAATCACCGGTGCAGCCAGCGCCAGTTCAATCTGCCACAACCGCTGCCAGCTACTCATGCCGACCCCGATGGCAATTTCCCGGCTGCTGGCGGGTATGCTATCAATGCCCGCCAGCGTACCCTGTAAAATCGGCAGCAATCCGTACAGCAGCAGCGCCACCACCGCCGGCCACGCGCCAAAGCCCATTACCGGCACCGCAATCGCCAGCACCGCCACCGGCGGTATCGTCTGCCCCGCCGCTACGATAGTTTCCATCAGCGGCCGGAAAGCGCGTCCCGCTCGCCGGGTCACCAGCACGCCACTGCCAATGCCGATCACGATGGCCAGCAGGCTGGCGGTGATCACCAGGAACAGATGCGCCAGCGTCAGCTGCCAGAAGCTCTCCTGCTGATAGAGTGGTCGCGCCAGTTCCGGAAACCAGCGGTGAAACAGCGGCCCGCTGTAAGGCATCAGAGTCAGCAGCGCGCCGTAGAACAGCACCAGCCACAGCAACGGATCCCTTAGCCTGCGCATGTGAAGCCCTCGCGCAGTTGCAGCAGGTCGCCAAAGTGGAGCACGCCCATTGGCTGCTGCTGATCGTCAACGACCGGCAGTTTATCGGTGCGCCGGGCGATAAACTGCGACAGCGCGTCCCGCAGCGTCAGCGCCGCAGCAATCGGTTCGCCCGCCAGCCACTCGCCGCGCCGGACGGCGTTACCGACCTGTTCCAGCGACAGCAGCCGGACGCCCATTTCACTGCGGCCAAAGAAGTCGCGCACAAAATCATTTTTCGGCTGGGTCAGCAGCTCTGCCGGCCTGCCCTGCTGAACAATCTTACCGTTATCCATCAGCACAATGCGATCCGCCAGCGTCAGCGCTTCGTCGATGTCATGCGTCACCAGCACGATAGTGCGGCCAGACAGCCGATGAATACGCAGCATCTCCTGTTGCAACACGCCGCGCGTCACCGGATCGAGCGCGCCGAACGGCTCATCCATCAGCAGAACTTCCGGGTCCGCCGCCAGCGCCCGCGCCACGCCCACCCGCTGCTGCTGCCCACCGGAGAGCTGATGCGGATAGCGATTGAGCAGCTGCGCGTCAAGGTTCAGCAGCGCCAGCAGCGCCGCGATGCGCTCATCGATCTGCGCTCTGGACCAGCCCAGCAGGACCGGCACTGTGGCGATATTCTTCCGCACCGTCCAGTGCGGAAACAGGCCAATCGACTGAATGGCATAGCCCATGCGTCGGCGTAATATGCGGGCATCCAGCTGGCGAATCGACTCACCGGCAAAGCGGATCTCACCGCTATCAAACTCCACCAGCCGGTTGATCATTTTCAGCGTGGTTGATTTGCCGGAGCCGGAGGTGCCGAGCAGTACGCAGAACTCCCCTTTTGCCACCTGTAGCGACAGATCTTTTACCGCCGCTTTGCCGTTAAAGGCGCGGGAAACGCCATCAAACTCAATCATCTTTTCTCTCCAGCAGTGAGATCAGCAGGCGGAACAGCGCATCAATGACGACCGCCAGCGCAATCACCGGGATGACGCCCAGCAACACCAAATCCAGCGCACTGCTTAACAGCCCCTGGAAAATAATCGCGCCAAAACCGCCCGCGCCAATCAGCGCCGCCACCACTGCCATACCCAGCGTCTGCACCACGACGACACGCAGGCCCGCGAGCCAGACCGGCAGCGCCAGCGGCACATCCACCGCGATAAACTGCTGCCAGCCGCTCATGCCCGTGCCGCGCGCACTTTCGCGCACCTCATGCGGCACCTGTTGCAGCCCCACCACCACGCTGCGCACCAGCGGCAACAGCGCATAAAGCACCAGGGCGATCAGCGCCGGGGCCATACCAATGCCGCTGATACCCCAGTCACCGAGCCACGGAAAATGCTGAGCCAGACCGGCCAGCGGCGCAATCAGCAGACCAAACAGCGCCACCGACGGCACCGTCTGAATCACATTCAGTACACCAAACACGCTACCCTGCCAGCCGGGCCGCCGGAACAGCATAACGCCCAGCGGCAGCGCAATCATCAACGCAGGCAAGACTGTACCGGCCAGCAGCGTGAGATGACGGCTCAGCGCCGCATCAAACACCGCATGACGGTTGGCATACTCTTTCAGCAGGGAGAGATCGGCGAGCTGGCCACTGAACAGCAGCAACAGCGGCAGCAGCCAGACCTGCAGATTAAGCAGCAGCTGTGCCAGCCGATGCGGGGTCAGCTGCCGCACCTGATCGGTTATCAGCAGCAGGATCAGCGCACCGCTGCACCACAGGCCACTGGCAAAGCTGGTGCGTGCCAGACGGCTGCCCTGCTGACTCAGCAACGTCGCCTGATGACCGCTGAGCCAGATGATCGCCGCCAGCATCAGCTGAGCCGTCAGCAGCGCTACAATCAGCGTGACGCGCCCGGGCGGACGCCACAGCAGCAGCCAAAGCGTCACTAATGGCAGCAGTAATAGCCCGAAGCGGTTTATCTGCCAGCCCATCAATGGTTCACCCGCCACCAGACGGTTCGGGGCGAAGTTAAGAAACGGCAAGGCCACCAGCGCCAGGCTCAGCAGCGTCAGCAGCAGCAATGCCACCGGCTGCTGAGCCGGACGGCGTATCGCGTCCCGCGATATCTGCATCGGTTACAGCAGCTTTTTCTGCTGCAGCCACTCGGTCGCTACACTGCTGGCATCCTGACCGTCGACCGCGATTTTGGCGTTGAGTTGCTGCAGCGTCTTCTCATCAAGCGCGCTGAACACCGGCTTCAGCCAGTCGGCAATCTGCGGATAGGCTTTGAGGACCGATTCGCGGATTACCGGCGTCGGCGCGTAAATCGGCTGAACGCCTTTGGGATCGCTGAGCGTCTGCAGACCCAGTGCTGCTACCGGGCCGTCGGTGCCGTAGGCCATCGCCGCGTTAACGCCGGAGGTCTGTTGCGCTGCTGCGCTGATGGTCACAGCAGTATCGCCGCCCGCCAGCGACAGCAGCTGATCCTGCTTGAGGTCAAAGCCATAGGCTTTTTCAAAGGCCGGTAAAGCATCGCTGCGTTCGATAAATTCGGCTGAGGCGGCCAGCTTGAAGGTTCCGCCCTTTTTCAGAAAGGCGCTGAGATCGGTCAGCGAAGTGAGCTGGTTCTTCTCAGCCAGATCTTTACGCACGGCAATGGTCCAGGTGTTGTTGGCCGGAGCCGGTGTCAGCCACACCAGATGGTTTTTCTCCGCATCCAGCTTCTTCACCTTTTCATAGCCTTCAGCGGCATTCTTCCAGGCACTGTCTTTTTCATCGTTGAAGAAGAACGCGCCGTTGCCGGTATATTCGGGGTAGATATCGAGCTCGCCCGCCGTGATGGCACCGCGTACCACCTGCGTTGTGCCAAGCTGGATTTTATTGACGGTTTTTACGCCGTGCTTTTCAAGCACCTGAAGGATTACGTTGCCCAGCAGTGATCCTTCGGTATCAATTTTGGAGCCGACCCGCACCGGCTCCGCCGCCTGTACCATCCCCATACTGAGCAGCAACGCGCTGACTCCCACCCAACCCCGAACTCTGACCATGGCCTTTTCCTTATCGCAGTCTGTTGTTTTTACATGATGTTTTCGTGTGATGACGCGCAAGGCGCGGGACGCCTTAGCGTTGAGCCTGCTCGCCTGCTCGCCTGCCGCTGAAAGGGAGACTGGCAAGGCGTGCAGCGGAAATTATCTGCCTTAAAAGCGTAGCCTGGCGCAGCGGCGCTGCAGCTGACTTTATCGCAAATTTATAACGATTTGGGATTAAAAAATTATTATCAATAACCGAAATGAATTTACGTCTGGGCGTCTAAACGGCTATTCTCGAAAATCTGTTTTTATTATAAAAGACGTACAACATCATGTCCGACCTGACCTCTTCCGCCCATGTGGCAACAGCAGGGAGTTCGCCCGGTGGCGAAACACAGTGGATCCGCAGCGCAGCTGACGTCTCCCGCTTAGTGAACAGCGGCGACAGCGCCCGTAACAATGCCCGTATTGTGGTAGCGATTGCGCTGGGAGGCGTGTTCCTTGACGCCTACGACCTGGGCGCGCTGGCGTTTGGCATTAAAGACATCACGCGCGAGTTTAGTCTCACTCCGACCGGCACCGGCATGGTCGCCTCGGCCATCACCTTCGGCGCAATCATCGGCGCGCTGATTGGCGGCTATCTCACCGACAAAATTGGCCGTTATCGGGTCTTTATGGCTGATATGTTCTTTTTCGTGGTGGCGGCTATCGCCTGTGCGTTTGCCCCGAATGAGTATGTGCTGGCTGGCGCGCGCTTCGTGATGGGGCTGGGCGTCGGGATTGATCTGCCGGTTGCGATGGCGTTTCTGGCGGAGTTTTCAAAGCTGCGCGGCAAGGGGAATAAAGCGGCCAGCGTGGCGATGTGGTGTCCGACCTGGTATGCGGCAATCAGTATCTCTTATCTGCTGGTGCTGCTGCTTTATGCGGTGCTGCCTGAAAGCCACACCGACTGGCTCTGGCGGCTGATCCTCGGTTTTGGGGCCGTTCCGGCGATTGTCATCATCGCCATCCGCAGCCGTTATATGAGCGAATCCCCGGTGTGGGCGGCGAATCAGGGGGATCTGAAAGGGGCCGCCGCGATTTTACGCAGTGCCTGGAACATCAACGCGCAGGTGGCACCCGACGCCGGGCTGACCGCTGCCACACCCGTGCGCAAGGCGAGCTGGCGCAACTATGGCGCGCTGCTGCAGGGCGTTTATCGCCGCCGCACGCTGCTGGCGACCATCACCTCTATCGCCTCGTCGTTTGCCTATAACGCAGTGGCGTTTGGGCTGCCGGTAATCATCTCAAGCTTCTTTGCTCAGTCGATGCTCACCACCATTCTGGTGTCGCTGGCGCTGAATCTGCTGTTCGCCTTTGTCGGCGGAATTCTGGCGGTGCGGCTGGTGCCGCGTCTGGGAGCGTGGAAGATGTCGGTGGCGGGTTATGGCTGTCAGTGCGTGGCGCTGCTGGGGCTGGCGCTGATTGGTCGTCCCGAAGGCGGTCAGGAAGCCGCGCTGGCGATTGGCATGCTGGCGCTGTTCCTGTTTGGTCAGGGATTCGGGCCGGGGTCTCATACTATGACCTTTGCGTCGCTGAGCTACCCGACGTCGCTGCGCGGCGTGGGCGTCGGCTTCAACCAGACGCTGATGCGCGGCAGTTCGACCGTTTCGCTGTTTCTCTTCCCGGTGCTGGTTGCCGCGCTGGGCACCGGCGTCTTCTGGGTGATCTTCCTGGCCCCGCTGGCGGGCCTGCTGGCGTTGCTGGCGATCCGCTGGGAACCGTCAGGTTATGATGTGGATGCAGAAGATTTTGAGCTGCCGGGGTAAAGAGCGCAGGCAAACCGCACCTCAGTGCGGTTTTTTTATGCCGTAATGACCGGGAAAGGAAAATGCTCCAGATAGTCCGGGATGCGCGGGAAGGTATGCAAAAACCACGGCGTGAACAGCTGTGGCTGCTGCTGCATCTGCTGCTCAATCAGCGCCATCGGACGATAATCAAAGGCATCGGCTTCCTGCGGATTCAGCTGCGGCAAAGTGTCGCAGACGGCAAAGAAGACGTGACCATATTCATGTTCGGTCAGGCCATTGCTCAGCTTAAGGTTATAGCTCAGCTCAAATACCGGCGTCAGCGTCACGATCATCCCCATCTCTTCACGCAGACGGCGCTCGGCGGCGTCGCGGGTCGATTCATGAGGATAAGGATGGCCACAGCAGGTATTACTCCACAAGCCACCACAGTGATATTTATCGCTGGCACGCCGCTGCAGTAACAGCTCCTGCCGGGAATTGAAGACGTAGACCGTCACCGCGCGGTGCAGTAATCCTTTTTCATGCACTTCCAGCTTTTCCATTTTGCCGGTGGGACGATCGAGGTGGTCAACGAGGATAACTTCAATAGCAGACATGGCGTTTCCTTGAGATTATTCCCAACTATTCTGGCACAGAATGAGCAGTCTGGGTGGAACATCGCGGAATTTTTACGCGTCTCAGGCGGAGATAAGCGGATGAAGCAGAGAGGAAATCAGGCCAGCAAGGCTGGCCTGACGAAGGATTACAGGCGGAAGCTCTGAACCACCTGCTCAAGCTGGGTGCTCTGCGATTCCATCGCCTGCGCGGCAGCGGAAACCTGCTCCACCAGCACGGCATTCTGCTGGGTAGTACCATCAAGCTGGGTAATCGCCACGTTAACCTGTTCGATACCCAGGCTCTGCTCACGGCTGGCTGACATAATTTCGCTCATCAGGGTGGTCACACTGCTTACCCCTTTCATCAGCTCGTCCATGGTCTGACCCGCCTGCTCAACCAGCGCGCTGCCGGTATCGATGTTTGCCACGGACTCTTCGATTAACTTTTTAATCTCACGCGCCGAGTTGGCTGAACGCTGTGCCAGATTGCGCACTTCCGAAGCCACCACCGCAAAACCGCGACCCTGTTCACCGGCACGTGCGGCTTCTACCGCGGCGTTAAGTGCCAGGATATTGGTCTGGAATGCGATGCTGTCGATGACGCTGATGATATCGACCACTTTACGGGATGAGTGATGAATCTCACCCATGGTGGTGACCACCTGACGGACCACTTCAGTCCCCCGTGCGGCCACCTGCGAGGCATCAGCTGCCAGCTGGTTGGCATGCGTCGCATTGTCGGCGTTCTGACGCACGGTGCCGGTCAGCTGCTCCATCGACGCGGCCGTCTCGACAATCGAGCTGGCCTGATCTTCAGTACGGGAGGAGAGATTGGCGTTACCGCTGGCAATCTCCCGCGACGCAGCAGTAATCGCCAGTGCGCTGTCGCCCACCTGCTGGAGCAGCCCCTGCAGATAGCTGATGAACTGGTTAAAGCTCTGCGCCACGGCGTTAAACTCCGGGCTGTTGCTGGCGGGCAGGCGCTGCGTCAGATCGGCACCCCCCGTCGACAGCGCTTCGATGTTGCTGTTCAGCACGTTAAGCCGTTTCATCATGGCGCGGACAAAGCCCAGCGAGACCAGCAGCAGGATGACCGCCAGTGGGATCTGCACCAGGCCCAGGCGGGTCAGCATATTATGCGACTGCGCTTTCAGCAGGCTGGTTGGCAGACTGCTGGCGAGATACCACGGGCTGCCAGGAATGGCCTGCACGAACAGGGTCTGCTCGCCCTCGCTGCTGTCATAGGTGGTTTCCAGCGGCTGATTGCCAACGCCGTTCAGCAACGTTTTCAGCGGTGCGGCCATCGGCATCTGCACGTCAGCCAGGTTCTCCAGCTTCGGCGCGGCATTGACCAGCGCGCCATTGCCCACGACTTTGCCGTCGGCTTCGACGATCAGCACATTGCCGTGAATGGTTTCACCCATCTGCTTCGCCAGCTGGTTGAAGAACCCCAGCGTCACGTCGATAGTCGCGACACCCCAGGCCGAGCCATTGCGGTAGATCGCCATGGCACAGTTGGTACGCGGCTGCGGGCTGGCAGCATCCTGATAAGCTTTTGCCCAGGCACACTGCCCTTTCGCGGCAGCCAGGCCATCTTTATACCAGGGTTGCTCCCAGTATTTATCGGCGGCGTCGGAGTTCCAGTAGGTGTTGACCTGCAGTTCATTACTGGCATTACGGGCAAAGAAGCTGCTGTCTTTCTCTTTGGCCGGATCGCGACGGTTTGGCAGGGGCCAGATACCGCCACCAAACACGTTGCTGTCCTGATACTGGTTTACCAGCGTCGGTAACAGGGTGTCGATAGTGGCGCTGTCCATGACAGAGGCGGCTTCGGTAATCGCACGCTGCTGTGCCTGCACGCGGTTCATCTGTTCAACGATGCCAGAGGCGAGTGAATCGACCTGATAACGAACCAGACGACTTTCGCTGTCGACCAGCTGTGGCGCGACGAACTGATTGATGACCCAAACTGTAACGAGTAAAAGCGCAACAAAGAACGCGATCATTGTTGCGGTGAAGCGGGATTGTGTTGTTTTAAACATCTTTGTTCCCCTGAACCTGGTGCGGCGCGATTGCCTGATCGGGTTAACGGCTCGCTTAACGGGAACTTGAGATGAGCGGGATCACATATTTGAGAAATGTTTGATTTTTGTGAAAATTTAATTTCATAGAGTTACTATAACGTCCCCGACGGTTGCCGGGGAACAGACGAAGAGGCTTGATAAGACTGGCTTACTCTTCTGAATGGACCACCTGCAGGCGCGGGCGGAAAACATGATCATTGCCTTCTGCTGTTAACAATTCTCGTAACTTTTGGCCGCCATGCTCGTCAGCCTGCGCGAACTGCCGCTCGGCTTCCGTAATCGGCGTGGACCAGAGCAGCGTCGGGCGATCGCCATCGCGTTTCGGCAGCGTGAACTGTGCTGGCGCAGGTGCCAGTTCATTCGCCAGCAGGAAGCTTTCAAAACCGACCGGTGCCACTTCTGAGGCCAGCGTGTGGCCCTCCCCCAGCCAGGTGAGTCGCGCCCATGGCAGATGCACGAACTCCGCCAGCGCGCTCGCCATCTGCACCGCGTTGCCTTCGGTCATCACTTCACCATCGACCGCCATGCCCAGCTCGATACGGCGATACTGCGGTGCCAGCTCATCGAACAGATAATCAACCTGCGGCATCGGCCTGATACTCATGCCGAGCGTCAGGAAGTACCACACGCCCTGATGCCAGTGCTGCGAGATCGCCATCGGCGGCCAGCTGCCCTGATCGATCGCGTAATATTTCACTGATTCGCCAAAACGCGCCTGATAGCAGGCCATGAGATCCTGCTGGACCCTGTCCCACTCGCTGCCGTCGTGCCATTCGCGCCAGAACTGACGCTGATGCTCCGCACGGGCATAGTAGTCATTGGTCGATGCTGAACCCAGCGGGGCCGTCAGCCGGTTCTTTTTGATGCAGCCCGCAGAGAAGCTCACCTGCTTCTCCTGATAAAGACTCCAGCCGGGGATCACCGCCAGCAGCTGGCCGTAATACCACAGCGCAGCGCCATCATCAGAAGGCTCCCACAGCACCTGCAGACCTGCCGGGTCCAGCGCGGGCTCCGCTTCCAGATTACGGCAATACTCGGCGCTGAGCAGCGGGGCGATGCCCTGCTCCATCGCCCCGCGATCTTCCTGTGCCGGTGCAGGCAGCAGGTTACGAAGCCAGCAGCCGCGCACCGCATACTGACTGCGGAACAGGTCGGTGGGCCAGATGTAAAAATAAGCGGTGCGCTCATCCTGCTCGACAATGGCGGTCAGGGTGCGCTGCTGATTGTGGACTTCAGCAATCAGGGATTTGTACGTCATAGTGCCTCGACAAAGCCTGGAGGAATCCATTTTCCCCGAGAATAGAGCAGGATCCTGGCTGCGGCTATCTGAGACAAGGGTAATAGTCTCAAAGTGTGGGCGTTGGGGGGCGTACTGAGCTTTGTAAGTGTGACCATTGTTGGCCTTAAAGGCCGGTATGAGCGAGGAGCGGACATTTTGGATATAACTCATAGACATTATGAGCAGCACAGCTTTGATAATCATTTAGAAATTGTGACTAAAAGCTGGCGGTTAGTGAGTTTTTCCTAATGATAAATATCATCATCGGGCTTTAACGATAGCCATAACGAAACCATCCCATCCTTTTTCACCAACAGTCTGTACTGCTGTCGCTTCAAGGCGCTCATCCTCAGAAATCATTTCGACAAATTCTCGCAGACCTTTAATGTTCGGATCTTCACTACTGGAGTCGATTACACTTCCACCGCGCACAGTGTTATCTCCTACGATAACAGTGCCTTGTTTCGACAGTTTGATAGCCCATTCAAGATAGTGGGGGTTATTCACTTTATCGGCATCGATAAAAATCAGGTCAAAGGGAGCATTAAGTGTGGGTAAGACATCAAGTGCCGCTCCTCTATGCAATGTGACACGCTCAGCCAGCCCCGCTTTGTTTATATTCTGGCGAGCAACCTCTGCATGGTGCTCGTTGAATTCAATTGTCGTTACGCTTCCATGTGGTGGGAGAGCCCGGGCCATCCATAAGGTGCTATACCCCCCAAGCGTCCCTATTTCAAGAACACGGACGGCACACGACATTTGAATGAAAATCGCCAGCATTTTTCCCTGTAAAGCAGAGACATCATGTGTGGGCAATCCCTGTTCTGTGTTATTGGCGAGAGCGTATTTTAAATCTGCATCTTCAGGAGCGAGCTTTTCAGAAAACCAGGCATCTACCTGGGCCCACTTATCAGAATCTTGTGAAGAATAATCTGGAATTCGCATATGAAATTTATTCTCCTTAAAAACTCTATGAAAGTTTAATTGTCATTTGTTACATCTGTCGCCTATACCGATCCTGTTTGAAGATTAAAATCAGCAACGTCCGCTTCTGGCACGAAGCGGACATTCTTATCGAATCGAAGGTCCGCTATGAGCGAATAGCAGACGTTGACTGATGACTACTTAGTAAATTCATCATTATTGAACATACCCTCCCGGCAACGAATTCAATCTCAATCGTTCTCAGACAGCTAGCGCTAGTTGTTGATGACGCTCTATAAATTTCGCTTTGAGGGCGCTATAGCGATGAGCGTCGTTCCTGCTGAGTAATACAGCTGCGTGTTTTATCTCAGCATACTCTTCTGCAATGTCTTTGTTTCTTCGAAGATAATCACGGAAAGCGAGATGTCTCAATACCTGCATATCTCCGACTGCAAACGCATGGACTTGATGACTACGCTGATCACCACCTTTAATGAAATATCTGCGCCCCGCAATCCCGTTCTCACCGCGAGCAATATAACCGGCGTGGGCCATTGCTGAATGGTACTTATCCAGTTCATTGAGGTCGGAAACTTCAAGTAGCATATCAATTACGGGCTTTGCTGAGAGACCAGGAACTGACGTGCTTCCAATATGATGGACATCTTTAGCCATTCCACCGAGCAATGTTTTTATCAGTAAACTTTCAGCTTCAAACATCTCAGGCCATCTATCATCGTATGGCACAACAATAATCTTCCGCATAAACACATTCTCTCTGCCCTACTTGTGCAACTCAACCCTGAACCCCGGCATTGCCTGCAGCCGGCGTTCCCTGGTGAAAAAACAGAGTCCACTGGCCCTCATCCGAACAAATCCAGTAAGAGGAACGTAATGCATGATGGCTGCCATCAGCGTAAAACGTCCGATAGTGAAGCAGAGCGTAACCGCAGCCCATATCCGTAAGACGGAAATCACTGCTGAGAATATACGGTGCAGCCTTTTCACTTAACAGCGACGCAATGGTCTCTGACCGGTCGACCGTCACACCTGACCGGGTGATTTCACGGAATTCAGGATGAAGAATCAGTTCCAGCCACTCCGGATCATTGCGCCTGTCGCCGTGAAGGCTGCACTCAAGCAATCTGAGCTTCTCCAGAAGCATTCTGCTTATCCTCAAGTGATTAAGCCTGACATTCAAATTTACCATAACAGTTCATGCGCTACTTCCGCTCCTGGCACAAAGCGGACTGATGTTTCCCGTTCGCCCGGATTCGGTAAAACACGCATTCTGCCGAATTGTACCCCCGGCCGCGCTGTTACAGCCGGACACACTATATATTGCGGTTTCTCCAGATGTTGCCGATACCACATATAATGATGACGGGGAAGCCGGATGACCAACACCAGGGCACAACACGCCGGTTTGCCCGCTGCACTATTGATGCCAGGTTTTCTGGGATTCTTATACAGAGAGTCTGGGCAGGTGCCAGACGAGCCGCCGCGAGGCGGTTTTTTTACGCCCTTCTGCGACCGTTCGGTAAAACGCCCATATTACCGAATACGTCTTGCTTAACTCCCTAAGCCCATGAAGAATATTTGCGGTCTTTCTGCAACCCTCGTTTCCGTTTCCCCCTATTAGGTCGTGATGTAACAATTGCACGCGTAAGGAAGGTCTGCTTTGAGCGAAAAGCGGACAAAGTAGCAGAGGGAAAGCATCAATGTTAATGTCCGGAAAGTTCATGTTAAAACTCTGTATGGCATTTGTCATCGACGATTAAAAAGGGCTGTTAATGGCTACAGTTGAGGTATTAAAATTAAAGTATCCAGGCGCAGATGCCTGGCAAATGGGTGACAGTCCGGAACTGGCTAGCAAGCTTGCTGACCTGATTAAAAAAGGGATCAAAACGGCCTCCTGCGGATCGCTTACGTCTTACCAGCAGGAAGAGCCTGCCCCTAAGATTGGGAGCCATAACATCATCCTTGATGGCCAGAACGTCCCAGCCTGCGTAACCAGACTGGTTTCAATGCGACTGGTGCGTTTTTGTGATGTTACCGAGGAGTTTGCCCGCAAAGAAGGTGAAGGCGATTTAAGCCTTGAGTACTGGCAGAAAGAGCATCAGAGATTTTTCACCTGTACGGGACATTTTTCTGACGATATGGAGCTGATCGCAGAAGAATTTGAGGTAATCGAGGTGCTGTAAGATAAAATAAACGTTCTGGCGTTTGAAACCCTGCCATTTATAACAACGTCCGCTTCTGGCACAAAGCGGACTGACGTCAGGCTAATGTCCGCTATGAGCGAAAAGCGGACATAGGCTTAATGTCAGAATGACATTTTCTAACTCGCGATTGTGAACTCTGTAAAAAAGCAAGAACAAAAACTCTGCTGGCGTAAATTCTAATTCGGGGAAATCCGGCCCTGCCGGAGTTTTACCGAATGGCGCAGCGGGAAAACCGGCGCGTTCTGCCCTGGTGTTGGCCTGCCGGTTCCCCCGCACCCACTATATGTAGTATCGGCAGCAGCTGAGAAAACCACAATATGTAGTTATCAGCGCCGCAGCGGCGCGGGGCAGGGTGCCATTCGGGAGAATTGGCGTTTTACCGAATGCGGCAAAAAAAGGCCCGGCACCCGGCCTATTTGTTACGGAACGATCTGACGAGGATGATCACCATCGCCGTAATGGTGATCGCCGCGCCCACGGCAGCGCCGCCGATCACCCAGGGTTCGTGTTCTTCAGACGTAAAAAAGGTGATGATAAACTTCGGCATGCTAATTCCCCGCTTGCAATCCCGCCCGGTGACGGCAGCGGCTACTTTATACCAGAGCCACGCAGGGGAAACTACTACGTCAAGTTATCTGTGCGCGGCGTGAGAGTTTTATCGTTCGGCAGAATCAGGGTTTTACCGCGCCCATGTGAGTAGCAAAAAAAAATTGCCTCGTGGTGGTATTGAAGCAAATTACAATTGCTAGTGTCCGCTTCTGGCACACAGCGGACTTACTGCAGGCTTAGGTCCGTTATGAGCGATCTACGGACATAGCTAATAGCGTTATATGTGAACTAACGAGGAGCAGGTCAGCCCAGCTTTTATACCGAAAAGCTTAATTAGAATTAATTAAGGAAAGTCAGGGTGCCATAACCCAGCTGGTCATAACCACCGCTGTTCGGGCCGTAATTACCACCACCACCTTCATTGCCTTCACTCATTATCGCCGCTTTTATCTCCGGCGCGCTAATATGCATCATCTGTACATAATGGCCGTAGAATAGCGCCCATACGGGCCTTTTTTCTCCGCGGGCTACGCTGGAAATGACTGACTGAGTGACATCACTGTTTTGGTAAATCGAATAAGGGACGCTGTTTCCTGAATTATATCTGGCTACATAGCGCGCCGCCCCGAGTAGGCGGTTGTTATAGGCACCGAACAGGTCATCGCCCTGGTTCCAGGCCAACTGACAAATGGTCCCTGCCAGACCAATGCCAAGCAGCGTATGCGCCTGATCTCGCCCGCTTTCCTGCCACTGTACAAGCCCGTCAGGATAAACTTTCCATGCTGCGTTTTTGAGCGCGCCGTTACCGTTTCCGCCGATATAGTAGTCACGAGCTTTTTTATAAAAATCTCTCCGGTCTGCATAAATACCAATAGCCATGAGTGAAGCGGTATTTGACAGGTCCCAGTTGGCCCAATAGTGATCCGTTTTTGCGCCATTATGATGTTCAAGAAAATCGATGTTCATGGGTGCAAATACCGTAATCAGCATATCTCTGACCGCCTTCTGCTGAGAGGCTGAGAAAGCGGATGACCCCCGAAGCGTTTCGGCTGCGACAGCAAGCTGGTAGCCGTAGAGTCCGGCCGCGAGAAATTTATCAGATGTTCCGTCAACGGCGCGTAGTTTATTCGCCCACTGAGTGAGTATGTATACAGCACGCTCTGCACGTGAGTTGTCGCCGCTCAGTCGCCAGTCCAGAGCTAAAGCATATGCGGCTGCTGCATCATTAAACAGGAATGAGTAATTTTCTTTTGGGTGACCTGTCGCAGCTCCCCGGTAAAGAGTAGCAACAGGATGAGGTGTGTAGTCAGGTGAGTCATGAGCATTAGTGCGTAATAAAGCAAAATCTGAAGACCAAGGCTGTTGCCCTTCTTTTACTTCCAGAGCTATTTTTCTGAAGTCATCAGCCGTGTTTAGTGCACCAGGATGGATAAATGAACCATTTTCAGAAAAACAAGATGGTGAAAATCCAAAAAATAACATGACTGCTATAGCCAATTTTTTATTTTTCATGATGTTAGCTCATTTATCGTGGTGTTTTATTAGAGTAACGGGACACAGCTGCAACCCAGAACACTATTGACCTGCTCGCCCGCATATTAGTTCATGCCGATGTTAGCAAAGTTCGCTTCTGGCACATAGCGGACAGCAGAGCCTGAGTCAGCAGAATCGAACCTGTCAGACCTGAACTGACGGTATTGATAATTTCTGTGTCAGGCTGATCGTCTAATCTCCCTGATAACCACTGAGCAGCATTCAGGATTAAAATGTCTATAGGCTTGTCAGAAATTAACAGCTGTGAGGAAAACTGAGAAAGGGATTCAGGGCGTGATAAATCACAGATATACCCTTTTGCAATGCCGCTTTCAGCAGTGATGATGCTGCAGGTTTTTTGAATATCTTCAGCCCGCCGTGCGCAAAAATCCACCTCGACGCCCTCTCGTGCCAGCCACACGCACAGCGCCTGGCCAAATCCCCCGCCGCCACCGGTAATAACAGCTCTTTTACCTCTCAGCATCTTCATTCATCCTTTTCCTGATGACTATATGTGGATGTAGATATACATGAGGAAGTTAAGTGACATCTTTCAGTTAATGCCTTTTTACATGGGGAACAGAAATAAGCTGCACTGCAAACTGTTTAGCGTGTGCCAGGGGATTAGCAATGTCTGCTTATGGCATAAAGTGGACATGAATCATGTATAAAATTCGTTAAGAGAGAAGTTGATACCAACCATCTTTCCTACCTCTTATGAGGTAATTGCTAACATCAGTATTTTCTAATTACTCGGTAACAGGTTAGACCTTGTTGCGATTCAACCTAAACATTCTCTTTCTTACGCCTGCTATAAAGTTAATGAATAGTTAACCGATAATGATGATTAAGATGCTTTTAATCTGCATTATTTGTGTTCTTATAAAAATTAATTCAGCAGGATGTAAAAATGAGTAATATTCTTAACAATATTAATCTTACCGCTAAGTTTGCAATTCTGGGCTTGTTTTGCCTTGTTCTTTTTTCAGTTCCTACCGTGCTTTTTGTGTCAGAAGGTAATAAATATATTCAGGACAAGCAGAAAGAAGTAACAGGAGTGCCTGCTGAAAACAAAATCCTTGCCCTGTTGAATCTGATACAGCGCCATCGCGCTGAAACAGCCCTCGCTATTGCGCAAAAAAATCCTGCCACCTCATCGCGTCTAAGTGTTAGAGATGACATTGTTACTATCACCGATGCCATCAAGAAAGAGATGGCGCAGACAGAAGGCAGTGCGGGTTTAATCGAAAAAATCAATGGGGTGCGTGCACAGTGGGACGCGCTGCAGCAGGACATTGATGCTTTGAAACTGGATCAAACGACCAGCCTTGACGCACATGCGCAACTCATCCGCAAACTTCTTAACACAAACCGCGACGTGCTGGATTTTTACGGTTTGTCGCTTGATTCAGATATCAGTACGTACCGCCTGATTACCAGCAATTTCTCATCATTGCCTGAGCTTACCGAAAGTCTGGGTAAAATTCGTGCGTTCGGGACTTCACTGCTTGCCAGGAAAGAAGCTGTTAATGAGGCTGACTCTGTCCGTATGGAATCATTAATCAGCACGGGTGCCTATAATCTGGATACGTTTGCTCAGGACTCAGAGAAGCTTTTTTCGTCTGATACAGGGCTGAAGCAGAAATTCAGTGCCGATGCAGACGCGGCCGTACAGGAAGCCAAAAATGCCCTGAAAACTGCAGGGGCGTTATTTATTAGCCGCAGTATGACGAATCAGAATCCTCAGGACTATGCCGCAATTTTTACCAGCGCGATTAACAGATTCAGCACCTACGCGATTGCGGGCGGTAATGAACTGAATGACATGCTGAACCAGCAGATTACGGACCACCGGAATGCACAGTATGGTTTGCTGAGCGTTCTTCTCTTTATGGTCCTGCTTTCTGTCTTTTTCGCATTGATCATTATCCGTTCTGTTACACGACCTATCGGTGCCGCGTCAAAGCTTGCGCTTGAAGTAGCAGAAGGCGATCTGACAGCATCTTTTTCCGTGACAGGACGCAATGAAACAGCCGGTCTGCTTAAGGCATTACTGCAGATGAGTCAGCGCCTGACGGTGACGGTAGAAAACATTAAATCTAATGCCGTCACCATTGCCACCTCATCTGAGGAGATTGCCCGCGGTAACGGCGATCTTTCTGCGAGGACGGAAGAACAGGCTGCATCACTGGCTGAAACAGCCGCCAGTATGGAACAGCTCTCTTCGATCATCGGCAACAATGCTGAAAACACCCGCCATGCTGCAGAAATGGCCAGCTCGGCTACCAGCGCGGCATTGCGTGGCGGTCAGGCAATGGAATCAGTGCTGGGTTCCATGGAGAAAATCAGCAGCAGTGCAGGGCAGATTAAGGAAATCATTTCTGTCATTGATGGGATTGCGTTTCAGACGAATATTCTCGCGTTAAACGCGGCTGTTGAAGCTGCCCGGGCCGGCGAGCACGGTAAAGGCTTTGCCGTTGTTGCGGCGGAAGTCAGGTCGCTGGCACAGCGCTCGGCTGGCGCGGCGAAAGAAATTAAAGGACTGATCGAAAAGTCTGTGGAGAATGCTGAGCAGGGCATTTCGATGGCCCGGGATGCAGGTGAAAAAGTGAAGGAGAGTATGGATGCGATTGAACAGACAGCACAGCTGGTGAGAGAAATTTCATCTTCTTCAGAAGAGCAAAGTGCAGGCGTATCGCAGATAAATATTGCCGTTACTCAGATGGATCAGGTCACACAGCAGAATGCCGTGCTCGTTGAAGAGTCAGCATCGTCTGCTGATGAACTTGCAAGTCGAGCCGCTAATCTGAGGGACGCTGTTAGCGTGTTCCGCACAAACGCTGGTTAAAATTTCCGTTAAGTGCTTCTTTTATATGTCTGTAAACGGCGTGCTGTCGGCGCATTTCTGAGGTCTGTCATCTCAGTAACAGTATCTCATAAGCCATCCTACGGGATGGCTTAATTCCTTCCTTACGTAACTTTGGCACAAAGCGGACATACGTGCTGCAAGGTCCGCTTTGAGCGAAAAGCGGACGTCAAATGTACGATGACAGTGTAGTTTTGCCAAAATAGACATAACATACCTATCGCACATGCAGGCGACAGGCAAAAAACCGCCATCTGAGTGGGTCAGCTGCGGAAGCAGCCGGGGAGAAAAGGTTATGCATCCCGGAAAATCCGGCGTTCAGCGAACGCTGTCACCTGTAAGCCTTGCTAAAAAAAAGCGAACGGCACAAACCATGTGCTGCCGATCACGTAACGCCGAGAGAAGAATAAAAAAACCGCCGTGCAGGCGGTTCAAAGAGGTATTCAGTGGCTTTTGCTCTTATCGTGGCCGGTCGGAGCAGCCGCCGTTTGAGCTTAATGATAAAAGGCATCGGCAAGATAGCAAGCGTATCTCGGGCCGCGTTCCGGACGGATCCCACGGTATCTGCAGGATAAATAACCCGCTTTAGGCAAAAAAAAACCGCAGGGGGCCGAAGACGTGCAGTGGCTGAAAACTCCTGAATCCCTGGCCTGGTGTTGGCTTGCCGCTTATCTTGAATCTACTATGTGTAGTATCGATAGTAGCTTAGAAAACTACAACATATTGTATCTGCGACAGCTCGTTGCGGTCCGACATTCAGAGTTATAGGGGTTTTACCAACCAGCGGAAGATTAAGAGTACTAATGAGGGGGCCATTATTCTGAATCAATCGTAACCAATTTTATATCACCTATAATTTTCAGGAGTGTACAGCATAAAATCAACCTTTCCTGACTTATATTCATCAGGCTGCTCACCCATTTCAAGATAATGTAGCGCCAGTGTTATTGCCAGCTGAGCATGCCTCAACGTATTTTGATCTATGGTCAATGTCAGCACTCGTTGTTCGAGTAATTGCCGTGTTGTATTGTAAAGTTCATGAGTGACGTAAACTACTTTACCTCTAAGATTATAATCATTCAAAATCTCACTAACCTGAGTGTTACCCATGCCTGTATTATAAATTCCGACAATATCTTTATCAGATGCAAGGGTTCGGTTTAATAAAAGACTGATAAGCTCCCGTTCATCCTGACTGTAAATAGGTTCGCGCACATTGATTTTAGGATAAAATTTCTGCATTACTGAAATAAAGCCATCGACACGCTGACGATGGACTGCGTATTGCGTACGGCCGCTAATTATCACCACGTCCCCATGTGATGGTAGCATACCACCAAGTACAAAGCCTGATGTACGGCCTGCGCTATATTGATCAATTCCTACGTGGCACAATCTATCAGATCCTGGTAAATCTGCCACAAGGGTTATTACCGGGACACCGCGAGATTTACACAGGGTCAGCATTTCATAAATAAGTGGGCTCTCATGTGCAAATATAATCAAAGCGTCCTTTTTTTTACTGCTGGCTTCAATGTGTTTTGCCATTTTTTCCGGAGAAGCTTCAGAGAATAAAGTTTTATGAAGTGTTATTCTGCGATAGCCTAAGTTATCAGCCAGCATGGAAAAATCTTTAGCAAGCTGTTCGAAAAAAAAAGATTTATTACTGCTCAACAGGACCTCAAGCTGCCAGGAGGGTCTATGCTTTTCCGGCAGAATACGCTTAAGTCCCGCATCACGGGCGGCCTTGAGTATTAGATTCTCCATGGCCGGCGATACTCCACCCCGATCATTAAGCACCCGATCAACTGTTGCAACACCTACACCTATTTTCTTTGCAAACTCAGTAATAGTTAATTTTTTCATATTTTATCGTATTTACTTTAACAGGTTTCGTCACTATCAAACTATAGTAAGTAATCTATAACACTGCCAGCGTTACAATCTTAACTTCAATTTATATTCTTTTCACATAAAAGACAAATAAATTTCACTTAAAATTAAGAGTAACACTCCAACAAAACTCTACTTTAAGAAATACATAAAACTTACTCGCATAAAAATTAACTTGAACTTATAGAACTTTTTCAAAAGCAACGCTGCGAGACATCGCATTCCTTACGAACAAATCAGCCGACTCTAAGTTTGACCAAAATGGCATTTAATTTTTAACAGAATCATATCATTAAACAATGAGTAGAATTATTTGCCACAATAAATAATGGCAATATTTAAAGTATTATTTACTCTGGATTTTTGATGCGATTTAAATATAGACCCTTTTTTCATGCAACAAATAGATGCATATGAAAAACATTAATATTCAGCCTTACCATGTCAATCAGCTTTTATATTAGATTATACTTAATTATAGTTTGATAGGATAAAATTTTACTCTCTACGAAAGTTTTCAGCCGGCGTAAGGAACTAACAGCATGAGTGAGTTAAATTGAAGATGTTAACAGCAATAGATGCTAACCATAATGTTCACTGCCTGAGTCAGCAGAGCCCGTCAGGAACCCGGACTCAGCAAAGTTATTAAAAGCTTAGTTATTTTTATAGCTCTGAGCCCGTGTTAAACAGGGGATTCACCTAATATCCAGTTAGGCCCGGTATCAGGAAAGCCTGCCGGATAGCGGCTCGCGGCATTATATGACTGAATCCATCCGGGATAACGTGTACCCGGATGACTGACCTTGTCCAGCATTTCTTTTTCCTCCTCGCTGAGATTAACAGACAGCGCGCTAAGGTTATCTCTGAGCTGATGCACATTGCGCACACCCGCTATGACGCTCGTCACCTGCTTAGAAGACAGCAGCCAGGCTATTGCGATGCTGGCAGGAGTAGTGCGGTGTTTTTCAGAAATTGTTTTGAGAACATCCACGATGTCCCATGCCAGGCTTTTATCAACGGGTGGAAATTCAATTTTTGCGCGTCTTGCAGAGGCCTCATGACTACCACTGCGGTCAAATTTGCCTGAAAGCAGGCCTCCTGCAAGAGGGCTCCAGCATAACAGTCCGGTTTGGCTATCCTTAATTGCCGGAAGGAGTTCATGTTCAATGTCGCGGCAGGCCAGTGAATAAAAAGACTGTACGCTGGCAAATTTCTCCAGCTTATGTTCACCTGAAATACCCAAAGCTTTGGCAATCTGCCAGCCGGCATAATTCGAACAGCCTATATAGCGAACCTTGCCCTGACGCACCATGTCGTCCAGTGTCCGCAGAACCTCTTCAATCGGTGTTACGGTATCAAAATTGTGGACCTGATAAAGGTCAATGTGATCGGTCTTAAGCCTTTTAAGGCTGGCTTCCAGCGCCTGCATAAGGTGATAGCGCGACTGCCCTGCATCGTTTGCGCCCGCATTCATTCTGCTGTGCGCTTTTGTTGCAAGAAAAACCTGACTGCGTCGCTGTGCCAGCACTTCGCCCAGCACGCTTTCAGAGCCCCCCATACCGTAGATATCCGCGGTATCAATAAAATTGATGCCGGCGTCCAGCGCCTCACCAACGATAATGTCCGCCTCTTTGCCCGTCAGGCGGCCGATGGCATTACCGGCGGCATTATCCGCCCCGCCAAATGTCATCGTCCCGAGACAAATGCGTGAAACATAAATCCCAGTTTTACCCAGTTCTGCATATTTCATTTTGTTTTCTCCGTTAAGCTTCAAATGATAATGACGCAGACAAACGCTTTCTTTTATTATAGAAATCCCTTTTTTATTATTCATTCGTCCAGGAAGTTATGGATCCGTTGTCTGATATTCTTTCACTTCTGAAGGCAGAGGCCATCCTTACGGCCCGTATGGAAGCACGTGGCCCCTGGGCAATGCGGTTTCCCTCTTATAAACACATTAAGTTCGGCACTGTGCTTGAGGGGAAATTCTGGCTTTGGATGGACGGAATGCAGCCTCTGCTGCTTGAAAAAGGGGACTTCTATCTTCTGACTTCGGGTGACGCTTACTGCTGTGGCTCAAGTCCGGCATTGATGGTAAGTGACGGACGGCAGATATTCTCTTCTCACCGTGAAGCGGATGGTGTGGTCCGCTACGGACAGGGAGAACTTATCAGTGAGGGGATTGGGGGGAGATTCGTATTTGAGGAGGCTTCCAGCCCGCTGCTTTTAAAACATCTGCCTCAGGTGCTGGTTTCACGACGAGAGGAAAGTTCTTCTCCTGCACTCACCGCCCTTATCACTTTGCTTTCGCATGAAACATCAGCGCTTCGTCCCGGACACGACATTGTGGCCAGTAGCATGGCAATACTTGTTCTGGTGCAGATGCTGAGGGAATACTTAGAGATTAATCAGAAAGGGACATCCTGGCTGAATGCCCTCGGTGACAGGAAAATAGGACCCGCACTGACACTGATACATTCTTCTCCATCTGCAGACTGGACGCTGGCAAGTCTGTCTGCAAAATCTGCTATGTCCCGCAGTGCGTTCGCCAGTAGGTTTCATCAGCTTACCGGTTCAACGCCCGGGAATTATCTGACGGCATGGCGAATGGAGCTGGCATGCGCTGAACTCAGAAAGCATCACTTAAGTATTACTGAGATAGCCAGATTAACCGGATATAAATCTGTTCCCTCTTTTTCTCTGGCCTTCAAACGTCATACCGGAAGAACGCCAGGAGGCTATCGTAATCTGCATAAGAACTGTTAACAGGCCACTCCGATAATTGTCTTTTTAATGCATATGCATAATTATCAAAAATTTATCGCAGTATTCAAATATACAATGTCCGCTTCTGGCACAAAGCGGACATTCATAGCCCCTTATCCCAGTCTCCCCATTCTCACCATCGCCCGATACCATGCCCCGCGCTGAATTGACCATCTCAACCCTAACGCAATCGCATTAATCTTCTGGTCAATCATCGCCTGCTGAAAGCGGCCAATCTCCGTACCGGACATTGCCTGCGCCCACGCGGGCATCAGCCCGAATCCTGACTTCAGCATGATTTTCATCACCGGTTTCGCCTGCCAGCTGGGTGCAGGGGCATTCATCAGCAATCGCGTCACTTCAGCGGTACGCTCGTCAAAGCGCAGCTCTGAACGCATCTGTTGCAGGTAATCCGCCACATCGACAACGCTTTTCGGCACCTTCTCTGCGCCCAGCGCTTCGGCAATGAGCGCCGCTTCCTGATAGTACTGATCCTGCCCGGCGCGGGTAAGCTGAGGATTTTTGTAGCGCAGATGGGCGGCCAGAAAACGGCTGGTCTCCGCCACATGCACCCAGGTCAGCAGATGCGGATCGCTGGCGGCATAGGGTTTGCCCGCGCTGTCGACGCCGCTGACTTTCAGATGAATGCGTTTCACCCTGTCGATCAGCGTCTGCGCATCCTGCGAATTACCGTAGGTAGTGACAGCGATAAACTGGCTGGTGCGGCGCAGACGGCCCATCATATCTTCGCGGAAATTGGAGTGATCCCAGACGCCCGCCAGTGCCGCCGGATGCAGCATCTGCAACAGCAGCGCGCTGATCCCGCCGCACATCATGGAGGTGAAGTCACCGTGGACGCGCCAGATCACGCTGTCCGGGCCAAACAGGCCGGGATCGCCAGGTGGTTGAGAGAGGTCAAATTCATTCATCGACAGGCCGTTAAGGCGGAATACCTGCTGCTGAATGCGGTCACGCAGATTAATCATAGCGGCTCTGATAGTGGATATGACGCGGCGCGCGGTAGCAGGACGCTAACGACGCGCCGCATCACCTTCCCCTGACGTCAGGGAAAAGGCTGACGGTTATAAATAGTTGAACTGCCCATCCTCGGTACGAACGGAATCGAGTCCAATCATCACGTTGAATTTGCCGGGCTCTGCAACGTGCTGCATCTGCTGGTTCCAGAACTTCAGCGCATCCACATCAATTTTGAAGGTCACAGTTTGTGACTCGCCTGCTTTCAGCATGATGCGCTTAAAGCCACGCAGCTCCTGCACCGGACGACTGATGGAAGCGACCGGGTCGTTGAGGTACATCTGCACCACCGTCGCGCCATCGCGTTTACCACTGTTGGTCACGGTCACGCTGGCTTCGATGCTGCCGTTACGCGGCATGGTCGGGGAAGACATTTTTACCGGCGACACGGTGAAGCTGGTGTAGCTCAGGCCGTAACCAAACGGATAGAGCGGGCCGTTAACCGCATCATAGTAGTGCGAGGTGTACTTGTTCGGCTTCGCAAAGTTGTAAGGACGACCGGTTGGCAGATGGTTGTAGTAGATCGGAATCTGACCCACTGAACGCGGGAAGGAAACCGGCAGTTTGCCCGACGGGTTGTAGTCACCGAACAGCACATCGGCGATGGCGTTACCACCTTCGGTGCCGCTGAACCAGGTTTCCAGCACCGCATCAGCCATGCGATCTTCATTTACTATCGACAGCGGGCGCCCGTTCATCAGGACAATCACCAGCGGCTTACCGGTGGCTTTCAGTGCCGCGAGCAGCTTCTGCTGGCTCGGTGGGATCACCAGGTCGCTGCGGCTGGAGGCTTCGTGCGCCATCCCCTGCGCTTCGCCCACGGCGGCAACCACCACATCGGCCTGCTTCGCTTTGGCAACCGCGTCATCGATCATCTGCTGCGGTGAACGCGTATCCACGGAAACCGCCTGCTCATAGAGGTTCAGGAAGTCCTGAATCCCTTTGTTGTCGCTGACGTTAGCGCCCTTCTCATAAAGCAGCGTCGCTTTGCCTTCGGTGGCAGTGCGCATGCCCTGCAGCAGCGAAACGGATTGCTTCGCCACGCCTGCGGCGGACCAGCTGCCCATGATGTCGCGCTGACTGTCTGCCAGCGGACCAATCAGCGCAATGGTGCCCGATTTTTTCAGCGGCAGCGTTTCCAAACGGTTTTTCAGCAGTACGATGCTTTTACGCGCCACATCGCGCGCTTCAGCGCGATGCAGACGGCTTTCCGCATTGGTGTCCTGCGGGTCGCTCTCTTTCGGACCTAAATGGCTGTAGGGATCGTTAAACAGGCCCATGTCATATTTGACGTTAAGCACATGGCGCGCCGCGTCATCAATTTCAGCCATCGTGACCTCACCGCTCTTCACCAGATCCGGCAGATACTTACTGTAATATTCGTCGCTCATGCTCATATCCACGCCCGACTTCAGGGCGATGCGTACCGCTTCCTGCGGATCGCTGGCGACGCCATGCTTGATCAGCTCTTTGATTGCGCCGTGGTCGCTGATGGTGATGCCTTTGAATTTCCACTTATCGCGCAGCAGATCTTTCAGCAGCCAGCTGTCCGCCGTAGCGGGGACGCCATTAATCGAGTTCAGCGCCACCATCACGCCGCCGCTGCCTGCATCCAGTGAGGCCTTATACGGTGGCAGATAGTCCTGGAACATGCGCTGCGGGCTCATGTCTACGGTGTTGTAATCGCGTCCACCCTCAACGGCGCCATAGAGCGCAAAGTGTTTCACGCTGGTCATCACGCTATAGCGATCGGCGGCACTTTTGCCCTGCATCGCCTGAACCATGCTGCGACCCATTTCGCTGGTGAGATACGTATCCTCACCGAAGCCTTCGGAACCACGACCCCAGCGCGGTTCACGGCTGACATCGACCATCGGTGCCCATGTCATATTCAGACCGTCGTCGGCCGCTTCATAGGCGGATACGCGCCCTACTTCTTTAACGGCATCCAGATCCCAGCTTGATGCCAGGGCCAGAGGAATCGGGAAAATAGTGCGCTGACCGTGAATCACGTCGAAGGCGAAAAACAGGGGGATCTTGAGGCGGCTAAGCTGCATCGCCTGATCCTGCATCGCGCGGATATCCTGACGCGTGACAGTGTTAAAAATCGCGCCAACCTGACTCTTCTGAATCATGTCGCGAATGGCTTCTTTCGGATTATCAGGTCCGACGCTGATTAAACGCAGCTGGCCAATCTTCTCGTCCAGCGTCATTTTTTTAAGCAGCTGGTTAACGAAGGCATCTCGCGCCTGTTCGGTCATCGGGTGGTTACCAGGCACTGTCTCAGCCAGTGCGGGTTGCATCGCAAGGGAGACAGCGAGACTAACAGAGTAAATCCATTTCATCAGGTTGGGTTCTCTTAAGTAACTGCGCAATATCGAATAAACAGGCGGCAGTGTGCCACAAGATGAGAATAGCAGGTAGCGGCCAGAGTCACACTGCGTTGAGGTCAGTTGACGTGCTACAGTTAGGACGCACTGATAAGACAAGGGAATTGCTCATGATACAAACCTCTGCCCTGCTTTCTGACCTGCGCCGCCTGGTCGGCCCTGCCCATCTGCTGACAGAACCTGAACAGACTGCCCGCTATCGCAAAGGCTTTCGCTCCGGCGAAGGTGAGGCGCTGGCCGTGGCGTTTCCCGGTACGCTGCTGGAACTCTGGCGGGTATTGCAAACGTTGGTGAAAGCGGATGTCATCATCCTGATGCAGGCGGCGAATACCGGCCTGACCGAAGGTTCAACGCCGCATGGCGACGATTACGACCGTCCGCTGGTGATTGTCAGTACCCTGCGGCTGGATAAGCTTCAGCTGATCGACAACGGCCAGCAGGTGCTGGCATTCCCCGGCAGCACACTCTATCAGCTGGAAAAAGCACTGAAGCCGCTGGGGCGTGAACCCCACTCGGTGATCGGCTCCTCATGCATTGGGGCTTCGGTGCTGGGTGGCATCTGTAATAACTCCGGCGGATCGCTGATTAAGCGCGGTCCGGCCTACAGTGAGATGGCCCTGTATGCGCAGATTGATGCACAGGGAAGACTGAAGCTGGTGAACCATCTGGGTATCGATCTGGGGACCTCACCGGAAGAGATTCTGGGACGGCTGGATGACGACCGCTGGCAACCCAAAGATGTGCAGCACGATGGCCGTCACGCCTCCGATCATGAATATGCCGATCGCGTCCGTGAAGTCGATGCGGATACGCCCGCCCGTTATAACGCCGATGCGCGTCGCCTGTTTGAAGCGTCCGGCTGTGCCGGGAAACTGGCGGTCTTCGCCGTGCGACTGGATACTTTCGCCAGCGAACCGCAGCAGCAGGTATTTTACATCGGCACCAATGAACCCGGTGTGCTTAACGATATCCGCCGTCACATCCTGGCGCATTTCACCCATCTGCCGGTGGCGGGCGAATATATGCACCGCGACATTTATGACATTGCGGAAGTCTACGGCAAAGATACCTTCCTGATGATCGACAAGCTGGGCACCGATAAGATGCCGCTGTTTTTCACGCTGAAGGGTCGGATTGATGCCTGGCTGAGCAAGCTCTCCTTCGTTAAACCGCACTTCAGCGACCGGCTGTTGCAGCGCCTGAGCAAACTGTTCCCGGCGCATCTGCCCAAACGCATGAAGCAGTATCGTGACAAGTATGAACATCATCTGATGCTGAAGATGTCGGGCGATGGCGTGGCAGAGGCGCGTAACTATCTGCGCGACTACTTTCGTGAAGGCGGTGGTGAGTTCTTTGAGTGTGAAGGTAAAGAAGGTGCGCACGCGTTTCTGCATCGCTTTGCGGCAGCGGGTGCGGCCGTGCGCTACCACGCAGTCCATGCAGATGAGGTCGAGGATATTCTGGCGCTGGACATCGCGCTGCGTCGCAACGATGCGGACTGGTTTGAAACCCTGCCCGATGCGATTCGCGCATCATTAAGCCACCGCCTCTACTATGGTCACTTCTTCTGTCACGTCTTCCATCAGGATTACATCGTCAGAAAAGGGGTGGATGTGCACGCGCTGAAAACGCAGATGCTGGAGATCCTGCAGGCGCGCGGCGCAGAATATCCCGCTGAACATAACGTCGGTCATCTCTATCAGGCCAAACCGCAACTGGCGGCGTTCTATCGCCAGCTCGATCCGACCAATAGCTTTAATCCTGGCATTGGCAAAACCAGCAAGCAAAAAGGCTGGGCGGTGAAGCAGGTTTAAGCGCGTTATGGGTCAGCCTGTCTGAGCAGGCTGACCGTCATACGACGCAGCCATCCACTCACTTCCTGGAATTGCCTGCCGTATTATCTCTGCTGATGACTAACATCTTCATCAAAAAATTAATTCTCCTTCCCAGATTGCACCTGCTTTATTTACTGTCATCGGTTTCTGCGCAACACCTCACAAAATACCCCGCCACCAATTGATAATTCGCGTCGCGAAAAATAGATTGTCGCCACTAAAACTAAAAGCTGTTTAATGACCTTTATTTTCTTCAGGGAGGAAGAGTCATGCGGAAAAATAATTATGCTTTAGCGTTAATGGAAATAGCCACTGTGATAATAGCCCTGTCAGCAATAATTTCATCTCCCGCTTATGCGGCCGGATTTATTGATGACGCATCGCTAAAAGGTAATGTTTTTTACTGGCAGCGGCAGCGGGATCGCAGAGACACCGATCCCGCCAGTGACTCTCAGGGACAGTATCGGGCTAATTTACATCACGCCTCGCTCAACAGTAATCTCGACTTCCAGTCAGGTTACGCCGGGGAGTGGATAGGTCTGGACTTGGCCGTTTTTGGCGCTGCTGAACTCGCCAACAGCGGCCCCGCCGCTCCTAATGAAATTGGCTTCAGTAAGGCACGTACCCGCTGGGATGAAAAGTGGAATGGCGACAGCGGCGGCGCTTCAGTTTATAAAGCCGCGCTTAAATTAAAATATAACGAATACTGGTTACGCGCCGGATATATTCAGCCCACCGGCCAGACGATCCTTGCGCCGCACTGGAGTTTCTTACCCGGCACCTATCGCGGCGTCGAAGTGGGTGCGCTATATGATTTCCAGGAAGCCGGAGCATTATCATTCTCGTGGATGTGGAGTGATAAATATAAGGCGCCCTGGTATCGTGATTTATATGATTTCCGACAGGCTGATGGCAAAACGCATATCAGCTATCTGCACTCATTCGGCATGAAATATGACTTCAAGAATAATCTGGTCCTTGAAGGGGCATTCGGTCAGGCGGCGGATTATATGGATCAATATTTTGCCAAAGCCTCCTGGTCGGCCACACCGTATGGCAATGCACTCTCCACCAGCTATCAGTTTTACGGCGCACACGACAACGTGCAGGGCGGTGCCGCTAACCCCCGCGATGTCTATGATGGCCTCGCCTGGCTACAGGCAATCACGATCGGTTATAACGTCGGCCCGGTGGATCTGCGCCTCGAAGGCAGCTGGGTCAAAGCAGAGGGCAATCAGGGCTTCTTCCTGCAGCGCATGACGCCGGGCTATGCCAGCTCCAATGGCCGACTGGATATCTGGTGGGATGCCCGTTCCGACTGGAACGCCAATGGCGAAAAAGCGGTCTTTGCCGGTGCGATGCTCGACTTAACGCCGTGGCAACTGGCGGGCTGGAAAGTGGGCGCATCATACGTCTGGGGCTGGGATGCCAGACCCGCCACCCTGCCCACCGTTGACCAGAGCCAGCGGCTGAAAGAGTCCGCCTGGAACCTTGATCTGATCTATCAAATCCAGCAGGGCCGCGCCAAAGATACCCTGTTTAAACTGCATTACACCCGCTACGACAACCACAGCAATCTGCCCAGTTACAGCGGCGGTTACGGCAACATTTTTCAGGACGAAAAGGACATCAAATTTATGGTTATCGTGCCGTTTACCCTGTTCTGACGCCCTGCAGACTCCCGGATATCTCTTCAGCAGCAAGGATGAATCAATATGTTTAAGTTAAGCCTTATCGCGCTCACTCTGCTGGGCGCTGCAGCCTCAGGCCACGCCAGCTCGTCAGCGCAGCAGGTGGTGAACCAAATCAGCCAGTCTGGCATCACTTATCAGGTGAATGACAACCAGGCCGCTCTGAATGGCACCGACTGCGCCGCGCTGGGTGCCGACTATGCCGCCTGCAATCGCGCGACCATTACCCTGACCAATAACGGCCCGGCACTGACCGACAAACACTGGGCCATCTACATGAGCAACGTTCACCAGACGCTGCGGGTCGAAAACGATCAGTTTAAAATGACCCACCTGGTTGGCGACTTAACCCGACTGGAGCCGACGGACAAGTTTACCGGCATTGGTGCAGGTGAGTCGGTGCAGATTCCCATCGTTAATGAATACTGGCAGCTGTTTGTCACTGATGTGATGCCGCGCTGGTATGTCACGTCCGGGCAGGCAACGCCCAAAATTATTGCCAGCACCGACCATGAAGACCCCAGCCAGTTTATGTTGCCGCTGGGTGAGCACTGGCGACGCAGTGCCGATGACCACAATGTCCTGATGCAGCCCGTCAGCCGGTTTGATAAAAACAGCGATGTTGCTGCCCTGCCCGTCTCTGCGCTGCGCGGTCAAATCACACCCACGCCGCTTGAGATGAAGCTCCGCCCGCAGGATGCCGATCTCAGCCGCGGCGTCAGGCTGATGCTTACCGGGCTGACACCTGAAACCGGTGAAGCGGTAAAACAGCGCCTGACCCTGCTCGGCCTGAAAGAAGCGCCAGATGGATTCGCCATCACGACACAGATCAAGCCGGACCACTTCAGCGGCATAACGGCGAAATCGGGCGCATACAATCTGGATATCACGCCCCGCCGCGCCATTGTGGTGGCCTACGATGCTGCCGGGGCTTTCTACGGTCTGATGTCGATTCTCTCACTGGTACCTGGCGAAGGTGCGGCGCGTATCGCCGCGCTGGAAGCCCATGATGCGCCGCGCTTTGCTTATCGCGGCGCGTTTCTTGATGTTGCCCGTAACTTTCATAGTAAGCAGGCGGTGATGCGGCTGCTTGATCAGATGGCGGCGTGGAAGATGAACCGCTTTCACTTTCACCTGAGTGACGATGAGGGCTGGCGGATTGAAATTCCTGGCTTACCGGAACTGACTGACGTGGGCGCTAAACGCTGTCATGACCTGACCGAACAGCGTTGTCTGCTGCCGCAGCTCGGTTCCGGTCCGTTCAGCGATAACAACGGTAGCGGCTACTTCAGTCGTGCTGACTACATCGACATTGTGAAATATGCGCAGGCGCGCCACATTCAGGTGATCCCGGAAATTGATATGCCCGCCCACGCCCGTGCGGCGGTCATCTCAATGGAAGCGCGCTATCAGCGGCTGATGAAAGCGGGAGACGCTGAACAGGCCAGCGCGTACCGCCTGATCGATCCCACCGACGACTCCAATACCACCTCGGTGCAGCTTTACGACCGCACCAGCTATCTCAATCCCTGCATTGCGGGTTCTCAGCGCTTTGTCGACAAGGTGATCGGTGAGGTTCAGGCGATGCATCAGGAAGCGGGACAGCCATTAAGCACCTGGCATTTCGGCGGGGATGAAGCGAAGAATATCCGCCTGGGTGCAGGCTACTCTGACAAAAATAACCCTAAACCAGGTACCGGCCTGCGCGACTGGCGTAACGAAGATCTGCCGTGGGCGAAATCGCAGGCGTGCCAGGCGCTGGTGAAGAGCGGCAAAGTGGAAGATCTGGCGCACCTGCCGAGCTATTTCGCCCTGTCCGTCAGTGAAATTGTTAACCGCCACGGCATTGGCAAAATGCAGGCGTGGCAGGATGGTTTAAAAGATGCCAGAAATGCCGCAGCCTTCGCTACCCCGCGCGTTGCGGTCAACTTCTGGGATACCCTCTACTGGGGCGGTTTTGACAGTGCCCCCGACTGGTCACAGAAAGGATACGATGTCGTGATCTCCAGTCCTGACTACCTCTATCTGGACTTCCCGTATGAGGTGAACCCGCTGGAGCGCGGCTACTACTGGGGCACACGTTTCAACGACGAGCGTAAAATCTTTGGCTTTGCACCGGACAACCTGCCGCAGAATGCGGAGACCTCGGTGGATCGCGACGGCAATTTTTTCAGCGCCAAATCAGAGAAGCCGTGGAGTGGTGCTTATGGCATGTCGGCCCAGCTGTGGAGTGAAACCGTGCGTACTGACGCCCAGATGGAGCACATGATCTATCCGCGCCTGTTTGCGGTCGCGGAACGAAGCTGGCACCGCGCCAGCTGGGAGCGGGATTACCAGCCAGGTCAGGAATACACGGGAGGCAAAACCCATCTCGTCGATCAGCAGGCACGCCTGCATGACTGGCAGCGATTTGCCAACCTGCTGGGACAACGGGAACTGGCGAAGCTGGATAAAGCGGGTATCGATTATCGCCTGCCGGTGCCGGGAGCAAAAATCGTAGATGGCATCCTGTCGATGAATGTCGCCTTGCCCGGCGTGATGCTGGAGTACAGCCTGGACAAAGGGGCTAACTGGCAGCGCTACGATGCTAACAGACCGCCGCAGATCAGCGGTGCCGTGACAATCCGCTCCGTCAGCCGTGACGGCCAGCGCACCAGTCGCGTGGAAACGTTGTAGTAAGCGGGATTAAGCATGAGCTGAGAAGCCAGCGTTGTGAATATAAAAAAGGCCGACAGATGTCGGCCCTTTCACACCTAAACCAGCTTCTCTTCCGGTACCGGCGCCACACCCGCCATCTGCTGACGGCGCTCAATAATCATGGTTTGCGGTGTCGAGAGCAGGATGCCCTCTTTACGCAGACGCGTCAGAATATCAAACAGCAGGTCGCTCTTCGCGCCTGAGATCTGGCGCTGACCCGCCACGTTACCCGTGACGCTCAGCACAATCCCCTGCTGGGTCAGATCTTTAAACGAAACAGACGGCTCCGGCGTCTCCAGAATGCGTTCATTCTCGTTGTAAACCTCCAGCAGAATATCGCGCACCTTCACCGGATCGATATCGAGGGGGAAAGTCAGCGTAATCGTCACCACCCCCTGCGCATTGCCCATGGTCGCATTGCGCACGTTCTGCGAAATAAACTGTGAGTTAGGCACAATCACCGTGGACTTGTCGCCCAGTTGGATCTCGGTGGCACGCACGTTAATGCGGCGGATGTCCCCTTCGATGCCGCTGATGCTCACCAGATCGCCGACTTTAACCGGACGCTCGGTTAACAGAATCAGCCCCGAGATAAAGTTCTTCACGATCTCCTGTAAGCCAAAACCGATACCAACCGACAGCGCACTGACGATCCACGCCAGCTTGTTCCACTGCAGACCCATGATCGACAGGGTAAGCAGGATAATCAGCACGTAACCGATGTTGCTGAACAGCGTCACCAGCGACACCCGCATTCCCACATCCATGGTGGTTTTTGGCAGGAAATCGGTGTCGAGCCAGCGACGCACCGAGCGCAGCACATAGATTCCGACAATCAGGCAGATTATCGCATTCACCATGTGCGCCGGTACGATGTTCAGGGATTCGAGTCCTTTACCGCCCCAGAACTCGATCACTTTTTGCAGCAGCTCAATCGGCGTTGAGGAGGCAAAAGTGCCGTTGACCAGCGCCAGCGCGACAATCAGCACCAGGAACGTTTTACCAATGGCCGCCAGCAGCGTGGCCGTCTGCTGCAGGTGACGCTCATTAATGTTAAGCGAACTCTGGATGCGACGACCGGTAGCGTTACTGGTTGAGAAGAGACTCTCACAGCCATCTTTCAGCAGATGACTGAGGAAGTAGAACGAGCCAAACAGCAGGCCGCACCAGATCACTTCATAACTCAGGAAGCGCGCCAGCGTGACGTAACCGATGAGCAGCGACACCAGAATGGCGATCCCGGTCAGCGTCAGGCCCATCTGGATCAGTCCGACCAGCGTAGAACGTGCCTCCGGTGGTGTACCCGCCTGAGTCATACGGCGACGAACGCGGTTGGTACGCATGCTGATCGCCAGCGCGGTGCTGCCGATCAGCAGGGCCGTCAGCCCGTTGGCAAAAATGGTGGTATTCAGGCTGGTGCCGACGCTGTAGTTAAACGCCTCGACCGTCTGGAAGATAAAGACCAGCACGGCGGTAATCGGTGGAAACGGTTTTAACGCCATCGCCACTTCATTGGAGATGGTCGGTAAACGCCAGCTGGGGCGACGGGTAGAGAGGAAAGCGCGTCCCAGTCCGGCAATCAGGCCACAAAAGACACTGAGCCGAACCAGTTGATCCACAAAGTCCTGAACGTTTTCAGAAACCTCATCACGGCGGGTAAAGGCCAGGGCGATGAAGTTAAAGGTGAGGACGACAGCCACCAGGGTGGTCAGGGCTATCGCTGCCGCCAGGAAACTGCGGCGCAGCTTACCTTCCGGCAGTTTGTGAATGCTGATCCAGGCCAGAAACTCTTCGCTGTAACGACGGCCAGCCGTCATCACCAGCAGCGCCGCCAGCAGCCAGAAGACACTGCCGACGCGCCAGCCCGGCTCCCAGGAAAGCGCTGCGGTGTCCTGCAACTCCTGCAGGAACTCACCAATTTTCTCGCCATCCAGATCCTGTGTGCTGAGCAACGGTGACCAGAAGCGCGCCCCGAGAATGCTGCCGGAGTTCAGCGCCAGCTGGCTTTTCAGCTGATCGCGACGCAGGTTAACAATCTGCGAGGAGAGCATCAGTGCGCCATTTTTAATGCCTTCAGCCTGCTTAATCTGGTCGTCGAGTTTGCTTTTCTGACTCTCCAGCGTGTTACGCTTGCGCGTCACCTCCGGCGTCTCTTTGACGCCGCTGTCCGCTTTCGGGGCCGGACCCAGCACCTGCAACTGGGCTTCCAGTTGCTGGCGATCGGGAACCAGCGCCTGACCCAGCGTATCGGCATTGCCGGAGAGCTCCAGCGCCATTTCATTCAGCTGCGTCAGCTTGTTTTCGCCAGCATCGACAGAAACCTGACTTTTAATTTTGTCGAGGATCTTCTGCATTTTCGGCAGTTCAACCGCGGCATTCAGCTTCGGCGGGGCATCCTGTTCCTGAGCAGCACCGGCCGCATCATCTGCGGCCAGCGCCAGCGCCGGGGCAAACCCTACCAGCGCCAGCATTAACAATGCAAAAAGGGATCGTATAAACATATGTGTAAGATTCCGGCAGCTTAATTCAGGCGATCGTCCCTCGCCAGTCGCGCGTAAGTGTAGGGCTTTGCAAGGGATGGCAATATAGGAATAACGGGCATTTTTCGGGCTGATTCGGGACAGGCAGCGGCGTAAACATCGCTGTACGCCTCTGCCTGCTTCTTCCCGGCGACCTGCTCAGCCTGCAGTTCATGCCAGTGCGCGCCGTGCGCGACACCCGCTATTCTCTACTCAACGTCGGCACTGCTGGCACCATTGCTGGCAACCTGGCCCGACTTCTGCTTTTTATACGCCAGTGCAGCAGCGGGGACTGGCGCGGCTTTGCCGGTCTCAATCCAGCTGCGCAGACGGTTAGCGTCGGCGAAGTGGGTATATTTGCCAAAGGCATCCAGCACCACCAGCGCCACCGGACGATTGTTAATCATCGTGCGCATCACCAGGCAATGGCCCGCCTCGTCGGTATAACCGGTTTTGGTCAGCTGAATATGCCAGTCGTTTTTATAGACCAGATGGTTGGTATTGCGGAACGGCAGCGCATAGTTCGGATGGGCAAACACCGCCGTCTCTTCTTTTGTGGTGCTGAGCGCGCCAAGCATCGGATATTCCCGCGTCGCTTTGAGTAACTTCACCAGATCCTGTGCGCTGGAGACGTTCTGCGTTGAGAGGCCGGTTGGCTCTACATAGCGGGTCTGTTTCATGCCAAGTGACCGCGCTTTGGCATTCATTGCCTGGATAAAGGCGCGATAACCGCCCGGATAGGCGTGTGCAAGGCTGGCGGCGGCACGGTTTTCTGAAGACATCAGCGCCAGTAACATCATATTGCGTCGGCTGATCTGGCTGTTGAGCTTCACGCGCGAGAAAACGCCACGCATTTCCGGCGTCTGGCTGACATCGACGTTAATCATCTCGTTCATCGGCAGATGCGCATCCAGCACCACCATCGCGGTCATCAGCTTGGTGATGGACGCAATCGGCCTGACCCGATCCGGGTGGCTGGAGAAGAGCACTTTATTAGTGGTGAGGTCGACAATCATCGCACTGCCAGAAGCGATCTGCGGCTGAGCAATAGGCGCAAGTTGCGACAGCGAAGTCGTCGCCTGCGCCGGAAGTGAAACAATCTGCCCGGAAACGAGCAGCGCCAGCGAAAGCAGGGTGGAGCGAATTTTTGCAGGCATCGTAGAAAAAAACCCGGTTATGATTGTGTACTGTGTCAGACCGACACAGGCCGCCCGCTTCATTCACGTCGGCGCGCGGGCTGGCAGCAGCATCATACGCTTAAGGTTAAGAAATTTCCTGGTGAGATTGTTTCCGGGCGTAAAAAGAGTACTGCCGCCAGAGCGGCGGCAGTGGTCAGTCAGAACAGATGCGGTCCATATCCCCACAGCACCACGGTCAATGCCAGTAACACTTCAAAAACCAGCACGCCGATGGCAAGTGTAGAGCCGGAAAACCGCAGACTCTCTTCGCGATCGATATTCAGAAACAGCGGAATGCCAATATAGAGCAGATAGCCGGTGTAGAGCAGCGCCACAGCGGCGGCCAGCACGCAGAGCCAGACCAGCGGATAGAGTGCCACCAGCCCGCTGAGAAACAGTGGCGTCGCCACGTATCCCGCAAACACGGTGCAGCGCTGGACGCCAGGACGCTGCGGAAAATCACGCGCCATCCAGTGGATCACGCGTCCCATAACCGCGACACCGCCCAGAATAATCAGATAGAACAGAATGCCCAGCCCGATCCCGGTTGCCAGGTTAAGTTGCACATATTGCCCCTCGCCCAGATTCCAGCCCAGCTGAGTTGTACCGATAAAGGCGCAGATCACCGGAATCGCCGCCATCAACAGAACATGGTGGGTGTAATGGTGCGATACGCTCTCATTCTCTTGCTTGATATGACGCATTTCCTGATTCGGATGCGCCAGCAGACCCCAGACATGATTCATAGATTCAATCCTCTGATGCAGTGGGCTGCCCGATGATGCATCCGTCTTTAGGGGCAGCGTCTTCTCAAGTATAAACGGCAGTGAAATTTTCGTGGTGACCGGACAAAAAAACAGCATAAATAAACGGCCCCATGAGGCACGAGCGGAAGCAAAGCTAAATCGCGTATAGACTTGAAGAAACAGTCACTGAACAGGGAGGGTCATTTTGCATCTGGATATCAACGCATTAATTACGCAGTACGGTTACCTGGCACTTTTTATTGGCTGTATCGCCGAGGGGGAAACATTTACGTTGCTGGGCGGTGTTGCCGCGCATGAGGGGCTGCTGCATTACGTGGGAGTGGTGCTGGCCGCGATGGGCGGCGGCATTGTTGGCGATCAACTGCTCTACTGGATCGGTCGCCGCTGGGGCACGCGGATCCTGCACCGCTTTAAAAAGCATCAGGACAAAGTGGTCAAGGCAAACCGCCTGATTAAACGCCGCCCCAGCCTGTTCGTGATTGGCGTGCGCTTTATGTATGGCTTCCGGCTGATTGGTCCCATCATCATCGGTGCCAGCCGCCTCAACCCGATGAAATTTTTTATTCTCAACGTCATCGGGGTGGCTATCTGGTCGCTGATCTTTGTGACGCTGGGCTATTTCGCGGGCGGCATCATCGCACCGTGGCTGCATAAACTCGATCAGCATCTGAAACATCTGCTGTGGCTGGTCGGCGCGGTCGTCTTCGCCTTTGTGCTGCGCTGGGTGATCCGCCGCTGGCACAACCGCCGGGCCGATCAGCAATAAATGAACGGCGTATTCACCAGATAACACACCGGTCGCCAGACGCTGAACAGCGTCTGGCGACCTGCTGACGATAATGTAAGTCTCACCCGCCCATCTTACCCTCTCCGTCCTTATTCACCCCCGCGTTAACCATCTGTGCCCAAACGAAGCCGCATCGGCGGGCTCAGCTATAGTTAGGAGGGACACTGACAGGGAGATGAGGATGAGTAAGGTAAAACGTAAGATTGAAGACCACGGCGTCATCGGTGATTTGCGCACCTGTGCGCTGGTCGCGAATGACGGCACCATTGATTATCTCTGCTGGCCGGAACTCGACAGCCCGTCGGTGTTTGCCGCCCTGCTCGATAGCGATGATGCCGGCCTTTTCTCCCTGGCCCCTGACTGGCCCAATGCGCGGCGTCAGCAGCTTTACCTGCCCGATACCAATATTCTGCAGACCCGCTGGCTGGATGATGAGGGCGTAGCGGAAATCACCGACTACATGCCGATTTGTGATGATAAGAACAAACTGCCGCGCCTGATCCGCCGGGTCAAAATGATCCGCGGCAGCGCAACCTTCCAGCTGCACTGTTCACCGCGTCATGACTATGCCCGGGCGCAGACCCGTGCCGAAGCGCACAACGGCTGCATCGACTTCCATGCCGAAGGCCAGCCGTCATTGCGCCTTGCGGCCTCCGTGGTCATGACGCTGGAGGATGACAGCGCCACCGCCCACTTCACATTAAAGCCCGGCGAACATGCGCAGTTTGAATTTGGCAGCGTGGATGATGCACATATCGAAGCGCTGGCGACCGAACACTGTTTCGAAGAGACGCTTAACTACTGGCGACGCTGGAGCGCCCACAGCACCTATCAGGGACGCTGGCGCGAGATGGTGCAGCGTTCGGCGCTGGTCCTGAAGCTGCTGACTTCACATCAGCACGGCTCGATTGCGGCGGCGGCAACCTTTGGCCTGCCTGAAGAGCTGGGCGGCGAACGCAACTGGGACTATCGCGCCTCCTGGATCCGCGACGCCTCGTTCAGCATGTATGCCCTGATGCGGCTGGGCTACGTCGATGAAGCCAAACACTTTACCCACTGGGTTGGACGCTGTGTTGAAAACAGCCATCACGATGAGATGCGCCTGCAGGTGATGTACCGGCTGGACAGCGGCACCGAGCTACATGAGATGGAGTTACTCAATCTCTCCGGCTATGCCGACTCCCGTCCGGTTCGCATCGGCAATGACGCCTGGCAGCAGACCCAGCTCGATATCTATGGCGAGCTGATGGATGCGGTTTATCTGGCCAATAAGTATGGTGAGGCGATCTCTCAGCGCGGCTGGGAGCATGTGGTCAAAATGATCGACTGGCTGTGTGATAACTGGAATCAGCCCGATGCCGGTATCTGGGAGATGCGCGGCGAGCCGGAACACTTCCTGCATTCGCGTCTGATGTGCTGGGTGGCGCTGGATCGCGCATTGCGACTGGGCATGAAGCGATCCCTGCCGATGCCTTACGAACGCTGGGATCGGGCGCGTCGGGAGATCCGCGAAGATATCTGGGCAAACTTCTGGAACAGTGAACGCGGCCATTTCTCTGCCACCCGTCATGGGGAACATCTTGATGCCTCCATGCTGCTGATGCCGCTGGTGCGCTTCGTCGGTGCCACCGACCCGGACTGGATTGCCACGCTGGATGCGATCAAAACCAATCTGGTCAGCGATGGTATGGTGCGGCGTTACAACACGCATGAAACACCGGCCGATGGCCTTAAGGGATCGGAAGGCTCTTTTGGTGCCTGTTCATTCTGGTATGTCGAGTGTCTGGCGCGCGCAGGCCGGATTCAGGAGGCGCATTTTGAGTTTGAGAAGCTGCTGAGCTACGCCAATCCGCTGGGCCTGTACGCCGAGGAATTTGACAGCCACGGTCATGCGCTGGGCAATACGCCGCAGGCGCTGACGCATCTGGCGTTAATCAGTGCCGCCTTTTTCCTGAATCGCAAACTCAGTGGTGAACAGACGCAGTGGCAACCTTAGTCAGCGATAAGCCCGGAAAGCCCCATTTTTAGCGCCCTGCTTTCCGGAAATGCGCTAACATCCGCGGTGAATTTACGTAAAGTATTGCAGGCAGGTTAAAATCCCGATTCACAACGTCAGATTAATGAACATATAATGCGCAGCAGGTCACATTGGCCAGCATGAATTCGACACATAGACCAGCCTGAAATATGGCGATAAAGACTTGTAAAATATGAAAATTATTCGCGCTTTCGCTTCAATCGCTCTGGCCCTGGCAGCGTTCAGCCAGTCAGCCTTTGCTGTGGTTTACCCGTTACCGCCGGCCAACAGCCGTCTGATCGGGGAAAATATTGAAATTACGGTTCCTGAAGACAGCAAGCTGCCGCTGGAAGCTTTTGCGGCGCAGTACCAGATGGGCCTCAGCAATATGCTGGAAGCTAATCCGGGTGTTGACGTTTATCTGCCTAAAGCTGGCAGCAAAATGATCATCCCACAGCAGCTGATCCTGCCTGACGCACCGCGTGAAGGCATTGTGATTAACAGCGCGGAGATGCGTCTCTATTACTATCCGAAAGGTAGCAAAACCGTGGTGGTGTTGCCAATTGGTATCGGTGAACTGGGTAAAGATACCCCGATTAACTGGACCACAGCGGTAGAACGTAAGAAAGATGGCCCGACCTGGACGCCAACCAAAGGTATGCACGCGGATTACGCGGCACGCGGTGAAACGCTGCCAGCCGTGTTCCCGGCAGGCCCGGATAACCCAATGGGGCTTTACGCGCTCTATATCGGTCGTCTCTATGCGATTCATGGCACCAACGCCAACTTCGGTATCGGCCTGCGCGTGAGCCACGGTTGTGTGCGTCTGCGCGCTGACGATATTAAGTGGCTGTATCAGAACGTGCCGGTCGGCACGCGCGTACAGTTCGTTGACCAGCCGGTAAAAGCGACCGTAGAGCCTGATGGCTCACGGTACGTTGAAGTGCATAACCCGCTGTCGACCACCGAAGAGCAGTTCAACTCACGTGAACTGGTGCCGATTACGCTGACGCAGGCCGTAAGCAAAGTGCTGGTTGATGCCAGCGTCAATCAGGATCAGGTTAACGGCGCTATTCAGGGCCGCACCGGTATGCCGGTAAAAGTGAACGGTGTGGAAAACAACATCCAGACCGCACCTGTCCCGGCGCCGGAAAACCCGCAGGCTGCACCACAGGAAGAACCGATGACGCCGGTGACCCCACAGGGTGCCAGCAGTGATGCCGCGCAGCCACAGCAGCCGACCACTGAGCCAGCCGCACCGGCCGCTCCGGTAACACCAGCAGCACCGGCAGCCGCGGCCAATACCAGCTCGTAATTGCCGCCCTGCTTTTAGAAGCCGGCGCCTGTCGCTGGCTTTTTTATTGCCTGAATTAAGGCAAATTACCCACTATTTCCTCCATCCTTCCCCGCGTGACCATCATTAATCTGTCATAGAAAGCGCGTATCACACTCTGTTAACCCGATGCAAATCAGCATCCGGCATCAGCCACGTGAGGTACACCATGAGCGAAAACAGTCTCTCCTCCTCATCAGCCCGGGGACGCCCCGATTTCAACGGCAAGGGCAGTCGCTTCAGTAAGCCGCTGTTTTTCATTCTGCTGGTCGCCGGACTGGCGTTCGCCGGACTTAACCTGGTCAATGATGTTGAAGAAACCAATATGCCGGTCACCAGCTATCTGCCGTTCTTTCTGCTGGGACTGGCGCTGCTGATTGCGCTCGGCTTTGAGTTCGTCAATGGCTTTCACGATACCGCCAACGCGGTCGCCACGGTAATCTACACCCATTCGCTGACGCCCGGCGTGGCGGTAGTCTGGTCCGGTTTCTGTAACTTTATGGGCGTGCTGCTTTCCAGCGGCGTGGTGGCGTTTGGCATTATCTCGCTGCTGCCGGTCGAGCTGATCCTGCAGGCCAGCAGCGGCAACGGCTTTGCCATGGTCTATGCGCTGCTCTTCTCCGCCATTATCTGGAATCTGGGCACCTGGTATTTCGGTCTGCCCTCGTCGTCGTCGCATACGCTGATTGGCTCAATTATCGGCGTTGGGGTGGCTAACGCCATGCTGCACGGCCGCAGCGGACTGAGCGGCGTGGACTGGGATCAGGCACTTAAGGTCGGCTATGCCCTGCTGCTGTCGCCGGTGGTCGGTTTTGTCTGCGCCGGGCTGCTGCTGTGGGTGATGAAGATGTTTATCCGTAATCGCCAGCTTTATCAGGCGCCGAAAAGTGACCAGCCGCCGCCGGTCTGGATCCGTGGTCTGCTGATCCTGACCTGCACCGGCGTCTCCTTTGCGCACGGCTCCAACGATGGACAGAAAGGAATGGGGCTGATTATGCTGATCCTGGTGGGCACTATGCCGATCGCTTACGCCCTGAACCGATCGCTGCCGGCCGATCAGATCCCACGCGTGGCCGCACTGACCGAGGTGACCGCCCATCAGCTGCTGCAACTGCAACCGGCGACAGCACATCCTCCGGCGGCGCGCGACGTGCTGACCGGTTTTGTCGGCAGCAACCAGATGAATGCCGGGGTGTTACCGGCGCTGGCCAGGACGCTTAACGAGGTGGGCGATCAGATTCGCCGCTACGGTTCGATGGATAACATTCCTGCCCAGGCAGTGACCAACACCCGCAATCAGATGTATCTGGCCTCGGAGTCGATTAAGCACCTGCAGACCGCAAAGGTCACACTGCCGCAGGAGACCGAACGCAATCTGAAAGCGGTGAAAACTGAACTCGATAGCGCCACCCGCTTTATTCCGATGTGGGTGAAAGTGGTGGTGGCAATTGCGCTGGGGCTGGGCACCATGGTCGGCTGGCGCAGGATTGTGGTGACGGTGGGAGAACGCATCGGGAAAACCCATCTGAGCTATGCCCAGGGTGCCAGCGCCGAGCTGGTGGCGATGATGACCATTGGCGCAGCCGATGGCTTTGGCCTGCCGGTGTCAACCACCCATGTATTGTCGTCCGGCGTAGCAGGCACCATGGCGGCCAACCGCTCTGGTCTGCAGTTTTCAACCCTGCGTAATCTGGCTGTGGCCTGGGTATTAACGCTGCCGGTCTCCATTCTGCTCTCCGCCCTGCTCTACTGGGCGTTTACCCATTTCTGATAGTCAGCGCTCACCACCGGTCAGGTGGTGAGCCGTTGCTGCGTATAAAGCCGCAGCGTAATCAGCAGCGCGCCCAGTACCATTACGGCGGCAGCCAGATAGACCGACTGCATCCCCCAGTGTCCGATAAACAGTCCCGCCACCGGGCCGGTTAAGCCCAGCCCCAGATCGAGAAACGCGGAATAGGTGCCCAGCGCCGAACCCTGATCCTGACGCTCAACCCGTTTTACCGCCTCAACGCCCAGCGCCGGGAAGACCAGCGAAAAGCCGCTGCCGGTGAGAAACGCGCCCGCGCCTACCAGCCAGGCGCTGTCAGCCTGCCAGATAATCAGCAGTCCCAGACACTCCAGCAGAAAAGAGAAAAGTGACACGCGCAGTCCGCCAAAGCGAGTAATGAAGCGACCAAACCCCAGCCGCACCAGCACAAACCCCAGACTGAACAGTGTCAGCGCATAGGCCGCGCCCTGCCAGTCACGGCTGGCAAAATAGAGAGTGATAAAGGTGGCGATGACGCCAAAGCCGATAGTGCCGAAGCCCAGCGCCAGGCCATAAAGCCAGACGCGGGAGAAGACGCGATGAAAGGGAATGCGCTCACCCACGCTGACGGTGACCGCCGGTTTGCGGCTGGCCATCAGATACCCGACGACGCCCATCAGCGCAATCAGTCCGGCAAATCCGCTCATGCCAAACTGACTGTTCAGCAGCACGCCCAGCGGCGCACCAACGGCCATCGCCAGATAGGTGGCGACGCCGTTCCAGGAGATGACGCGCGCGGTCTGCAGTGGCCCGACGATGTTCATACCCCACAGGGTTGAGCCGGTGCTGCTGAAGCTTTCCCCCACGCCGAGAAACAGTCGCCCGATAGCCAGCAGCGCCAGGCTCAGCCAGGGCCAGCTGCTCAGCAGTGCGGCCACGATAGTCAGCACCCCGCTCATGCCGCAGCAGATTAGTCCCAGCATCACCACCCGTTTTGGCCCCAGGCGATCGGCGAGACGGCCCGACTGTGGACGGCTGAGCAGCGTCGCAAAATATTGAATACTGATAATCAGACCAGCAATAAAGGAGCTGAAACCAAGCTGATTTTTGACGAAGCCCGGCAGCACGGCCAGCGGCAGTCCGACAGAGAGATAGCAGAAGAAGGTGAAGATAATAACGGAGAGGATTCGTTTGTTGAGCTGGCTGTTGCTCAACACAGCGTTGTCAGACATAGCAGGCTTGTGGTGTGGGAAATTTTGCCCACTATACCGTCAGGCTGCTAAAGGGTCGCCTGATTTTTTATCACAAACCATGAACATGTGCATGACGGTCAATCGCCTGCGCGATGTCACCCGAGTTTTTTAACGCACGGATTTCACTGAATAAGCCATCGGCTTCGCCGTACGCTTTGCGCAGATAACCGAGCCACTGTTTGATACGCGCCACGTGATAGAGGCCGGTATCGCCCTGCTTCTCCAGCCGACTATATTTTTGCAATAACCGCACCACATCGGGCCAGGCCATCGGCGGCTCATTATATTTTACGACCCGGCTCAGGTTGGGGATGTTCAGTGCGCCACGGCCAATCATCACCGCATCGCAGCCGGTGACCGCCATACAGTGTTGCGCGCTTTGCCAGTCCCATATTTCGCCATTGGCAATCACCGGAATGCGCAGCCGCTGACGAATGTCGCCAATCGCCTGCCAGTTGATCGCTTCTGCGCGATAGCCCTCTTCTTTAGTGCGCCCATGTACTGTCAGCTCGCTGGCACCGGCCTGCTGGACCGCGTCGGCAATCTCCAGGCTGCGGGCGCTGGAATCCCAGCCGAGCCGCACTTTTACCGTCACCGGCAAATCGGCAGGCACCGCTTCACGCATCGCTTTCGCGCCGCGATAAATCAGATCGGGATCTTTCAGAAGGGTTGCACCGCCTCCGCTGCCGTTGACCAGTTTAGAGGGACAGCCACAGTTGAGATCAACACCCCAGGAACCCAGTTCCACCGCGCGTGCGGCGTTCTCGGCTAACCATTCGGGATGCTGCCCCAGCAGCTGCATACGCACCCGCGTGCCGGATGGCGTACGGCTGCCGTGATGCAGTTCGGGGCAGAGACGGGTGAAGGATTTTACCGGCAGCAGTTGATCGACTACGCGCAAAAACTCAGTGATGCAGAGATCGTAGTCATTCACTTCCGATAGCAGCTGGCGCACCAGTGAATCCAGCACGCCTTCCATCGGAGCCAGTAAAACCCTCATACTCAGACGTTTCCGGTGCGCTTCGGAGCCGGACGACGCGGACGGGCTGCGGGCTTATCGCCCTGAGGCGCAGCCTGGCTCTGACGACGCGCCTGAGGACGTTTGTCGCCGGATGAAGATGAACGCGATGCGCCTGCACCCTGTCCGCCCTGACCACGCCCACGACCGCCGCCACCTGCACCGCCGCGAGACTGCTGCTGACGACCGTTGATGATCGGCTCCGCTTTGATGCTCGGATCGGGTTCATAACCCTCAATCGCCAGACGCGGGATTTCACGCTTCAGCAGACGTTCGATATCACGCAGCAGTTTGTGCTCATCGACGCAGACCAGCGACAGTGCGACACCGGTTGCAGCCGCACGGCCGGTACGGCCAATACGGTGAACGTAATCTTCGGCGACGTTAGGCAGCTCGTAGTTCACGACGTGTGGCAGCTCTTCGATATCCAGGCCACGGGCCGCGATATCGGTCGCAACCAGCACGCGAATGCCGCCTGACTTAAAGTCGGCCAGCGCACGGGTACGGGCACCCTGGCTCTTATTGCCGTGGATCGCGGCAGCGGTGATGCCATCTTTGCCCAACTGCTCGGCAAGGTGGTTAGCGCCGTGTTTGGTACGGGTAAAGACCAGCACCTGCTGCCAGTTACCTTCGCCGATCAGCTGCGACAGCAGTTCCCGCTTACGCTTCTTATCAACGAAATGCACCTGCTGCGCCACCTGCTCAGAAGCGGTGTTGCGGCGAGCCACTTCAATCATTTCCGGGTTGGTCAGCAGTTTTTCCGCCAGGCCTTTGATCTCATCCGAGAAGGTGGCCGAGAACAGCAGGTTCTGACGTTTAGCCGGCAGACGGGCCAGCACGCGACGGATGTCGTGGATAAAGCCCATATCCAGCATACGGTCCGCTTCATCCAGCACCAGAATTTCGACCTGTGACAGGTCAACGGCATTCTGTTGCGCCAGATCCAGCAGGCGACCTGGCGTGGCGACCAGCACATCGACACCGCCACGCAGCTTGACCATCTGTGGATTGATGCTGACGCCACCAAACACCACCAGCGAACGCAGCGAGAGATATTTGCTGTAGTCGCTGACGTTTTCGCCGACCTGCGCCGCGAGTTCACGGGTCGGGGTCAGGATCAGAGCGCGTACCGGGCGACGGCCGCGTACGGGCGTCGCGGTGGCAGAGAGTTTCTGTAACAACGGTAAGGTAAAGCCGGCCGTTTTGCCGGTGCCGGTCTGGGCACTCGCCAGCAGATCGCGGCCTGCCAGCACCACAGGAATCGCCTGGCGCTGGATAGGTGTAGGTTCGCTGTAGCCTTGTTCGGCAACCGCGCGCAAAATATCGGCACTCAGGCCGAGAGAGTCAAATGACATTACGTGGTTTACTCCGGTCCGCTCTGGCCGTGATTCACGGTGTAGTTTTCAGAGGGATAGTGACGGCAGCTGGGGCTGACGCGTGAAAAGGGCACAAACTACGATGCGTAAGCGGGCGAGTGTAGCAGCTTTAAATGAAGTGTGCGAGATAGCTCACATTTACTGACATAACTTAACGGTGCAGAAACAGGAAGGCCACCTCGCGGTGGCCTTCAACTTAACTACGTTTATTTTCGATGCGCCGCGGTGGCTCTTTCGCCAGCAGCGAAACCAGCGCCGGACCCAGCAACATCACTACGCCGAGACAGGCCAGCAGCAGGTTGTTGTGGTAAATCCGCGACACAAGGAACAGCGTCATCATGGCGGCGCCAAAGTAGTAAGTGGTGGTCGCTTCTTCAAGATAATCGCCGAGCGTACGTAAACGGGCGATACGCTGTGTCACCAGCATGGCAACAAAAACCAGTGCGTACATCGCCACCAGCGTGCTGCAGACATCAACCAGCGCCTTGTGTTTCCAGCCCCAGATCAGCGCAGCGATCACCAGCAGATGCATAGCGATATGCAACAACGTCTGACCCGTGATGATTTGAATACGATTAGACCATTTCATTCAATTCTCCTGGCAGACCCAACAGGTCGCCCAAGTGCTACCGGCACAAGCCGGAAACGGTTTCCTCAATGTAAAACAATTTTCGGATAACGCCCTAAATATCGCGCTCTCTCACCACCCATTTGTGACAAAGACTACACTTTGATTCTATTGATGATGAAAAGGAGTGCGTCGCGAGTATGCCACAAAATGCGCAAGGATTTTCAATAAAAGTCCTGACGATCAATACACACAAGGGGTTCGCTCCGTTTAATCGCCGCTTCATCCTGCCGGAATTGCGCGAAGCCGTTCGCGCAACCTCGGCGGATGTGGTCTTTCTCCAGGAGGTAATGGGCACACATGCCATCCACTCCCTTAACCATGAAGAGTGGCCTGAATCGCCTCATTATGAGTTTCTGGCCGACACCATGTGGAACGATTTCGCCTATGGCCGCAATGCGGTCTATCCGGAGGGGCATCACGGCAACGCGGTGCTGTCACGCTTCCCGATAACCGACTATGAGAACCGGGATATCTCGGTGGCAGGCAGTGAAAATCGCGGCATGCTGCACTGTCAGATCGCCCTGCCCGAGCCGCACGGCACGCTGCATGTCATTTGTGTTCACCTGGGTCTCAAAGAGGCGCATCGTCACGCGCAGATGAAGAAGATCTGTGAAATGGTCAACTCGCTGCCGCCCGACGCGCCGGTCGTCGTGGCAGGCGATTTTAATGACTGGCAGCGACGTGCGAACGCCATTTTAAAACAGGGCGCAGGCCTGAAAGAGGTATTCAGTATGAAAACCGGACGCCCGGCGCGCACCTTCCCGGCGCGCTTCCCGCTCTTGCGGCTTGACCGCATCTATGTGCGCAATGCTACCGTCAGTCATCCGTGGGCACTGCCGCGAAAACCCTGGTCCCATCTTTCCGACCATGCGCCGCTGGCGGTGGAGATTCATCTATGAATTTTAACTGGCAGGAAGGCAACCGGCTGCTGTTGCTGGAAAATGGTGAAGCGTTTTTCCCGCGCGTCTTTGGTGCGATCCAGCGGGCAGAACGCTCAGTTCTGATCGAAACCTTTATTCTGTTCGAAGATGAGGTCGGTAACGCCCTGCATCGTGAGTTGCTGGCAGCGGCCCAGCGCGGCGTGCGGGTCGAAGTGATGGTCGATGGCTACGGCTCCGCTGAACTCTCTGACAAATTTGTGAACAGCCTGACCAGCGCGGGCGTGCGTTTCATCTACTACGATCCGCGTCCGCTGGTGATGGGGATGCGTACCAACGTCTTCCGCCGTCTGCACCGTAAAACGGTAGTGGTGGATGACGTGGTCGCCTTTGTTGGCGGTATCAACTTCTCGGCCGAGCACAATACTGATTACGGCCCGGAGGCGAAGCAGGATTACGCCGTGCAGGTAAAAGGCCCGGTCGTGGCAGACATCGCCCGCTATCTGCAACAGGCGATTGGCAGCGAGCAGCACACCCGGCGCTGGTGGGGATCGCGTTCTCATCGTCCGGCGGTGAATGCTAAACCCGGCGATGCCCAGGTCCTCTATGTCTTTCGTGATAACGACGAGCATCGTGACGATATCGAAGTGCATTATCTGGAGATGCTGCGCGAGGCGAAGCGCGATGTGATTATTGCCAACGCTTACTTCTTCCCCGGCTACCGGCTTCTGCGTGAGATGCGCAATGCCGCGCAGCGTGGCGTCCGGGTACGGCTGATCGTGCAGGGTGAGCCGGATATGCCGATTGTGAAAGTGGGCGCGGAGCTGCTCTACAACTATCTGGTCGATGGTGGCGTGGAAGTCTACGAATATATCCGTCGTCCGCTGCACGGCAAGATCGCCGTAAAAGATGATTACTGGGCCACTGTCGGCTCCAGCAATCTCGATCCGCTGAGCCTCTCTCTGAATCTGGAAGCTAACCTGATCATCCACGACAGGCCGTTCAACCAGACGCTGCGTGACAACCTCGAAGCGCTGCTGGCTAACGACTGCCAGCGCGTGCAGGAGGATCGTCTGCCGCCGCGCAACTGGTGGCAACTGAGTAAAAGCGTGGTGGTATTCCATTTCCTGCGTCATTTCCCGGCCATCGCGGGCTGGCTTCCGGCGCACACACCGCTGCTGGCTCAGGTCAGCGCCCCGGTACAGCCTGAAATGGAGACGCAGGATCGTGTAGAAGCAGACAACCCGGGAGCAAAATCCTGATGGCAAAAAAACATCCACGCTGGCAACTGGCAAAAAAAATCCTCACCGTGCTGTTTTTCGTCGCGGTGGTGGTTCTGCTGGTGGTTTATGCCCGCAAAGTGAACTGGGAAGATGTTTACGACGTCATCGTTAACTACAACCGCTTTGTCGTCCTGACCGCCGCCGGACTGGTGGTGCTGAGTTACCTGGTATACGGCTGCTATGACCTGATTGGCCGCGCCTACTGCGGTCATAAGCTGGCGAAGCGACAGGTCATGCTGGTGTCGTTTATCTGTTACGCCTTTAACCTGACGCTGAGTACCTGGGTGGGCGGCGTCGCCATGCGCTACCGGCTCTATTCCCGCCTCGGCCTGGACAGCGGCACCATCACCCGCATCTTCTCACTAAGCATCGCGACTAACTGGCTGGGCTATATTCTGCTTGCGGGCGTGGTGTTCAGCGCTGGCATGGTCTCTATCCCCGGCGGCTGGTTTATTGGTGAAACCACGCTGCGGCTGATTGGTGTGGTTCTGCTGGTGCTGGTGGCGGTTTACCTCTGGGCCTGCGCCTTCTCGAAGCAGCGTCGCTGGACCATTAAAGGCCAGACGCTGCAGCTGCCTTCGCTGCGCATGGCACTGCTGCAGTTTGCGGTTTCCTGCGCCAACTGGATGGTGATGGGGGCGATTATCTGGCTGCTGCTGGGACGAGACGTCGGTTATCCGATGGTGCTGGGCGTGCTGCTGATCAGCAGTATTGCCGGGGTAATCATTCATATTCCGGCGGGCATTGGGGTTCTGGAAGCGGTGTTCCTGGCACTGCTCAGCGGTCAGCACGCTTCGCATGGCACCATTATCGCAGCGCTGCTGGCCTATCGCGTGCTCTACTTTATCCTGCCGCTGCTGTTAGCGCTGGTGCTCTATCTGGGGCTGGAGAGTCGGGCGAAGCATCTGCGTCAGAAGAACGAGCAGAAGTTACAGAAGTCATAATAAAAAAGGGGGAGGCGCAACCTGTGCGTCTCCCCCTTTTACACCGAAAATTAGCGGCGGTTACCGAAAATCCGCAGCAGCATCAGGAACAGGTTGATGAAGTCGAGATAGAGCGTCAGTGCGCCCATAATCGAGTAGCGACGCAGATTTTCCGCGTCGCGGGCATCGATCTGCTCACCGATGTTTTTCAGCTTCTGCGTGTCATAAGCGGTTAATCCCACAAACACCACCACACCGATGTAGGTAATCGCCCACATCAGCGCCGGACTTTTCAGCCAGAAGTTCACCAGCGACGCCAGCACAATGCCTATCAGTGCCATAAACAGCAGGCTGCCAAAACGGCTCAGGTCGCGTTTAGTGGTATAGCCGTAGAAGCTCATCGCGCCAAACATCCCTGCCGTGACAAAGAAGGTGCTGGCGATGGAGGAGTAGGTGTAGACCAGGAAAATACTCGCCATGGTAATGCCGGTCAGCGCTGAATAGAGCATAAACAGCCCGGTGGCTACGGCCCCGCTCAGACGATGCACCATGCCTGACAGGAAGAACACCAGCGCCAGCTGCGCGATAATCAGCCCGAAGAAGGTAATGCGATTGGCAAACACCAGCTCCATGACTGCGGGCGTGCGCGCCGCGAACCAGGAGACAAATGCGGTCAGTAACAGACCGCAGGTCATCCAGCCATAAACCTGCGCCATATAGGCTTGTAAACCGCGAGATGCGGGTTGAACGATGGAATCATTGCGTGGATATCGGTCCATGATGCACCTCTTGTTGAACGGATGAACAGCTCCCTGCCGGGAGCCATGCCAGAGTTAAGTGTGGCACAGCTCAGCTCAACTGTGCCACAACATGCCGGTTAACGCCGCGACAGACACTGCTGATAACGGCTGTCGACGCGCTGCGCAAACCACGCCGTCGTCAGATTACGGGTAATTTTCGGGCTTTCCAGCTTGATGCCCGGCAGCATTTCGCGCGGCAGCTTACGACCCGCCATTTTATCCGCCAGGGCAAAGACCTGTTTCCAGAGTTCACTGTCGCTGAACGATTCTTTCTCTCCTTTCTCCAGGTCGCGGCGAATGGCGCTGTTGGTCATATCGATCTGCTTCGAGAGCGTGCGCACAGCCAGTTCGGTACCGCCTGCCGCGTCTGAGCCATAGAGGATCAGGTCGCCATCCAGCGCCAGCTTCATGCCGGTGGCCTTTGACACCGCCGCCTGAAACGCCGCGTTGCGGCTGGCGTACCAGCCCGCATTGTAGTCGGCAAAGCGGTAGAGCGGCTGGCTGTAGTCAGCCGGGTAGCCAAGCAGGTGCATGGTGCCGAAGTAGATCCCGCCGTGACGGGTAAAGACTTCGCGCCGGATCGTGCCATCTACCGGCCACGGGTAGCCTTTGGCGTGCGCTTCGGCAAACGCAATGCTGACCTGCATCGGCCCGCCAGTGTGGATCGGGTTGAGATTGCCGAACAGCGTCTGGCCCATCGGCACCATATCGATCAGGTCATCGAAAATGGCGCTGAGATCTTTTTCACTGCGCACTTTATCGAGCCGGGCCGCATAGCTTTCGCCGGTCGGCGATTTAATCAGCAGCGCGGTGCGAACCAGGAAGGCCGGCACATGCACCTGCGCCGCACGGCGGTTGATCTCACCCCAGGCGATTTTCGGCAGTCCCGGCACGGCAGCTTCGGCGCTGAAGTTGCTCTCCTGATCCGCCACGGCAATCACCGCGCAGAGGTTACTGGCGCTGGGTTCGATCTGCTGCGTGCGGAAGGTGGTGTAGATATCGTCGCTCCAGGCCGCTTTATTGCTGACGTGCGACGGCAGCAGCCGCTGGATCTGTGCTTTGACATCTTCAGGCTGCCGTACGGGCGCCTCCGGGGTTTTCTTGCTGCTACAACCCGCCAGCACCAGTGCGGCGACCAGTGTCAGACGTTGCAGAATCGGGGTGGATGACATGCCTGTCCTCAGAATGAACTAAAACCTTACTCTATCATCGCCAGAGTTACACAGGCAGGAGAGAACTGAACTAAGGTTACCTTTTTTAACGTTAAAGGAACTTACGATGTTTAAACTCTGGCCTGCTGCGGCATTCAGCCTGTTATTAACCGGTTGCGGCGCTAATAATACGCCTGCCCAGGTGCAGTCACCGGGCGCGCCCACCTCCTCCTCGCTTAAAGTACTGGAGACCGGCGCCAGCGTGATGCAGTCACGTCCGCCCATCGACGCCATCAATACCTATCTCGATGGCTTCCATTTTTATAATGGCGACAAGAACGGTCAGATGGAGGCGCACCACTATGTCACCGTGCTGAACGACGATGTGATGCAGGCGGTGATTTACGACGGCAACACGCGCGACGCGCGGCTGATGGGCGTGGAGTACATCATCAGTGAACGGCTGTTTAAGACCCTGCCGCCCGAAGAGAAGAAGCTGTGGCACAGCCATCAGTATGAGGTGAAGTCCGGCACGCTGATTGCGCCAGGCTTACCGAAAGTTGCCGACCATGCGCTGATGACGCGCATCGTGAATACCTATGGCAAAACCTGGCACACCTGGCACACCGACCGCGACAAAACGCTGCCGATCGGCATTCCGGCGCTGATGATGGGCTTTACCGAAGATGGTCAGATGGATTCCCGGCTGCTGGCGGATCGCGATCGTCGCTTTGGCGTGGACAGCAAACAGATCCGGGCCGATCGGGCGGATATCGTCGCGCATCCGGCGGCACCTGGTGCCAACGCGTGGGAAAAGGGTCAGGTCATCCAGCTGAAGCGTACCAGTGGCGGCGGTGAGCACAGCCACGGTCAGACCGGCTTTGGCCCGGCAGAGCAGCTGAAGCAACCTTAAGCGATGGGATGTGCAGGCCTGGGCGGGCAGGCGTCCAGAGAAAACTCAGCGGGCAGAAACCCTCCGGCCCGCTGAGCCATAATGTCGTCTTAGTCCCAGCGCCGGGCCGCCTGATGGTCGCTGTCGCGGGCATCCACCCAGCGATCGCCCTGCTCTGTCGCTTCGCGCTTCCAGAACGGCGCGCGGGTTTTCAGATAATCCATGATGAACTCCGCGGCAGAAAAGGCGCTGCCGCGATGGGCGCTGGTAACGCCCACCAGCACGATCTCATCGCCCGGAAACAGCTCGCCAACGCGGTGGATTACCGTAACGCGCTGCAGCGGCCAGCGTTCACGCGCCGCATCCACAATCTCCTGCAGCGCTTTCTCGGTCATGCCGGGATAGTGTTCCAGCGTCAGCGCCGCCACGTCTGCACCCAGGTTGTGATTACGCACTTTGCCGGTAAAGGTCACTACGGCACCATCTTCGTCACAGGCCGCCAGCCAGCGATACGCTTCCGCCATATCAAAGGGTGCGGGACCGACGCGAATCTCTGTTTCCATCTCAGCCTCCGGTCACGGGCGGGAAAAAGGCCACTTCATCACCGGCGTGCAGCGGGTGACTCATCGGCACCAGCGTCTGATTGACAGCCGCCAGCAGTTTGCCCGACTCCAGCGCCAGTGCCCAGCGATCGTCACGTTCAGCCAGCGCAGCGCGCAGCGCGGCCACATCCGGATACTCCGCACCGACCTCAAGCGATGCGGTGCCGGTCAGCTCACGCACCTGGGCGAAAAACAGCACCTTAATCATGGGCGACCGCCTGAAAATCACCGCTTTTGCCGCCGCGCTTGCTGATTAACCGCAGCTGATCAATGACAATATCTTTCTGAACCGCTTTGCACATGTCGTAGATGGTCAGCGCGGCAACCGAGGCGGCCGTCAGCGCTTCCATCTCGACGCCGGTTTTGCCGGTCAGGCGACAGAGCGAGGTGATGCGAACCCGATTATGGTCCTGTTCCGCTTCAAGGTTCACTTCCACTTTGCTCAGCATCAGCGGATGACAGAGCGGGATCAGCTCCCAGGTGCGTTTTGCTGCCTGGATCCCGGCGATGCGCGCGGTGGCAAAGACATCCCCTTTGTGGTGGCTGCCTTCCATAATCATCTGCAGCGTTTCCGGCTGCATCAGCACCAGCACTTCGGCACGTGCTTCGCGCACGGTTTCAGCCTTGGCGGAGACATCCACCATGTGCGCTTCGCCCGCGGCGTTAATGTGTGTGAGTTGAGACATACTTACCGTTTTTTCAGATGTGAGACAAAATTACAGGGCGCGGTGCGTGCATCAAGCTGGTCAGCAATAATGCGCTCCCAGGCGGTGCGACAGGCGCTGGTGGAGCCCGGCACGGCCAGGATCAGCGTCCCGTTAGCCAGACCGGCAATGGCGCGTGACTGCAGCGTCGATCCGCCAATCTCTTCATAGGAGATCATCCGGAACAGTTCGCCAAACCCGTCGATTTCGCGGTCAAACAGCGGCAGCAGCGCTTCCGGCGTGCTGTTTTTCAGGTTAAAGCCCGTGCCGCCATTAATGATCACCACCTGTACATCGTCACTGGCGATCCAGCGCGATACTGTGGCGCGAATGCGGTAGAGATTATCCGGCACGATGGCGTGATCGACGACGTCATGGCCCGCTTCTGCCGCCGCCTCGCGCAGATAGTCGCCGGAGGTGTCGTTGCTGGCATCGCGACGGTCTGACACCGTCATCACCGCAATCTGCACGGCCTGAAATTCGCTGGCTGGTTTACCCATACTTCCTCCTGAAATTAGCCACCAATGTAAGAGAGATTCTGTGTGATGCCGGTGTTGCCCTGATGCAGGAAGTGCGTCTGTTTCTTCTGCCCCAGGCTGCTGGCGATGCGCGCCTGCAGTTCGGCCTGCTGCGCATCGGATGCCAGCAGGTCGCGCAGCGGCACACCGCCGTCACCAAACAGGCACAGGTGCAGATTACCCTGCGCCGATACACGCAGACGGTTGCAGCTGGCACAGAAATCTTTGGCGTAAGGCATGATCAGGCCAATCTCGCCGACATAATCGGGATGGTAAAAAACCTGCGCCGGGCCGTCGCTGCGTCCGCTTTCGCGCCGCTGCCAGCCCTGGGCGATAAGTTGATCGCGGATCACCATGCCGGACACATGCTGATCGCGGAACAGCGTGCCGCCGTCGCCGGTCTCCATCAGTTCGATAAAGCGCAGCTGAATCGGACGGGTGCGGATCCAGTCAAGAAAAGTCGCCAGATTACGGCTATTGAGATCGCGCATCAGCACGCTGTTGACTTTGACCTGGCGAAAACCGGCGTCCAGCGCCGCGTCGATGCCGCTCATCACCTGATGGAATTTATCCTGGCCGGTGATGGCGTGAAACTGACGGGCGTCCAGGCTGTCGACGCTGACGTTAAGTGCGGTCAGACCCGCATCACGCCACTGCTTCACGTCGCGGGCCAGCCGGTAGCCATTGGTGGTCACTGCGATCTGGCGGATAGAGGCGTTTTCACGCACTGCCGCAATGATGTCAGTGAAATCACGGCGCAGCGACGGCTCACCGCCGGTCAGCCGCACTTTTTCGGTTCCGGCTGCGGCGAAGGCCCGCGTGACGCGGCGGATTTCATCCAGAGAGAGAAAGCTTTTGTTACGAATTCCCTGCGGTTTGTAGCCGTCAGGAAGACAGTAGGTACAGCGGAAATTACAGACATCCGTGACCGACAGGCGCAGGTAATAGAACTTACGCGCGTATGCATCAGTAAATTGTGACACCAGAACACCTTTCCAGATTGGGAGATGCAGTCATTTCTTCCTGCACCCTGGCAGCTCGATGGCTACGGCCTGAACCCCCTATCCGCAGACTTAGGCATTCAGGCTTGAGTGTACGCTGACCCGTTGATCAGCGCGGTAAACATGATGGTAGCGTGAATTCCGCCACTCTTCCATTTGCTCTTTTCGCTATATATTCTTATACATATCGAATTTTCACCGCATTTTCGCGACAGGATACGTTAAAATGCGATCCAGATTTTGACGTAAGTCATCCGCGCGGGCTTAGCGTTTAGAGCCACGCTACGCGAAAGGATAGTAAGGAGAAGTATGAATCGCACACTGGCCGATCTTGATCGCGTTGTGGCACTGGGCGGCGGACACGGTTTAGGCCGCGTGATGTCGGCTCTTTCCCCGCTGGGCTCACGTCTCACCGGCATCGTCACCACCACCGACAACGGCGGATCGACCGGCCGCATTCGTCGATCCGAAGGCGGTATCGCCTGGGGCGACATGCGCAACTGCCTCAACCAGCTGATTGCAGAACCGAGCGTCGCCTCCGCGATGTTCGAGTATCGCTTTGCCGGTAACGGCGAACTGGCCGGTCACAATCTCGGTAACCTGATGCTGCGCGCGCTGGATCATCTGAGCGTTCGTCCGCTGGAAGCGATCAACATCATCCGTAACCTGCTGAAGGTCGACGCCTTTTTAATCCCGATGTCAGAGCAGCCAGTGGATCTGGTGGCGATGGATGCCGAAGGCAATATGGTTTACGGCGAAACCGCGATTGACGAGATGAAGCAGCCGCCGCAGGAGTTGATGCTGCACCCCAACGTCCAGCCGACGCGGGAAGCGCTACAGGCTGTTGCAGAAGCGGATCTGATCCTGATTGGCCCAGGCAGTTTCTATACCAGCCTGATGCCGATTCTGCTGATGGAAGAGATGGCGCAGGCACTGCGTCGCACGCCTGCCACTATGGTGTTTATCGGTAATCTGGGTCGCGAGCTGAGTCCTGCCGCGGCCAGTCTTTCGGTGGCTGACAAGCTTCAGATGATGGAACGTTATATCGGCAAGCGGGTGATTGATGCGGTCGTGGTCGGTCCGGCGGTCGCCACAGAGGGCATTGAGAACCGGCTGATTGTCCGTGAACCGCTGGAGGCCGCTGACATTAAATATCGTCACGACCGCCAGCTGTTACGGGTGGCGCTGGAACACGCCATTCAGGGCTTTGACGGCGCTACGAGGCCGCAATAAACAGCGTTCGCAGCTCATGCAGCTGATCGCGCACGCTGGCTGCCTGTTCGAACTCCAGGTTCTGCGCGTGCTGCTGCATCTGCCCTTCCAGCTCGTGGATCTTCTTCTGCAGCGCCTGCGGCGTTAGCAGTTGCAAATCGGCCAGTGCCTGAGCTTCGCCAGGTCGGGCGGGTTTCGCTTTACCACGGGTTTTCACCACGTTGTTGCCCAGTTCCAGAATATCGGTGATCTTCTTATTCAGGCCCTGCGGCACAATGCCGTTCTGCTCGTTGTGCAGCTGCTGCTTCTCACGGCGGCGCTCCGTCTCTTCAATGGCGCGCGCCATTGACGGCGTGATTTTATCGCCATAAAGAATCGCCTTGCCGTTGATGTTACGCGCCGCACGACCAATGGTCTGAATCAGCGATCGTTCGGAACGCAGGAAGCCCTCTTTATCCGCATCCAGAATCGCCACCAGCGACACTTCCGGCATATCCAGCCCCTCACGCAGTAAGTTGATGCCTACCAGTACATCAAACTCACCCAGACGTAAGTCGCGGATAATCTCCATACGCTCTACGGTGTCGATGTCGGAGTGCAGATAGCGCACTTTCTCGCCATGCTCCGTGAGATACTCGGTAAGATCTTCCGCCATGCGCTTGGTCAGCACCGTCACCAGCACACGTTCGTTGATCGCCACGCGCTGACGGATCTCGGACAGCAGATCGTCAACCTGCGTCCCGACCGGACGCACTTCGATGATCGGGTCCAGCAGGCCGGTAGGACGTACCACCTGATCGACTACTTCATCGCCCGATTTTTCCAGCTCATATTTGCCCGGCGTTGCCGAGACATAGATGGTCTGCGGGGCCAGCGCCTCAAACTCTTCAAACTTCATCGGACGGTTGTCCAGCGCCGACGGCAGGCGGAAGCCATACTCCACCAGCGTCTCTTTACGCGCCCGATCGCCTTTGTACATGCCGCCAATCTGCGGGATGGTCACATGCGACTCATCCACCACCAGCAGGCCATCGGCGGGCAGATAGTCAAACAGCGTCGGCGGCGCTTCGCCCGGTCCGCGTGCGGAGAGGTAGCGCGAGTAGTTTTCGATACCGGAGCAGTAACCCAGCTCACTCATCATCTCAAGGTCAAACTGGGTACGCTGGGTAATACGCTGCTCTTCCAGCAGCTTATTGTTCTCCAGCAATACCCGGCGACGGTCCGCCAGCTCGACTTTGATATCTTCCATCGCCTGCAGAATACGCTCACGCGGCGTCACGTAGTGCGTCTTGGGATAGATGGTAAAGCGCGGCACTACTGAATCGATCTGACCGGTCAGCGGGTCAAACAGCGACAGACGCTCGACCTCTTCGTCAAACAGTTCGACGCGCAGCGCGATATCGTCCGACTCTGCCGGGAAGATATCGATCACTTCGCCACGCACGCGGAAAGTGCCGCGCTGGAACGCCTGGTCGTTACGGGTGTATTGCAGCTCTGACAGGCGGCGCAGAATGCTGCGCTGATCGATAATCATGCCGCGGGTCAGGTGCAACATCATTTTGAGATAGAGATCGGGATCGCCCAGACCGTAGATCGCCGAAACCGACGCCACCACGATAACGTCGCGCCGTTCAAGCAGCGCCTTGGTGGCCGACAGACGCATCTGTTCGATGTGTTCGTTAACCGATGCATCCTTTTCGATAAAGGTATCGGAGCTCGGCACATAGGCTTCAGGCTGATAGTAGTCGTAGTAAGAGACGAAAAACTCGACGGCGTTATCCGGGAAAAACTCTTTCATCTCGCCATAGAGCTGAGCCGCCAGCGTCTTGTTCGGTGCCAGCACCATCGTCGGGCGGTTAAGGTCAGCAATGACGTTGGCGACGGTAAACGTTTTACCTGAGCCGGTCACGCCTAATAAGGTCTGATGGGCCAGTCCATCCTCCAGCCCCTCTTCCAGGCGACGGATCGCCTCAGGCTGGTCGCCCGAAGGTTTAAAGGCGGAATTGAGTTTAAAAGCTTTGGTCATGAATGCAGTTCCTGCTGGAGAAGTCGGCGGGCAGGCACTTATTTTACTCTGCTATGGTGATTTTGCCAGAAAATAATACTGGATATAAAAACAGTAATCGTGCAAAGTTAATGCAATCAGGGTGAGTCTTAGCCTGCCCGTATTGTGGAGGCGTTATCGCAAAGCGAGTTGCGCAATGTTATCCCCAGACCGGGATCAGATTTAACATTTGTCAATAGAACGTCACAAAATTACAGTTCGGTTACCTGACAGAGAATTCGCAGGCTTGTTTTTTGATAACCAGCTGATTTTATTGATTTAAGCTCATAAGGCCAGAATCTCGTCATTATGTTACCAGGCCGCGTATTTCCTCGCTTCTAACCGGTTTTCATTACCTAATGCACAAGGTTATCCACAGGAATGGTGGATAAGTGATGGCAGCCCCGCCGCCATCAGCTGTGTATAATTTTTCCCTGCCCTCCCGCCTCAGTGAAAATAATTTTTTTTGCGTTAAATTTCGCGTTGGCTGCTGACGGATTATTCTGCATTTTTAATCTGTCTTCTGGCGTGGCACGCAAATTATCATCATTCCACTAAGATTCTTAATCAGACATTCTGCGTTACTGCAGCACGTCTGCACCACAAACAGCGCCCGCAGGCACTGTAAAAGTGCAGGCGCGTGATGACCATGGGTAATTGATAAGTTTTTCTCACCTTTTATCCCTGATACAGCGCGCTGTAGCAGGAAACAGGGCCATTTTAAGATCTGGCCTGGGAATTGCAGGAGTCAGTAACGTCACCGCGCTTTATGCGCACTGTGCTGCAATGGTGAGGCTGCCGTTGCTGATGACTTGTTTGCCAGACGACAGAGAGCGGAAGCAATCAGGCTAATGATCGGGAAGGAGAGTGTCAGATGCTGAGTCTACGTTCGGTAAATCAATTTTACGGTCAGAACCATATTCTGTGGGATGTGGACCTGGATCTGTCGCCTGGCACCTGCACCGGCATTCTGGGCCGTCCTGGCATGGGCAAAACCACGCTGGTCAACTGCATTATGGGCAGATTGCCGATTAACAGCGGCACAATTTCCTGGAAAGAGGATGGCTCGCCGCCGGAAGATTTGCTGCTGCAACCGGCTGAACAGCGGGCGCAGATGGGGATTGGCTATGTGCCTCAGGGCCGCCATATTTTTACCCAGATGAGCGTGGAAGATAACCTGCTGATTGCCCTGCTCGCGGGTGCCAGCCAGCGCGACCGTCATCGTGCTATTCCTGAAATGGTATTTGATTTGTTCCCGGCGCTCTACTCGCTGCGCCAGCAACGCAGCGGCGATCTGCCCATCGATCAGCAGCAACAGCTGGCACTGGCGCGCGCGCTGGTGCTGCAGCCAAAACTGCTGATTCTGGATGAGCCGACTGATGGGATGTCGCCGTGGCTGGAAGAGGAGATGGGCAACCTGATCCGCCGGCTTAACCTTGATTACGGGCTGACCATTCTGCTGCTGGAGCAGCGGCTGTCGCTGATCCGGCGTGTGGCGGACTATTTCCTGCTGCTGCACCGTGGCCGTAATGTGGCGCAGGGCAGCATGGAGCAGCTCGATGACCACACCGTGGATAAGTGGCTGACGGTCGCCTGAACCTCACTGCGGCAGCGTCAGGTACTGTCCACAGGACGCCTGCTGCGCTGCATCGGTGAGATACGGAATCGTGCCCAGGCAGGGGGCAGGTAGTCGTTGCTTCAGGCTGGAGAGATATTCCTGATAGCGTTTGCCTGGCGGCTCGACGGTGTTAGCGATCCAGCCCACCAGCAGCAGGCCACGCGCGCGCACCGCCTCGGCGGTGAGCATGGCGTGATTGATGCAGCCGAGCTTAATTCCCACCACCAGAATCACGGGCAGCTGTTCGCTGACCACCCAGTCCGCATAGGTGTGCGTCTCTGACAACGGGGTATACCAGCCGCCCGCGCCTTCGACCAGAATCCAGTCCGCCAGCGGCTCCAGCGCTGCCAGACCTGCTGACAGTGCCAGATGGGTGATCGGCCTGCCCTCTTCAGCGCTGACGATGTGCGGCGAGGTCGGTTCGATAAACGCCAGCGGATTGACCTGCTGGTAGCTCAACGGCACGCTGCTGAAGCGCTGCAGCGCCAGCGCATCACTGTTGCGGAGCCCCTCTGGCGTCATCTCACAGCCTGAAGCAACCGGCTTATAGCCTGCACAGCGGTAGCCCGCAGCGGCGGCGGCCTGCAACAGTGCGCCGCTGGCGACAGTTTTACCGACTTCGGTGTCGGTGCCGGTAATAAACAGCCGTTTCATGATGCACTTACTCCATAAATTAAATGGTAACTCAGGCGATAGCCGTGCCGGTCGCGCGGCCAGTGCGCCTCTAACTGGTTGAGTCGTTGTCGGGTGAGGAGCTGCCCGTCGCGGCCCTGATGCAGATGGGTCGCGCCGATCCCTTTCAGCGAACGCATGGCGCTGAGCGCATCGGGAAAATGCAGCGTCACTTTTTCCGCGCTGCAATGCAGTTGCTCTGCGTAGCAGGCCGCCGCAATCTGCGTCTCGCTGAGAAAGCGGTTGGCGTGCGGCGACGCATCCAGATGGGACCAGGCTTCATGCACCTCCTGCAACGAGCCATCGCCCAGCGTAGAAAACAGCAGCGTGCCAGTGGGGCGCAGCACGCGCCGGAACTGACGCAGCGCGCCGGGCAGATTTTCACTCCACTGCACAGCCAGGTTACTCCACACCAGGTCGAGGCTGTTATCCGCCAGCGGCAGTGCGTCGATGTCGCCCGCCAGATAGTGCTGCGCCGCGTCGTTGTCCCGCGCCTGTTGCAGCATCTGCGGAGAGAGATCCAGCGCCGTGACCTGTTTGCCCCGCTCACGCCATACCCTGCTGTACCAGCCGGTGCCACACCCGGCATCCAGCAGCTGCAGTCCGCTCTGTACGGGTGCACGTGCCAGCAGCGCATTGCCGCTGAGGCGCTGCAGCGCAGCATGCGCATCATAATGGCTGGCCGCGCGGCCAAAGGCGCGCGCCACCGCCTGCTTATCAACCCGCAGCGTCATGCAGCGCCTCCAGTAACCGGTCAATATCTTCAGGGCGATGTGCCGCGGTCAGGGTAATACGCAGCCGGGCCGTTCCCGGCGGCACGGTAGGCGGTCGGATCGCACTGACCCAGCAGCCTGCCTCCGCCAGTCGCTGAGAGAGCGCCATTGCATCGCTGTTTTCACCTATCAGCAGCGGCTGAATCGCGCTGGCAGAGTCCATCAATTGCCACGGCAGCGAGGCCGCGCCACGCCGGAAATGCGCAATGTTCTGCTGCAACTGCTGGCGCAGCACATCGCCCTGCTGAATTTCGCGCAGCGCCGCCTGCAGCGCAGTGGCTTGTGCGGCGGGCATGGCGGTGGAGTAAATCAGATGCCGGCTGAACTGCAGGAAATAGTCAGCGATATCGGCGTCGCACAGCAGCGCAGCACCGCTGACGCCAAAAGCTTTGCCAAAGGTGACCACCAGCAGTTCCGGTTTAACGCCCTGCTGCCAGCAGCTGCCGCGCCCCTGCTCACCTACTACACCGATGCCGTGTGCATCATCCACCAGCAGCCAGCCCTCTGCCTGCTGCGTCTGTTGTGCCAGCGCAGCCAGCGGCGCACTGTCGCCATCCATGCTGAAAATCCCCTCGGTCACCACCAGCGTCTCCCCCTCGCAGGGTGACGCGAGCCGTGCTGCCAGGCTCTCCGGATCGTTATGACTGAAACGCCGCAGCTGCGCCGGGCTGTGGCTGGCGGCGTCGAGCAGCGAGGCATGGCTGAGTTTATCGGCCAGGATGCGATCGTTTTTCTCGCCCAGCAGATGAATCACCGCCTGATTGGCCGCGAATCCGGAGATAAACAGCAGCGCACGGTCGTAGCCGAGCCAGTCGGCCAGCTGCGCCTCAAGATCGGCGTGCTGACGGTGATAACCGGTGACGTGTCCCGAGGCACCCGCCCCCGCCCCCGCCTGCGCCGCGCCCTGCTGCCAGCCCGCAATCACCGCCGGATGGCGGGTTAAACCAAGATAGTCATTGCTGGAGAAGTGCAGATAGCGGCGGCCACCGCTCTCTAACGTGCGGGTGGCTTGCTGATCGATGATTCGACGCTGCCGCCAGCCATCGGCCGCACGGCGCTGCGCCAGCCCCTGCTGAAGTCGTTGCTGCCAGCTCATTACAGTGCCGCGTTGTAGAACTGTTCAGTGTCGGCATGGAACAGCTGCTCGCTGAGTTGTTCTTCCTGCTGCTGATCGCCATGTTGGGTGTGGGTATGCTCCGGGTTCAGCCCCAGTTTGCGGAACAGCACGCGGTCTTTATCCTCTTCCGGATTCGGCGTGGTCAGCAGTTTGCAGCCGTAGAAAATCGAGTTCGCCCCGGCCATAAAGCACATCGCCTGAGTCTGCTCGCTCATCTGCTCGCGGCCCGCGGAGAGACGCACATGCGAGGTTGGCATCATGATGCGCGCTACCGCGATGGTGCGGATAAAATCGAAAGGCTCTACGTCATCGTTGTCCGCCAGCGGCGTGCCTTTGACCTTGACCAGCATGTTGATCGGCACGCTCTCTGGCGGCGTCGGCAGATTGGCTAACTGCACCAGCAGACCGGCGCGGTCGTTCACGGTTTCGCCCAGGCCAACGATACCGCCCGAACAGACTTTGATCCCGGCGTCGCGCACTTTGCCCAGCGTATCGAGACGTTCCTGGTAGCTGCGGGTCGTGATGATAGAGCCGTAGAATTCCGGTGAGGTGTCGAGGTTATGGTTGTAGTAATCGAGGCCCGCGCCCGCCAGCCGCTGCGCCTGTTGATCGCTGAGCGTACCGAGCGTCATGCAGGTTTCCATTCCCATCGCCTTCACGCCTTCAACCATTTTTTCCAGGTAAGGCATATCGCGCTCGTGCGGGTTTTTCCACGCGGCACCCATGCAGAAACGGGTTGAACCCGCGGCTTTGGCCTGACGCGCGGAGGTCAGTACCTCCTCCACTTCCATCAGACGTTCCGACTCCAGGCCGGTCTTGTAGCGCGCGCTCTGCGGGCAATATTTGCAATCTTCCGGACAGGCGCCGGTTTTAATCGACAGCAGGGTACTGACCTGCACCTGGCGCGGGTCGAAGTGCTGACGATGCACCTGCTGCGCTTTAAACATCAGTTCAAGAAAAGGTTGATCAAACAGCGCTTGCGCCTGTGCAATTGTCCAGCGTTTAGCCATTAGGTACTCCAGAAAAGGGTGTCATCCCGACAGAAAGCAGGGGTATACTTGTAAACTATATTTTTTTATTTTGGTTTACAACTCCGATGACTACCCCCCTTTTCTCCCTGGATGATGCCCGTTTTGACCGCCAGCATATCTGGCATCCTTACACCTCGATGCGGGATCCCCTGCCCTGCTATCCGGTCGTTGCCGCGCAGGGTTTTCAGCTGCAGCTGGCCGATGGCCGTGAGCTGGTGGATGGAATGTCATCGTGGTGGGCGGCAATTCATGGTTACAACCATCCCCGCCTGAACCGGGCGCTCACGGAGCAGGTCACGCAGATGTCGCACGTGATGTTTGGCGGCATTACCCATCCGGCAGCAGTGGCACTCTGTCGTCAGCTGGTGGCGATGACACCTGAGGCGCTGGAGTGCGTTTTCCTGGCCGATTCCGGCTCGGTAGCAGTGGAAGTATCGATGAAGATGGCGCTGCAGTACTGGCTGGGCCGGGGTGAAACTCGCCAGCAGTTCCTGACGCTGAAGCGCGGCTATCACGGCGATACCTTTGCCGCGATGTCGGTCTGCGATCCCGAGAACTCGATGCACAGCCTGTGGCGCGGTTATTTGCCTGAGCACCACTTTGCGGCGGCTCCGGCCTGCGGCTTTGATGATGAATGGGACGCGCGCGACTTCGATGATTTTACCCGACTGATCGAACAGCATCACCAGCAACTGGCGGCGGTGATCCTGGAGCCGATTGTGCAGGGTGCGGGCGGGATGCGTTTCTATCATCCGCGCTATCTGCAGCAGGTCCGGGAAGCGTGCGACCGCTATGGCGTGCTGCTGATAGCGGATGAGATCGCCACCGGATTTGGCCGCACCGGCAAGCTCTTTGCCTGTGAACACGCGGGTATTACCGCGGATATTCTTTGTGTCGGCAAAGCGCTGACCGGCGGCATGATGACGCTGGCGGCGACCCTCACTACCCGCGAGGTGGCTGATACCATCAGCCGCAGCGCGGCAGGCTGTTTTATGCATGGCCCGACATTTATGGGGAATCCGCTGGCCTGCGCGGTGGCGGCGGAGAGCCTGAGCATGCTGGCGGAAGGTGACTGGCAGCGACAGGTGGCCGCGATCGAACAGCAGCTGCGGGCTGAGCTGCTGCCGCTGCGCCGTTCACCACAGGTGGCCGATGTGCGCGTGCTGGGGGCGATTGGCGTGGTGGAAACCCATCAGCCGGTCAACATGGCGGCACTACAGCAGTTCTTTGTTGAACAGGGCGTCTGGATCCGGCCGTTTGGCCGACTGATTTACCTGATGCCGCCCTACATCATCTCGCCGCAGGCGCTGAGTCAGCTGGTGCAGGCGATGGGCAGCGCGCTGGAACATTCGCAACATTTTGCCGCCTGATGCGGGCTGACCACTGGCACTGGTGGTGCTTTTGGTTATGATGAAAGGCTATTCATCGACAGTTAAGGAGATGTGATGCGCGTTTTTAGTCAGGACTTTAATGACGGCGAAAAGATGCCAGAAAAGCATGTTTTCAACGGCATGGGTTATCAGGGCGAGAATATTTCTCCCCATCTTGCCTGGGAAGCGGCACCGGAAGGCACCAAAAGTTTTGTGGTGACCTGCTACGATCCTGATGCGCCGACGGGTTCCGGCTGGTGGCACTGGGTCGTGGCGAATATTCCGGCCAGCACCACGTCACTGCCGCAGGGTGCCGGTTCCGGCAAAGCGTCACTGCCAGCAGGCGCAATCCAGACCCGTACCGATTTCGGTCAGGCGGGCTATGGTGGCGCGGCGCCGCCTCAGGGCGAAACCCATCGCTACATTTTCACCGTGCATGCGCTGGATGTGGAGACGATTGAGGTGGATGAAGGCGCCAGTGGCGCAATGGTCGGCTTTAATGTGCATTTCCACGCACTGGCGAGCGCCTCGCTGACCGTGAATTATCAGTAATTCAGTCCGTCTGACAAACCCAAAGCTGAGTGACCTGGCAGCAACGCATTAGCTTAAACTGCAGGGAATAGGGTCAGAGGAGGAAAGCGTCCCGCCGCCCGGAAAAAAACGCCGGGAGCGTTTTTGAACAACGCAACGCGTTGGCCCGGCAACGGACGCACCTCAGGAATGAGGTGCGTAATTGCGCGGGTCGAGCACGCCATGGATGGCGGCTTTTGCGTCTTTCCGATCTGACCCTATTGCCTGTGTCTGCACGATCTCACAGCTGGCAGTGGCAAACGCCGTCAACAATTTCACGCCTCTCCCACCCGGGAGAGGCTTTTTCACGATGCGTTACGCCTGCAACTGGTGAATCACCACCCACATCGGGCCCTGCCCTACCGCATAACGTCCCAGCGGCTGTAACAGCCCCTTCGGTTCGCTAATCGCATACACTTCGATGTGATGCGATTTCTGTCCCGCCGCCACCAGAAAACGTCCGCTGTGATCGATATTGAACCCGCGCGGCTGCGTTTCCGTCGGCTGGAACCCTTCCAGCGTCAGTTCATCGCCCAGTTCGCTGACGCTGAAAATCGCCAGCGTGCTGCTGGTGCGGTCGCAGGCGTAGAGGAAACGGCCATCCGGCGTCAGGTGAATATCGGCTGCCCAGCGCGTACCGCTGAAGTCCGGCGGCATCATATCCAGCGTCTGCACGCTTTCCGCTTCGCCTTCACCGGTATTTAATGCCCAGACATCAACAGTACTGTCCAGCTCATTCACGCAGTAAGCATACTGGCCGCCCGGATGGAACTGCATATGACGCGGGCCTGCACCCTCTACCGTCGTGACCTGCGCCTGTTTGCGCGGCGTCAGCTGACCGTCTGCGCCCAGCGCAAACAGACAGATACGATCCTGCTTCAGTGCCGGGACGTAGAGCGTTTTATTGTCAGTGTCGATATTGGCTGAGTGACAGCCATCCAGGCCGTTGATTACCTGTAGCGGGGCCTGCGGAATGCCATCATCGCCAATCGGGCTGACGCTGACGCAGGCATCATTGTAGGAGCCGCAGAACAGGAACCGGCCCTCGCGATCGGTGGAAATGTGGGTCGGACTGCCGGGCAGCGTTGCCTGACCGGCTTCGGTCAGCGTACCATCGGCGGCAATCCGGAACGCCAGCACGCGAAAATTGGGACGCACACCGACATAGAGAAAATCGCGTTTCGGACTCACCACCATCGGCTGAACCTGGCCGGCGACATCGATCACCTGAAGCAACGTCAGCGCACCCTCATCATTCATCTGCCAGACGTGAATCTGCTGGCTCTCGGGACTGGCGGTGTAGACAACCTGTTTCATGCATTCTCCTTTTTTTGCTGCCTGATCATATCTGTGAATCACTGTAGCGCGTTTTATTACCCTACGCTGGAATCATTTGTGCCCTGTTTTTTGTCTCCGGACCGTGGACAGGTGTAGACTTCAGCCCCTGCAAACCTGAAAAAACGAGAGGATGAATGAGCTACCGAGTAATTGCCCTCGACCTCGACGGCACGCTGCTGACCCCAGCCAAAACGATTCTGCCGCAGTCAATTGACGCGCTGAACCAGGCCCGCCAGGCGGGTGTTCATGTCGCTATCGTGACCGGACGCCATCACTGCGCTATCCACCCTTTTTATCAGGCGCTACAACTGGATACACCCGCAATCTGCTGTAATGGCACCTATTTGTATGATTACCGTGCGAAAAAGGTGCTGGCGTCCGATCCTCTCGACCCGCAGCTGGCGTTACAGGTGATTGATAGGCTGGATCAGCAGCAGATTCACGGTTTGCTCTACGTGGATGATGCCATGCTCTATCAGACGCCGACCGGTCATGTGATGCGCACCCTGAAGTGGGCCGAATCGCTGCCTGAGCATCAGCGTCCGCTGTTCTGTCAGGTGCCTGATTTAGCCCAGGCGGCACGTGACGCCGGTTCGATCTGGAAGTTTGCCCTGTCGCACGACAACCATCAGGAGCTGCAACAGTTCGCCACTACAGTGGAAGCGGAGCTGGGGCTGGCCTGCGAATGGTCATGGCACGATCAGGTGGATATCGCCAGAGGCGGCAACAGCAAAGGCAAACGGCTGGCGCAGTGGGTTGAATCGCTGGGGCTGAGCATGTCCGATGTGATCGCGTTTGGTGATAACTACAACGACCTCAGCATGCTGGAAACGGCCGGTCTGGGCGTGGCGATGGGCAATGCCGACGAGGCGATCAAAGCGCGGGTGAAAAAGGTAATCGGCACCAATCTTGAACCCGGCATTGCCGACACCCTCCGTCAGTACGTGTTGTAATCAGGGCGTTACCGAAACGCTTTTTATCTGGGCATAAAGCCACTGATCCGGCCGGATGCCCAGTTCATCCCGCGCCCACGGCGTGATGCGCGCCCAGAGTTCGCTGATGCCGATACGCAGCTTCACCTCCACCTGGTCTCCGACCTCCAGCAGCTCAACTACCTGTGCCGGTAAAATGTTGCGAATGGAGGTGTGCTGTGGCGGTTGCAGCGCCAGCGAGACATCTGATGAGGCGATGCGAATACGCAGCGGCGTTTTCACCGGCTGATTCACCCGGCTGACCCAGATGTGTTGATCGCCCAGCGAGAGCGCGGTCATCGGATAGTCGGGATGCTGCTCCAGCACCTGCACCCGCAGCACGCTGGTCAGTTCGCTTACCGGCAGCCATGGCCGCATCGCGCTGCTGCTCCAGACCCGCTCCAGCGGACCAAAGGCTTTGACCTTGCCCGCATCCAGCACCAGCACGTTATCAGCCAGATGCAGGATCTCATCCAGACTGTGCGAGACGTAGAGCATAGGAATATCGACCTGCTTCGCCAGTTTTTGCAGATACGGCATCAGCTCACGTTTGCGCGGCAGATCCAGCGACGCCAGCGGTTCATCAAGCAGCAGCATATCCGGTGCGGTCAGCAGTGCCCGGCCAATCGCAACCCGCTGCTTTTCACCGCCCGACAGCGACAGCGGAAAGCGCGACAGCAGCGCCTCCAGCCCCAGCAGCGAAACCAGGCTGTCGAACTGCGCTTTCATCGCCGGGGCCATACCATATTGCAGGTTGCCCCGGACCCGATAGTGCGGGAAGAGCCGCGCATCCTGAAACACATAGCCGATGCGGCGTTTTTCCGGCGGCAGCGCAACCTTCTGCTCCGCATCAAACAGCAGACGATCGTTAAGCTCAATCCGCCCGCGCTGCGGCTGAGTCAGTCCGCTGATGGCGTTGATCAGTGAGGTTTTACCGGCACCGGAAACACCGAAAATGGCGGTGATGCCTTTGGCCGGGATCTGCAGGTCGATCTCCAGCTGGTGAGCGCCCTGCTGCTGCATAAAATTGAGTGATAGCATCAGCTTCCCATCCGCTTGCGGCCTGCGCGTGCCAGCCCTTCCGACGCCAGCAGTGACGCCAGTGCCAGTACGATAGCGATGATACAGAGCCGCGCCGCCGCACCCTCTGCACCAGGGGTTTCGATCAGGGTAAACATTGCCAGCGGAAGCGTGCGCGTTTCACCGGGAATATTGGACACAAAGGTAATGGTGGCACCGAATTCGCCCAGCGATCGGGCAAACGCCAGCACCGTTCCGGCGATCACGCCTGGCAACGTCAGCGGCAGTGTGATGGTGAAAAAGACCCGCCAGCGTCCGGCACCCAGCGTACGTGCCGCCTGCTCCAGCCGGCTATCCACCGCTTCCAGCGCCAGCCGGATAGCGCGTACCATCAAGGGAAAGGCGATAACGGCGGAAGCCAGCGCTGCACCGCGCCAGCTGAACGCAAAGCTGAAACCGAACCAGTCAAAAAGCTTTTCGCCAATGAAGCCGCGTCGCCCCAGGCTAACCAGCAGCAGATAACCTACCACTACTGGCGGCAGCACCAGCGGCAGGTGGATCAGGCTGTCGAGCAGCGCTTTGCCGGGAAAACGGCAGCGCACCAGAATCCAGGCCATCAGAATGCCAAACGGCAGACTGCCAAGCACGGCTATGCCAGAGACTTTAAGGCTAAGCAGCACTGCCTGCCATTCGGGATCGCTGAGTATCATTTCGTCGGTGTGAATCCGTAATGTTTGAAAATCGCCGCAGCCTGCGGCCCTTTCAGGTAATCATAAAAGGCTTGAACGGTGGCCGTGTCGTGATCGTTTACGATCGCCATCGGATATTCCACCGGTTTGTGACTGGTTGCCGGAAAACGCCCGACCACCTGCACTTTATCGCTGGCGACCGCATCAGATCCGTAGACAATGCCGTATGGGGTTTCGTTACGCTCGACCAGCGCCAGTGCTGCCCGCACATTATTAGCGGGCGCTAACGCGGGCGCAACGCCATCCCAGGCTCCCAGCTTCTGCAACGCCTCTTTAGCATAGATACCCGCCGGAACGTGGTCCGGATCGCCCACCGCCAGACGTTCGCCGTGCAGCAATGTTTTCCAGTCGGTCTGCGGATCCAGCGTCACCGCTTTAGCTGCGGCACTCCGTGGCGCAATCAGTACCAGGTCGTTGCCCAGCAGGGTATAGCGGGTGCGGGTTATCACGCTTTTCTTCGCCACCGCATCATTCATCCACTGCTGATCGGCAGAGATAAACAGGTCGGCAGGCGCACCCTGTTCAAGCTGACGCGCCAGCGTGGAGGATGAGGCGAACGAAGAGACGACTGTCACGCCCTTTTCCTTCTGATACTGACTGGCAATATCCTGCATCGCATTGGTCAGCGAAGCCGCGGCGAACACGGTAATGTTATCGGCGGCCACTGCCTGTCCGGCCAGCGATACGGTGACCAGCGCCGCGACGCCCCAGCGGGTGTAATTTGATGACATGATTCTCTCCGGCTATTCGTTGTGTAGCGAATAATATAACGCAATATCAGGGAGGTTCAGTAAATTATCGGCAGGTGTCAGAGAAGGTTGAATCAATGCGGGACAAAAATGATGACGCTCGCCAGGATGGCGGGCGTCACAGAAATTAATTATGGGAACGGGCTGAAGATTTTTCGCGATGACCCACTTTAGAGAAGATATTAAACACTTCACCCAGGCCATAAATCATACCCAGCATCAGCGCCATTACCACAGGGACCATGAGTACAGCCACGGCGAGGCTTTTCAGTAATTCCAGCATGGAGAGTCTCACTCTGCTAACAAAAAAGTGATTGTAACGGGTCAGTAAAATTTTGCGCAGCCCTTTTCGTGCTTTTACTTTGGACATAAAACGCCGCTATCATCGGCCTTCGCCTTAACCCTTTGCCGGAGTTGTCATGGAAGCCGAACTGTCCCTTCATATCCGTTTACAACAGAAACTGTTTGCCGATCCACGACGTATTGAGCTGCTGAAACGCGTCCAGCAGACCGGCTCGATCAGTCAGGGGGCGAAGCTGGCTGGCATCAGTTACAAAAGTGCCTGGGATGCGATTAATGAGATGAACCAGATGGCGGATGAAACGCTGGTGGCGCGGGCAACCGGCGGCAAAGGCGGCGGCGGTGCAACGCTGACCCGCTACGGTGAACGCCTGATTCAGCTGTTTCATCTGATGGAGCAGATCCAGCAGAAAGCCTTTGATGCACTGCAGCAGGATACACTGCCGCTCGACAGCCTGCTGGCGGCCATCGCCCGCTTTTCACTGCAGACCAGCGCCCGCAACCAGCTGTTCGGCACCGTGGTGAGCAACGATGCGCAGCAGGTGGTTCAGCATCTGATGATTCAGCTGGCTGATGGCGTCACGCAACTCAATGTTGCGCTGACCCAGCGCAGCGCCGATCGTCTGCAGCTGGCGGCGGGTAAAGAGGTGCTGGTGCTGATCAAAGCGCCGTGGATCCGTATCAGTCGTGACGCCGCAGAGGAAGACAATCAGCTGACCGCCATCGTCACTGCCATCGAACCGGGTGAGCAGATGAGTGAGGTGCTGATGCAGCTCGCCAGCGGCGAAACCCTGTGTGCCACTCTGAGTAATGCACAGTTACAGCAGCTGAAGCTGCAGCCCGGCGATGCGGTGATCGCCAGTTTCAATGCAGAGAACGCTATCGTCGCTACCCTGCTCTAGCGGTTGAGTTGACTTCACTGCGGGCAATGGTTACAACTCAGTAACTCGATGCAAAAAATGGAACAGATCATGGCTTCATTGCATATTTTGCAAGGCACGTTTCATCTCAGTGATACCCGGATACTGAGTCTGAATCAGGTGGAACTGCAGCGCGGCGAAAGCTGGGCCTTTGTCGGTGCCAACGGCAGCGGTAAATCCTCACTGGCGCGCGCGCTCTCCGGTGAATTGCCCCCGCTTGCGGGTTCCGTCAGCAGCGATTTCACAAGGCCGGTCCGGCTGTCACTGGAACAGTTACAGACGCTGGTGGCGCAGGAGTGGCAGCGCAACAACACCGACATGCTCAGCGAAGGTGAAGAGGATACCGGACTGACCGTGGCAGAGGTCATTCAGGCGGAAGTGCAGCAGCCAGAACGTTGCGAACAACTGGCTCAGCAGTTTGGTATCGAACCGCTGTTGTCACGCCGCTTCAAATATCTCTCTACCGGCGAAACCCGCAAAACCCTGCTTTGTCAGGCCCTGATGAACCAGCCAGATTTGCTGATTCTGGATGAGCCGTTTGACGGACTGGATGTGGCGTCACGCGCCAGCCTGACCGATACGCTGCGCAACCTGCAGCACCCGGCGTTTACGCTGGTGCTGGTGCTCAATCGCTTTGATGACATTCCCGATTTCGTTCAGCAGGTGGGTGTGCTGGCGGAGTGCACTCTTACTCACAGTGGCCCACGCCAGACGATTTTAACGGAAGCGCTGGTGGCACAGCTGGCACACAGTGAACAGCTGATGGGAATGGCGCTGCCCGAAGCGGATGTGCCGGATCAGCTGCCCTCACTGGCGGATGATGCGCCGCGCGTTATCCTGCGCAACGGCACCGTCTCCTACAACGACCGACCGGTCATTCAGGGGCTGAACTGGCGGGTTAACGCAGGCGAGCACTGGCAGATCACTGGCCCGAACGGCGCCGGGAAATCGACGCTGCTGAGTCTGGTAACCGGCGATCATCCACAGGGCTACAGCAATGATCTCACCCTGTTTGGCCGTCGTCGCGGCAGTGGCGAAACCATCTGGGATATCAAACAGCATATTGGCTATGTCAGCAGCAGTCTGCACCTCGATTATCGCGTCAGCACCAATGTGCGGACGGTGATCCTTTCGGGCTTCTTCGACTCCATCGGTCTCTATCAGGCGGCATCCGATCGGCAGAAAGCGCTGGCACAACAGTGGCTGACACTGCTGGGAATGGATAACCGGCTGGGCGATGCGCCGTTCCATTCACTCTCCTGGGGACAGCAGCGGCTGGTGCTGATTGCCCGCGCGCTGGTTAAGCATCCGACGCTGCTGATTCTGGACGAGCCACTCCAGGGACTTGACCCGATTAACCGCCAGCTGGTGCGGCGCTTCGTCGATGTGCTGATTGGCGAAGGTCGCACTCAGCTGCTGTTTGTTTCCCATCATGCCGAAGATGCGCCCGCCTGTATCACGCATCGCCTGAGCTTTGTTCCCGATAAAGGCGGCTACGCTTTTCAGCAGGAAACGTTGCGCTAACGCGTTCACATCGGCCCCTCAACGCCGCTATCGCGGCGTTTTAAAGTACACCTGTGTAATCGCTACCATTCCGGCCTGCCTTTTATCCCGCATTACTGCACACAATGCCACGAAATAAGAATATTCAGCTTGTGTAAACGATACCATTTATCCAGACTTGATCACGCTTTCGGGCGCGCTGATGTGCTACTTTTTACCGATGCCTCTCTGGCTTTTGACGCTTACCAGGATCTCACATGGAAAAATTCAACCCGGTCGTTCATCCCCATCGCCGTTACAATCCACTGATTGATCAATGGATTTTAGTTTCACCTCATCGGGCCAAGCGTCCGTGGCAGGGCGCGCAGGAAACGCCAGCAGTTAATACCTTACCGTCGCACGATCCGGACTGCTTCCTGTGTGCCGGAAATACCCGCATTACCGGTGACAAAAACCCCGACTATTCTGGCACGTATGTCTTTACCAATGACTTTGCTGCGCTGATGACCGACACGCCTGACGCGCCCGAGAGCGACGATATCCTGATGCGCTGTGAAAGCGCACGCGGCACCAGTCGGGTCATCTGCTTTTCGCCCGATCACAGCAAAACTCTGCCGGAGATGTCACTGAGCGCGCTGGAAGAAGTGGTGCGTACCTGGCAGGCGCAGACCGCCGATCTGGGTCAGCACTATCCGTGGGTGCAGGTGTTTGAGAACAAAGGCGCGGCGATGGGCTGCTCAAACCCGCATCCCCATGGTCAGATCTGGGCCAACAGCTTCCTGCCGAATGAAGCGCAGCGCGAAGATGATCATCAGCGCGACTATTTCGCAAAACATGGCTCGCCGATGCTGGTCGATTATCTGGCACGTGAGCAGCAGGATGGCAGCCGCACCGTGGTGGAAACCGAACACTGGCTGGCCGTCGTGCCGTGGTGGGCTGCCTGGCCGTTTGAAACTCTGCTGCTGCCGAAAGCGCACGTTAAACAGCTGACCGATCTCAGTGAAGCGCAGAGTGCCGATCTGGCAAAAGCCATTAAGCTTCTGACCAGCCGCTACGACAACCTGTTCCAGTGCTCCTTCCCCTACTCCATGGGCTGGCACGGCGCGCCGTTTAATGGCGAAGCCAACGACCACTGGCAGTTGCATGCGCACTTCTATCCACCGCTGCTGCGCTCAGCAACGGTACGTAAATTTATGGTTGGCTATGAAATGCTGGCCGAAACCCAACGCGATTTAACGGCGGAACAGGCGGCGGAACGTCTGCGTTCTGTCAGCGACGTTCACTTCCGTGAGGCACAACAATGAGCTTAAAAACCATCACGCAGCAGCTTTTCTCTGACACCTTCGGTTACGCTGCAACGCATACCATTCAGGCGCCGGGCCGCGTTAACCTGATTGGCGAGCACACCGACTATAACGACGGCTTTGTGCTGCCATGTGCCATCGATTACCAGACAGTCATCGCCTGCGCCCGCCGTGACGACCGCCAGATTCGCGTAGTCGCTGCCGATTATGAGAATGCGCAGGACACCTTCTCGCTGGACGAAGAGATCGTCAGCGTGCAGGAACCGATGTGGGCCAACTATGTGCGCGGCGTGGTGAAACATCTGCAGCAGCGTCATGCCGATTTCGGTGGCATTGATATGGTGATCAGCGGCAACGTGCCACAGGGCGCAGGTCTGAGCTCATCCGCCTCGCTGGAAGTGGCGGTCGGTACCGTGGTGCAGCAGCTCTATAACCTGCCGCTGGATGGCGCGGCTATCGCGGTGAATGGTCAGGAAGCGGAGAACCAGTTCGTTGGCTGTAACTGCGGCATCATGGACCAGCTGATCTCCGCACTGGGCAGGAAAGATCACGCGATGCTGCTCGACTGCCGCACGCTGGGCACCCGTCCGGTGTCGATGCCGGAAGATATCGCGGTGGTGATCATCAACTCCAACTTCCGCCGCACCCTGGTCGGCAGCGAATACAATACCCGTCGCGAGCAGTGTGAAGCGGGCGCGCGTTTCTTCAATAAGAAGGCCCTGCGTGACGTTGAACTGGCCGAGTTTGAAGCAGCCCAGGCGCAGCTCGACCCCCAGGTGGCAAAACGCGTGCGTCACGTTCTGACCGAGAACGCCCGAACGCTGGAAGCAGCCGATGCGCTGACTCAGGGCGACCTGACACGTATGGGTCAGCTGATGGCCGAGTCGCACGCCTCAATGCGTGACGATTTCGAGATCACCGTGCCGCCAATTGATACGCTGGTTGAGATCGTGAAAACGCAGATTGGTGAACGCGGCGGCGTGCGCATGACCGGCGGCGGCTTTGGTGGCTGCATCGTGGCACTGATGCCACTGGATCTGGTCGATCAGGTGAAAGCCGCCGTTGCTGAGCAGTATGAAGCCGCGACCGGCATCAAAGAGACCTTCTACGTCTGCAAAGCCTCTGAAGGAGCGGGCCAATGCTGAATGACGTCAATTCCCATGCGCCCGACGGTCAGCCGTGGCGCATAACGGTGCTGCGTAATGCCAACGGCATGCTGGCGACCTTTATGGACTGGGGCGCAACCTGGCTTTCTGCCCGCGTCCCGATGCAGGATGGCACCGTGCGTGAAGCGCTGCTTGGCTGCGCCACGCCTTCTGACTACCTGCACCAGGATGCCTATCTGGGTGCCACGGTGGGCCGTTACGCCAACCGCATCGCCGGGGCAAAACTGAATAAACTGAACCGTCAGCTGGTGCCAAACCAGGGTGCCCATCAGCTGCATGGCGGGCCGGAGGGCTTCGATAAACGCCGCTGGCAGATTGTCAGCCAGTCCGACAGCGAAGTGCACTACCGCATCGACTCGCCGGATGGCGACCAGGGCTATCCGGGCAATCTGATTGCCGACGTGCGCTATCAACTGGATGACCAGAACTGCCTGAGCATCCGCTACGAAGCGCGCTGCGATCAGCCCTGCCCGGTCAATCTGACTAACCATGCCTACTTTAACCTTGATGCGCATCATGGCGACGCACGCCAGCATCGCTTACAACTGCACGCCGACCAGTATCTGCCGGTCGACAGCGAAGGTATTCCGAATGCGCCGCTGAAAGCCGTTGCCGATACCAGCTTTGATTTCCGCAACGCCAAAGTCGTGGCGCAGGATTTCCTGGCAGACGATGACCAGCGCGCGGTGAAGGGCTATGACCATGCATTTCTGCTCAACAGCGCAGGCGACGATAGTCAGCCTGCGGCAGAACTCTGGTCGGAAGATGGCAGATTGCAGCTCAGCGTGACTACCTCGGCACCGGCACTGCAGTTCTATACCGGCAACTACCTGGCCGGCACCCGTGCCCGTGAGCAGGCGAGCTATAATGCATTTCAGGGCATTGCGCTGGAGAGTGAATTTTTACCGGATTCGCCTAATCATGCTGAGTGGCCTCAGCCTGATTGCTGGCTGCAGCCGGGAGATCGCTGGGAATCCGTGACGCGGTATCGCTTCACGCTACGCTGAGCCTCCGGCTGAAAAACGCGCAGTGCGTCACACACAGGCTTACGCGCTGCCCGCTTTTCCGTTATGGTATGGCGCAATCAGCTCGTGTTTCATGCGGGCAGCAGCAGGTTTCCAATCTCACAGAAACATCACAGTATTAAGGAGTTAAGCTATGGCTGTAACTAAGCTGGTTCTGGTGCGACACGGCGAAAGCCAGTGGAACAACGAAAACCGCTTTACCGGTTGGTATGATGTTGACCTTTCTGAGAAAGGTCGTGGCGAAGCCAAATCAGCAGGTCAGCTGCTGAAGAAAGAGGGCTTTGTTTTTGATTTCGCTTACACCTCCGTACTGAAGCGTGCGATTCACACGCTGTGGAATGTGCTGGATGAGCTGGATCAGGCCTGGCTGCCGGTTGAGAAAACCTGGCGTCTGAACGAGCGTCACTACGGTGCGCTGCAGGGTCTGGACAAAGCGGAAACGGCCGCCAAATATGGCGACGAGCAGGTTAAGCAGTGGCGTCGCGGCTTTGCCGTTACCCCGCCAGAGCTGGATCGTTCAGATGAGCGCTTCCCGGGCCATGACCCGCGTTACGCGAAACTGACTCCGGAGCAGCTGCCAACCACCGAAAGCCTGGCGCTGACCATCGACCGCGTTATCCCTTACTGGAATGACACCATTCTGCCGCGCATCAAAAGCGGTGAGAAAGTGATTATTGCCGCACACGGCAACTCACTGCGTGCGCTGGTGAAATATCTGGATAACCTCGGCGAAGATGAAATCCTCGAGCTGAATATCCCTACCGGCGTTCCGCTGGTGTATGAGTTCGATGAAAACTTCAAACCGCTGAAACGCTACTACCTGGGCGACCAGGACGAGATTGCTGCGAAAGCCGCAGCCGTTGCGAATCAGGGTAAAGCGAAGTAATTTTTCGCTGAAAAGGCAAAAAGGCCAGACGAAAGTCTGGCCTTTTTTATTGGGCTGCGCCCGACAATGCTGCGCGTCATGTTTAACTGCCAGAGTAAAATCCTGGATGTGAGTACGTACCAGACTAATCACATATTCAAATCCGTCTAAGTCTGGCAGCAATAAACTAGCTCGACGCGCAGGGAACAGAGTCAGAAGAGGAAAGCGTCCCGCGCCAGGGATGGCGCGGGCAGAGCGACCAGGGACTGGCTTGAGCGTCTTTCCGATCTGACCGTGTTCCCTGAGCAGGCTCACTCTCCACAGCGAATCCGGCCAGACTTTGTTAATGAGTCTGAATAACCAATCAGCCGCGGCGCTGTTTAACCGCTGCCGCCAGCTGACGCAGCACCTTGTCCGTATCTTCCCAGCCGATACAGGCGTCGGTGACGCTTTTGCCATAGACCAGTGGCTTGCCGCTCTCCAGACTCTGGTTGCCTTCCACCAGATGACTCTCAATCATCACACCGACAATCGCCTGCTCACCGTTAATCAGCTGCTGTGAGACATCGTCTGCTACGATCATCTGACGCTGGAACTGCTTGCTGCTGTTGGCGTGGCTGAAATCGATCATCACCTGCTGTGGCAGACCCGCTTTTGCCAGGCCCTCTTTGACCTCTGCAACATGCTGCGCACTGTAGTTCGGCTCTTTGCCGCCGCGCAGAATGATGTGGCAGTCATCGTTACCGCTGGTTTCCACAATGGCGGAGTGACCATACTTTGTCACTGACAGAAAACAGTGTGGCGATCCCGCTGCGTTAATCGCATCAATCGCGACCTTGATGGTGCCATCGGTGCCGTTTTTAAAGCCAACCGGGCAGGAAAGACCGGATGCCAGCTCGCGGTGTACCTGAGATTCCGTGGTGCGCGCACCAATCGCGCCCCAGCTCATCAGGTCAGCCACATACTGCGGGGTAATCATATCCAGAAACTCGCCCGCTGCCGGTAAGCCGCTGTCGTTGATCTCCAGCAGCAGCTTACGCGCCAGACGCAGACCGTCGTTAAGCTGGTAGCTGTTATCCATATAGGGGTCGTTAATCAGCCCTTTCCAACCCACCGTGGTGCGCGGCTTTTCAAAATAGACCCGCATGACCACTTCCAGCTCGCCTTTCAGCTCATCACGCAACGCCAGCAGGCGGCCTGCATACTCTTTCGCCGCTTCGGTGTCATGAATTGAACAGGGTCCAATCACCACCAGCAGACGATCGTCCTTGCCCTGCAGGATCTGATGAATCGCCTGACGGGCCTGTGAAACGGTCTGTGCAGCACGATCGGTCGCCGGGAATTTTTCGAGCAGCGCAACAGGAGGTAACAGCTCTTTAATCTCTTTGATGCGTAAATCATCGTTCTGGTAATTCATACTGATTCCATATTATTTCTTGCCCGACGCCCGCCGGACACATCCTGCCCAATGTAGCCCGAAGCGCCAGGGGTGTAAATTCCTGCTGCGGGTTAAATGTGCGGGTCATATTTGCATTAATCAGCTTAGCGACTAGACTTTTTAATGGTAAGCACTGAGGAAAGTCCCGCTTACCTTATTTAATTACCCTGTTTAAGCCAAATGGCGAATTTTATTTCGTCAGGAATTTTTTTACCCGAAATTGCACCTCTGGGCTTAAAGCCTCTTCATTTATTAACGGGAGCATAATGATGAAAAAGTTTGCCTTAATCTTTTTGACAGCAGCAATGACACTGAGCAGCGGCGCGGTACTGGCTGCAGACAGCAGCAGCAATAACGGTACAGCGAATCAGGCAGCCAGTGCAGGTGCAGCGGCGGGTGGAGCAAAAGAGAATCTGCCACCAAATAATGTTGATAACAGCAAAATTAATAACACTGGCACCGACACAAATCCTGCAACGTCTGGCAGCACCACCAGCCATGGTAATATGTCTGCTAACGAAATGGACCAGAACGCCCAGTGTAAAGATGGCAAATGTCCGAACATCAACAAAAAAGTTCAGACTAAAGTGGGCGGCGGCGACGTAGATACCAAAACCGACGGCACCACCCAGTAATTCTGTTTAAAACCAGGAGAGCTGACGTTCTCCTGGTTTTTCTCCCCTCTGCCCCACTCTTCCGCTATGCTAATCCTGTGAAATTTACAGGAAATCCTTCATGGCCGTTTTGCTTCTGATTGACGATCATCCGCTGGTTGAAGTGGCACTGGAAGCTGCCCTGAGCCAGTCACCCATACCCATTAAACTCCTCTCTGCCATCAGTGAAAAAGCCGCCCGCCCCTTACTTCAGGAGCCACTGGACATTATCGTGCTGGATATCGGCCTGCCGGACAGTGATGGCCTGGAGTTTCTTCGTCGTCTGAAGATCCATCGGCCTGATTGCCCGGTGCTCATCTACTCTGCGCAGCAGACCCGCCACTATGTGCGTCGCGCCCAGGCGCTGGGTGCGGCCGGTTACGTGGTAAAGAGTCAGCGCATGACGCAATTACTCAGCGCCATCCTGGCGGTGCTGGGCGGTCAGACGGCCTTTCCGGTGATGGATGATGAGCCTGAGCTGCCCCTGACCCAGAAGGAGCGTCAGATTCTGGCACTGCTGGCCAGTGGACTATCCAATCTGCAAATCGCGGCTCAGTTGCACATCAGTAACAAAACGGTCAGTACTCATAAAAAGAACATTCTGGAAAAAACCGGAGCCCGCTCAGTAGTGGAACTGGCTGACCTGTGGAAAGCCCAGCAGTGAGGGTTATTCTGCTGATCCTGCTGTTCTGGTGCGGCACCGGACTGGCTGAGGTGCGTCCGGTGAGCAGCGTGAATCTGCCGATGATGCTGCCGGTGACGCACGCGGAAACGATGCAGGGCAGGATCCTGCGCGTCGGCCTGCTGGAAGAGAACCACGCGCCCTGGGCAATGCGCATCGGCAATGACCTCTATGGCATCAATGCCGACTATCTTTCCGCGCTACGACAGCTGACCGGTGCGCAGTTCACGCTTAACCTCTACAGCGATCAACCACATCTGATGCAGGCGCTGACCAGCGGCCAGATCGATTTTGCGCTGGGCATGTGGAGCAACCCACTGCCACCCGGCACCCTGAGCAGCGAAAACTGGTTCAGCAGTCCGCTGCGGGTTTACCGCAATCAGCAAAACCAGCGTGCCGTGATGTTTAACAGCCAGAATGCCTCGCTTGCTATCAGTGACAGCACGCTGGCACAGCTGCCATCTGCGCTGGCGGCCCGTCACAGCTGGCAACGCTACAGCAGCGACCTGCAGGCGCTCTATACCCTGCTTAATCAGCAAAATGACTATGTGGTGGCAGATGAGACCAGCGCCGGTTTTCTGCTGAGCCAGCTGCAACAGGGCCAGATTTATCAGATCGCCTCCCATATTGAGGCCGGCCAGCTCAACCTGCGCGCGGTGGCGCGCGATCCCCAGCTTATCAGCTGGATAAATCAGAGCCTGCGTCAGTTGCCTGCAGAACTGATGAACACGCTACAGGCACGCTGGAGCAGCAGCCTGCCGCGCTATCAGGACACCCAGACTCTGATGCTCAGCCCCGCTGAGCGCGCCTGGATTGCCGATCATCCGCGTATTACCTATACCGCCGAACCGGACAACTATCCCTGGAGTTATCGCGATGCCAGCGGAACTGCCCGAGGCTATGGCGTGGATTTGCTGAAAGCGATTGCGCAGAGCACCGGATTAGCGTTTGAGCCGGTGTGGGTCAGTAATCCCCGTCAGGCCAGCACGCTGATTCAGCAAAAGCAGGCAATGCTGCAGCTGATGCAGCCGCTGAATGGCGATGCGATGCAGAGCACGTCGCTGCCGGTGTGGCGTGCGCTGTGGGGCATTTATAGCGTCCAGTCCGATACGCTGGCTCACTGGCGCGACCTGCAGGGCAAGCGGATCGGCGTGTTGCAGGATGACCTGGCGCTGCGTCTGCTCCCTGCGGATCTCAAGCCACAGCCGTTTGCCGATCGTAATAGTCTCTATGACGCGCTGGCAAAGGGGCAGATCGATGTGCTGGTCGATAACGTACTCTCCGCCCGCTGGCGCATCGCCAGCCGGGATGATGCCCGTATTCATCTCGCCTTTGCCGCCAGCGATATCGCCTGGCCGATCGCGCTGGGCGTCACGCCTGGCCAGCCGGTGCTGCGCACCCTGCTGGATCGCGCGCTGCAGCAGATCCCGGCTGACACACAGAGCCAGATGCGCGACAGCTGGTCAACCCCGCCGCAGCCCGGCAGCGTGATAGCGATGCGTTCGCTGCCGATGATGGTGCTGGCGGTGGCAGGTGCGGCCATTGTGCTGCTGCTGTTGCTGCTGGCGCGCCGCTACTGGCAACAGCGCCGGGAACGTCAGCAGCGTGAACAGGCGGAACATGCCAATGCAATGAAAAGCCAGTTTCTGGCGACCGTCAGTCATGAGCTGCGTACCCCAATGCAGGCGATCCTGGGTCTGCTGGAGCTGGAGAAGCAGCAGCACAGCAGCCAGAACCTTTCGCTACTGCACAGCAGCGCACAATCGCTGCTGACTCTGCTGAATGACCTGCAGGATCATGCACGCATCGAGAGCAACAGTTTTACCCTGGCACCTCGCCCGCTGGCGCTGGCGCAGTGGCTCGATCAACAGCAGCATTTTTATCATCCGTTGATGCGCGCTGACGGCCCACGTCTGATCGTCGAGGCGCTGACGCCGCTGCCTGGCACCGTATTGATTGATGCCGACCGCCTTCAGCAGGTTGTAAACAACCTGATGACCAATGCGCTAAAATTCACCCGCCACGGCGCGATTCGCCTGACGCTGGCCGCACAGCAACAACAGTTGATTCTGACAGTGAGCGACAGCGGCAGCGGTATTCCGCCAGAGGAGCAGCAGAAGCTGTTTGATCCCTGGTATCAGGCGCCGTCCGGTAAATCGGTTTCGGTGCAGGGCAGCGGCCTGGGGCTGTTTATCTGCCGGGAAATGGTGCTGCGGATGGGCGGCGACATCCGGCTCGCCTCTGAACCTGGGCACGGTACTCAGGTCACCGTGACGCTGCCGCTGCAGATCTGTGCACCGGTAAACCACGCAGACGACACGACCCTGCCCGGCTTTCCACAGCTTAGGGTGGCGATTGTCGATGACCATCCAGCCAATCTGCTGGTGATGCAGCAGCAGCTGGCGCGCTTTGCAATTCAGGCTGACATCTTCGAACAGGGACGCGCACTGCTGCAGGCCGACGCAAAGCAGCCTTATGATCTATTGTTTATCGACCAGATGATGCCGCGCCCTGACGGTACGCTGTTGTTGCGCATATTGCGTCGTCGTGACCGCCAGCGCAGACGTCAGGCGATGCGGGTGCTCTGCTCGGCTGACGCGCAGCTGCTGTCGCAGTCACCTGAGGCGGGCGAGCGTGTGCTGATTAAACCGATGCAGTTAGCCGATCTCAGCGCGCTGCTGGCAGAGTGGCAGCAGGAGTGGCAGCAGGAGTGGCAGGACGATCCGCTGGCGACACTGGATGACAACCTGTGGCAGCTGGCGCAGCAGAATGACAAATTCCTCAGCCGTCTGAGCCAGACGTTGCACAGTACGGTGACACAGGACCTGGCTGTGATGCGTGAGGCACACGAACGCGCAGACTGGACGCAGTTCGCCGAAGCAGCACACCGGATGAAAGGAAGCTGCTTGCTGGCAGGGCTGGAGCATGGCGCGCAACTCAGCCAGCAGCTGACGGAGCAGGTTAAACAGCATCAGGACACGTCTGAGACGTGGCAATTACTGATATTATTCGCAAACAGGTTACTGAAAAAACTGGAATCTTATGGCACATACCCACACTCATAGCGGGCAGGATAGTAATCGCACGCGTCTGGCGGCCGCCTTCGGGGTGACAGTCGTCTTCATGGTTGCTGAAGTCATTGGCGGCTGGCTCTCAGGTTCACTGGCGCTGCTGGCGGACGCCGGGCATATGCTGACCGACGCCGCCGCTCTGTTGATGGCCTTGCTGGCGGTCCATTTCTCACGCCGTAAACCTAATGCACGCCACACCTTTGGCCTGCTGCGTCTGACCACGGTAGCGGCATTTGTTAACGCGATTGCGCTGCTGGGCATTACCGTGCTTATCGTCTGGGAGGCAGTGCGTCGCTTTGCCGACCCGCAGCCGGTGACGGGCGGATTGATGCTGGGGATCGCGATTGGCGGCCTGCTGGCCAATATTCTGTCATTCTGGCTGCTGCATCACGGCAGTGGAGAAAAGAACCTCAACGTGCGGGCTGCCGCGCTGCATGTCATGGGTGACCTGCTGGGTTCGGTGGGCGCGATTGTGGCGGCGGTGATTATTCTGCTGACCGGCTGGACGCCTATCGACCCGATTCTGTCACTGCTGGTCTCCCTGCTGGTGCTGCGCAGCGCCTGGGCGCTGCTGCGTGAAAGTCTGCAGGAGTTACTGGAAGGGACACCGCATTCGCTGGATGTGAACCGGCTGATACGGGATCTGACGCTGAACATCGCCGAAGTGCGCAATGTTCACCATGTGCATCTGTGGCAGGTCGGCGAAAAGCCGCTGCTGACGCTGCATGCGCAGGTCATCCCGCCTTACGATCACGATGCGCTGCTGCATCGTATCCACGACTATCTGCGCCAGCACTATCAAATTGCGCATGCGACCGTGCAGATGGAGTATCAGCCCTGTGCCGGTGCCGAGTGTGAACTCGGCTTAAGCAGCGCTGCTGCCTCCGGCCATGATCACAGTCATTCTCACGACCCTGATCATGACCACGCTCACGCTAAAGGCGAAGCACACACTCACTGAGCCGAGAGCGCGCGGGAACCCTGTTGCCGCGCGCTGCGGATCCACATACGCGATCCGTTCAGCGCAATCAGCGTCAGAATCACATACTCCAGCGACATCGCATACACGCCCTGACGGGCGAAAATCATCACGCTAATCACGTTGATGATGACCCACAGCAGCCAGTTCTCAACATATTTGCGTGTCATCAGCACCATCGCCGCAATCGACAACACCATCAGGCAGGAATCCCAGAACGGGAAAGCATCCGGCTGCAACGCGGGCATCGCTACCGACAGGCCAAGACCGTTCATCAGCGTCACCGCTGTACGGGTTAACAGCGCAAACACCGGATCGATATAGAGGGTCATCAGCGCAATGGCGATCACACAACCCGCCGCCCAGGCCAGCGCTTTGGGCAGTGGCAGCCAGCGGATTTTCAGCTCGACCTGATGATCGGCGGTCTGACGGCTCCAGGCGTACCAGCCATAGATATTGGCGGCAAAGAAGAAGAGCTGCAGCAGGAGGCTGGCATAGAGCTGGATCTGAAAGAAGATCACCGCAAACAGCGTAACGTTGATCAAACCGAACGGATAGTTGATGATTTTTTCCAGGCTGGCAAACCAGATACAGAGTAAGCCCGCCAGCGTGCCGATGGCCTCAATCCATGAGAGATCGTAGCCCCCGGCACCCAGAGGAATATGAACCAGAATATTATGTGTGCTGAAGAAATCCATGCTGAGCACCTGTCCGGGAACGCTTAGGCGTTGCCCTTCACGTTGAGTTTAAGTTCCGCTGCAAAGGATAGCATGCGATTAAGCGGCAGTAACGCCGCCTCACGCAGCGCCTCATCCACCTGAATCTCATGTTCCGCCCCGCCCGTCTCCAGCGCCTCTGCGATGGCTTTGAGGCCGTTCATTGCCATCCATGGACAGTGAGCACAACTGCGGCAGGTTGCGCCCTCACCCGCGGTCGGCGCTTCCAGCAGCTCTTTGTCCGGTACTGCCTGCTGCATCTTGTAGAAGATGCCGCGATCGGTGGCGACAATCATCTGCGGATGTGGCAGGGATTTCGCCGCCTGAATCAGCTGGCTGGTCGAGCCGACAGCGTCCGCCAGATCGACAATCGCCTGCGGCGACTCCGGGTGCACCAGCACCGCTGCGTCGGGATAGAGCGCTTTCATACGCTGCAGCGCCTGGGTTTTAAACTCGTCATGCACAATGCAGGCACCCTGCCAGCAGAGCACATCCGCCCCCGATTTATGGGTGACGTAGCGGCCAAGATGACGATCCGGTGCCCAGATGATCTTTTCGCCCAGGCTGTCGAGATGCTCAATCAGCTCAACCGCAATGCTGGACGTCACTACCCAGTCGGCCCGCGCTTTGACAGCCGCTGAGGTATTGGCATAGACCACGACGGTGCGATCGGGATGGGCATCACAGAAGGCGTTAAACTCTTCGATTGGACAGCCCAGGTCCAGGGAGCACTCCGCCTGCAGCGTCGGCATCAGCACGGTTTTTTCGGGACTGAGGATTTTGGCGGTTTCGCCCATAAAGCGTACGCCTGCCACCAGCAGTGTGGTGGCAGAATGGTGGCTGCCAAAGCGCGCCATCTCCAGCGAGTCAGAGACGCAGCCGCCGGTCTCTTCCGCCAGCGCCTGAATTTCCGGATCGGTGTAGTAGTGCGCCACCATCACTGCGTTACGCGCCTTCAGCAGCGCTTTGATTTTCTCACGGTAAAACGCCCTCTCGTCGTCACTCAGACGAGCAGGTTTAGGTGGAAAAGGGTAAACGGCGCTTTCAGGATCGAACATCACACTCATGACACAGCTCTCGTTTTATCTAATTAACGAAAATCGCCTGATAAGGCGAATAATGGCGATGAATCCGCCGTAGTGTTTTATATGCTAAACACGATAACGGAAAAGTCAGACTGTGTCGTGGGATTTTTAGTCCGCCTGTATCACTAACTGGACCGGCTCTGGAGCCGCTTTGTCGGGAAGCGACTGCGGCGCTTCCAGCGCCAGCAGGAAAGCTTTGATATCCAGCCCGCCGGCAAAGCCGGTCAGCTTGCCGTTGGCACCGATCACGCGGTGGCATGGCGCAACAATGGAGAGTGGATTACGGCCATTGGCCGCGCCGACCGCCCGTACTGCCAGCGGATGGCCGATCTCTCTGGCAATCTGGCTGTAGCTGCGCGTTTCACCAAACGGAATCGCCACCAGCGCTTGCCAGACTTTTTTCTGAAACTCGGTACCAACAAAATCGAGCGGCAGCTCAAAGCAGCGACGCGCACCGGTAAAGTACTCGCTGAGCTGACGTTCAGTTTCAAGCAGGATGGGATGATCGTCATCGCGCGTCTGGGGCAAAAATCGGTTGCGCTTCGGATCATCATTTTCCCACAAGATGCCCGCCAGGCCACTGTCGCTGGCGACCAGTTTCAGCTCGCCTACCGGGGTAACTATCGGTTTGAAGTAGTACATAGTGATTCTCCCGTCACGGTTTCATCGCCTATTATCGCACTTTTCATCAGCCTGACTGGCTGTTTTCGGTCATGGTTCTAAACTGTTGTGCTGTCCGAAAACAGCCAGTCTCTCGGGATTCACCATTGTAGGCTGTGCTTATTTACCGGAGAAATACCATGATCGATCCCGACATTGCTTATCAGGCGCTGACCTCTCGTGATACCCGCTTTGACGGCGTTTTCTTTGTGGGCGTGACGTCAACCGGTATCTATTGCCGTCCGATCTGCCCGGTCAAAGCACCCATGCAGAAGAATTGCCTTTTCTTCAGCAGCGCCGAGGCAGCGGAAAAAGCGCGCTTCCGTCCCTGCCTGCGCTGCCGGCCAGAACTGGCACCCGGCAATGCGCCCGTTGATCAGCCGCATCGTGTGGCGGAGCGGCTGATTCAGCGCATTGAGGAAGGCATGCTGGAGGAGCGCGAAGGTCTGGAAGCGATTGCCGCTGAATTCGGCCTTAGCCTGCGTCAGCTGCGCCGTATCGTGCAGCTTGAACTCGGCGTCTCGCCGATGGAGCTGAAGCAGACGCGTCGTATGCTGCTGGCAAAACAGCTGCTGACCGAAACACAACTGCCGGTTACAGAAGTCGCCTACGCCAGCGGTTTCAGCAGCCTGCGTCGCTTTAATGATGTGTTCCAGGCGCGCTACCGCATGACGCCGAGCGCGCTGCGTCGGGACGATACGGGCACTCAACGTGCGCAGCCCGGCAACCACGTGACGCTGCGGCTGGCCTATCGCCCACCCTACGACTGGGCAGCGATGCTCTGGTTTTTGCAGACGCACCTGATGAAGGAGGTCGAAGCAGTGGAAGATGGCAGCTGGCGACGCACCGTAGCGCTGGGTCGCTGCCGGGGCTGGGTCAGCGTTTCCCATCTGCCGCAGAAGAACGCATTGCAGGTGACGCTCTCAACGTCCCTGACGCCAGTGCTGCCTCTGCTGCTGCGCCGTCTGCGTGACCTGTTCGATCTTGACGCGCAGCCGCAGCGTATCGCCACCTGCCTGGCCCAGGATCCGCTGCTGGCGCCCAGCCTGATCGCGCATCCGGGTCTGCGCGTGCCTGGCGCGTTTGACGCTTTTGAGCTGGGCGTGCGCGCCATTATCGGCCAGCAGGTAACGGTCAAAGCAGCCACCACGGTCAGCAGCCGCTTTGCCGCCGCCTTCGGTGAGCCCTGCGAGACGCCTTTTGCCGATCTCACCCGTTATACCGCGCTTCCTGAACGTATCGCCGGACTGACGGTGGACGATGTTGCACCGATGGGCATTGTCAGCGCCGCGCGCTCCCGCGCCATCATCGCCTTTGCCAGCGCCTGCGCCAGCGGTGACCTGCGTCTTAGCGCCGCTCAGCAGCCTGACGAGGTGATAAAAAAGCTGGTCAGCCTGCCGGGCATTGGCCCCTGGACAGCGCATTATATCGCGATGCGCGCCCTGCGCTGGCCGGATGCTTTTCCCAAAGAGGATATCGCCATCCGTAACAACCTGGGCGGCCTGTCATCCAAAGAAGCGGAAGCGCGCTCGCAATCCTGGCGTCCCTGGCGCAGCTATGCGGTGATGCATATCTGGGAGAGCCTGGCGGTGGCAAAGGTGAAGAAAAAGGCGTGAGGGCGAGATTTGGGGGCAACTCTGTCAACAAGACAGAAGCTCAACGCGCAGGGAACAAGGTCAGAAGAGGAAAGCGTCCCGCGCCAGGGACAAAAACGCCAGTGATGCTTTCAGACTGTTGAGGAAAGCAAACCAGGGTAATTTTCCCAACATTACAGATGCTCAACGCGCAGGGAACAGGGTCAGAAGAGGAAAGCGTCCCGCGCCAAAGACAAAAACGCCAGTGATGCTTTCAGACTGTTGAGGAAAGCAAACCAGGGTAATTTTCCCAACAATACAGATGCTCAACGCGCAGGGAACAGGGTCAGAAGAGGAAAGCGTCCCGCGCCAGGGACGGCGCGGGCCGAGCAGGTCAGGGATGACGGCTTTTGCGTCTTTCCGATCTGACCCTGTTCTCTGCGCAGGCTCGATCAAACAGCGGGCAGCGACAACCTCAAGCACTTGAGGTGTTTTGCTTCTTCAAAGTGAGTTAGTGCCGCAGAAACGAAAAAAGCGCCCTGAGGGCGCTTCTTTCTTAATGGGTGGGTCGTGCAGGACTGCCTCGGCCCTTCCAGGGCCTCACCCTCCGGGTGATGCTAACGCATCAGCCTGAATCGCCGGGCGATTCAGTCGAACCTGCTGCAGGTTCTCACCCTGCACGATAAAGTCCGTGCCCCGGAAACGAAAAAAGCGCCTTAAAGGCGCTTCTTTCTTAATTGGTGGGTCGTGCAGGATTCGAACCTGCGACCAATTGATTAAAAGTCAACTGCTCTACCAACTGAGCTAACGACCCGCTGGGGGCTTACAACCCTTCAGCGCGCCAGGCGGCTGAGATAAGATGGT